>CANMLD010000100.1 GCA_947498315.1 Pseudomonadota bacterium | reverse complement strand
GCTTGTCCGGGTCCACGTTCGGGCTGCGGTAGACCGAGACGCCGGTCTCCGGATCGTAGTACTCGAAGGAGTGGACGTCGCGCTTGCCGCCGCCGCCCGGCGCGTCGACCACGAAGGTCGGCGAGTTGAAGCCGGCCGTGGCGCCACGGATGCCCTTCTCGAGTTCGATGGCGGTCGCGACCGTGGTGCGCAGATCTTCGACGCCACGGACGAGGTCGTGGACGTAGACGTAGTAAGGCTGCACGTGGATCTGGCCGAGACGGCGCACGAAGAGCCGCCAGGTCTCGAGGTCGTCGTTCACGCCGCGCTGGAGGACCGCCTGATTTCGGACCACCACGCCGCGCTGGAAGAGGATGTCGATGGCCTCTCGCGTGATGTCGGTGATCTCGTTCGGGTGGTTGAAGTGCGTGTGAACGACGACTTCGGTGCTCTGCTTGCGCCCCTTCTCCACGATGCGGCAGAGCGCGTCCGACCACTCCGTGTCGGTGATGAGCTTCATCGGCATGACCGCCGGGCCCTTGGTCGCGAAGCGGATGCGACGGATGTGCGGGATGGCGAGAAGCGACTCGCCAATGTCCGTGATCTGCGACGCTTTGAGCTGGTACGAGTCGCCGCCGCTGACCACGATGTCCTCGAGATAGGGCGTACGCGCGATGTACTCGAAGGCCTTGGCCCAGCGCTCTCGGTCGACCTTCAGGCTGACCTTCTCGACCTCGTCCGTATCGGACCCGACCGCGTAACTTCTCGTACAGAAACGGCAATATACGGGACAGGTGTCGAGGGCGAGGAAGAGCGCCTTGTCTGGATAGCGGTGCGTGAGCCCGGGGACCGGGGCGTCCCGTTGCTCGCCGAGCGAGTCGAGGGTCAGGAGCGGGTGGTCGGGCAGGAGCCGCGAGCCGAGTGGGATGAACTGCGTTCGGATGGGGTCGCGGTACGGGCTCTTCCAATCGATGAGCGACAACATGTAAGGCGAGACGCGGACCGCCATCGGCGACATGCGGAAGCCGGCCTCGACGTCAGCGATGAACTCGGGCGAGACTAGGTCCTGTACCGCGGCCACGAGGTCTTTGGGCTTGGTGACCGTCTGGCGCGCCTGCCAACGATGGTCGAGAAAGGTCGCGCGGTCGACGCTAGCGTAGGCAGGGATGGCTCGCCAGAACTCATCTTTGCGCAGGTTGCGGTGTTCGAGGCTGACGTGGCCGTGGCGGTGTTCGGAAGAGGTCGTGGCCTGAGCAGACATCGGGTACTCCAGGTCCCGCGGCGCGGGGACGAGCAAGACAGATTTGGGCGCGTCGAGGGTATCGGGCACGAACACACGGCCTAGGAGGCACGTGGCCTACCGCGGCAGGCGGCGTTCAGCGCGGGTCAGGCTGGTGGAGTACGGTGGTGCGAAACCACATGAGATGACTCAGGGTTCAACGATGCGGATGGCGACGACGGTGACGTTGTCTTTTCCGCCGTGGGCGTTGGCGCGTGAGATGAGGGTCGACGACATGGCGTCGAGATCATCCAAGTTCTGCATGGTGATCTCGAGGATCTCGTCGTCGGGTACTTCGCCGTTGAGGCCGTCCGAGCAGAGGATGAAGATGTCGCCAACGTGCAGCGAGTCCGAGCCGATGTCTACAAGCACGGTCTCTTTCATACCGAGCGCCCGCACGATGATGTTCTTGTGCGGGAAGTTGCGCTCTTCTTCGGCCGTGAGCTTGGCCATCTTCTTGTAATCGTTGAGGAGGGAATGGTCCTCCGTCATGTGCTCGAGCTTGCCGTTGCGGACGCGGTAACAGCGGGAGTCGCCCACGTGAGCCACGAAGTGCCGCTTGTCGCGGAAGGTTATCCCGACGAAGGTCGTGCCCATGCCCTTGTAGCGCGAGTCTTCCGACGCCTTCTCGAACACGCGAAGGTTGGCGTAGCGGACCGCGTTCGCGAAGACGTTCTCGATGTTTGACCGAGACTTCTCTTCTTTGTAGGGCCAGGTGATGTCCAAGTCGGAGCACGCATCCCGGAAGAAGGCGGAGATGGTCTCGATGGCGATCTGGCTAGCCACCTCACCACTCGCGTGCCCACCCATGCCATCGGCGACGAGGAACAGGCCATGTTCTGGGACGAGCTCGAAGTTGTCCTCGTTGTGATTACGCTTCATGCCCACGTCGGTCTTGCCGGCATGGAGGAACTTCGGAGGACGACTATCGATACTTGCCACGGTGGAGGAGCTTACCTACCGGCCGCGATCACGGCAAGCGACCAAAGGACAATGACCGACGCGTCACCGAGGACCGCCGAGTGGTGTGATGCGCCGAATGGCCCATCGCGCCGAGATAGTTCAATGAAGAGCGAAGCCGCCACCTACCGCGAGCACTTGATCCATCAGCCGGAAGTAAAGCTTCACGACGACGTGCTGGACGGTCTCAGGCAAGGCAGCCACCAACTCGCGCTTCTGCGAGAGCTCCCCCGGCGCGAGCAGATTGCGGAGGGCGACGTCGACTTGCTCGACCATCGCGCCGTGGTCGCCTTGCGGCATCGGGGCCGCGAGCGCGCGCTCGATGAGCCCCTCTTCGAAGAGCGCATGGTGTCCCGACTGGGCGGGTTGCACGATGAGCGATAGCTCGTCCTTACGGAGGCCGGCGACAGGGTCGTTGTGCTTCAGTTCCACGAACGCGAGAATAGGGGGGCTCTTGGGCCGCCGCAAAAAAAGAGCATCCGCTGCGCCTCGGGCCCCGATTTCTTCGTCCTACGAGCCCGTACGTCGCTATACGGTGATGTCATGACTCACGTCTTCGTCACCGGTGGCTCGGGTTTTCTAGGCGGGCGCCTCATCAGCACGCTGAGAGCGCGCGGCGACCGAGTCCTCGCGCTCGCACGCTCCGAAAGGGCCGTCCGCCGCGTAGAGAGTCTGGGCGCAGAAGCCATCCGAGGCGATCTCGACGACCGCCGTGCCCTCGACGTCGGGGCACGCGGGGCCCATCTGGTCTTTCACTGCGCCGCCCTCGCCGAAGAGTGGGGTCCCTGGGATGGATTTCATCGCGCGAACGTCCTCGGCACCGCCAATGTCGCTCGCGCAGCGCGCACCGCTGGCGCTCGGCTCGTTCACGTCAGCACCGAAGCGATCTTGTGCGGGCGCCCCCTCGTCCGCGTCGACGAAGCCGTGCCTCCACCTATCCCAGCGGTCGGCTTCTACGGCGAGTCGAAGCGCCAGGCCGAGGACTCGGTGAGGCGTTCGATGGGTGAGGGTCTCGACGCCGTCATCTGCCGTCCTCGTCTCATCTGGGGCAAGGGTGATACGACGCTCCTCCCCGCACTGGCCGACAAGGTGCGCAAGGGCCGTTTCGCCTGGATCGGCGGGGGGATGCATCTCACATCCACCTGCCATGTCGACAACGCCGTTCAGGGCCTGTTGCTCGCGGCTGAACGCGGCAAGAAGGGCGAGATCTACTACTTCACCGACGGCGAACCGCGTCTCATGCGCGACTTCCTCGGCGCCTACCTCGCTACGGTGGGCGTGGACGCTGGCTCGAAGTCGGTCTCGCTCTGGCTGGCCAAGGCGCTCGCAAGCGTCTGCGAGCTGGTCTGGCGCCTGTTGGGTAAGACGACGGCACCTCCTATCACGAAGATGGCGGTCCTGCTCGCCGGCGAGGAGGTAACCATCGTCGACTCGAAAGCGCGTCGGGACCTCGGCTACGCACCGGCAGTCACGGTGGAAGGGGGCCTCGCCGAGATGGCCGTGGAGTCTCGCGAGAGGCCGACTGCGTGAACCGACTCGTACTGCTCGCACTGGTCATGGCGGCTTGCACCCACGACGCGCCCTTCCCCGGCTCCAAGGACGACCGCATCGTCGTCGTCATCGACGACAAGGTGAAGACGCTCGACCCGCGCTTCGTGACCGACGCCGTGAGCGTGCGCGTGTCGCGCCTCGTCTTCGCGAGCCTCGCGTCGGTCGACAACGCCAAGCTGATCCCCGAGCCATCCATGGCAGCCCGGTGGGACCAGGATCCGCGTGACCCCGCTCTTTGGCTCGTGACACTTCGCGAGGGGCTCCGGTGGCACGACGGAGTCCCTGTGACGGCCGACGACGTCGTCTACACGTTCCACTCCGTTATGGATCCCGCGCTCGGCTCGCCACTCCGGGACGCCTACGCGGCGGCCTTCGAGTCCGTCACCGCCATCGATCCCCTCACCGTTTCATTCCGGCTCAAGGAGCCTCTCGCGACCTTCCTCACCGACCTCGTGCTCGGCATCGTACCAAAGCACATCGTCGAGCCGCTCGGCGGGCGCTTCGACGGCACGCGCTTCGTCGGTTGCGGTCCCTACCGTTTGCTCGCCATGGACGGCAAGCGCGTCGACCTCGAAGCGGCGCCGGTCCCGCCGGTCGCTAAACTGCCGCACCACGCGCTCGAGGTCGGCGAAGCGGTGCCGAAAGCGCTCCTCGCTCCCAAGACGCGCTACCTCAGCTTCGTCACTGCGGTCGACGAAGGCACGCGTATTCTGAGCATTCTCAGCGGCACCGCCGACCTCCTCCAAGGCACCATCTCGCCCGTCCTGGCACGTGAACTCGAGGCAAACCGGAGACTAGTGGTCGACTGGGCGCCGTCGATTGCCTTCAGCTATGTCGCGCTGAACCTGCGCCGCGAAGGTCTCGACGACGTGCGCGTCCGGCAAGCGCTCGCGTACGCGACGCCTCGCGAGACTATCGTGGCCAGCCACCTCGCCGGCCACGCCACCCTCGCGACCGGCATGTTCTCGCCGCTGCACTGGTCCTATCACCGCGACGTCGCCACGTACCCATTCGACATCCCGCGCGCGCGCGCCCTGCTCGCCGCGGCCGGCTACGGCCCGAGCCGGCCGCTGACACTCACGATGAAGGTCTCGACTCACCGCCTGCGGCGCGCGATCGCACGAATGATCGCCGAGGGTTGGAAGCAGGCCGGCGTCGAGGTTGACGTTCGCAGCTACGAGTTCTCCACCTTCTTCGCCGACATCCGCTCGGGCAACTTCGACGCCTACCTCCTCGATCAACCCGAGCCGATGGAGCCCGACCTCTATCGCTGGATGCTCCACTCGCTGGCGACCCCGCAGAAGGACCGCGGTGCAACCGAAGCCGCCAGCGTCTATGCCCGTTACGACCGACGCTTCTTGCCGCCCGGGACGCTCTCGGACGCCATCCGGGGTGATCCCGTCTGTGCCGGGTGGGCGACCCTCGCGACGCGAAGCGCCATTCAGAACGCGGTGTTCACAGCCTTCGGCGACCCGACGCCTTACAGCACGGCCAACCGCATGGGCTACGCGAACCCGCAGGTCGACTGCCGGCTCGAGCTCGGGCGCATCACACTCGACCGAAAGCGACGCAAGCAGCTCTACGACGAGGTCCAAGCGGCGCTCGCACTCGATCTGCCGGTCATCCCGCTATGGCACGCTGACACGCCCGTGGTACGTCGCAAACGCCTGCAGGGCTATACGGCGCTCCCGAATCAGCGCTGGGGTGGGCTCGTCGGTGCGAGCCTCAGCGCTGCCGAACGTTGATCCCGCCTAAATCGTCGGTCGGAGGTGCCGCGAAATCGCTCCGCGCATTGGCCGTTCAGGCCAATGCGCGGAGCGATTTCGCGCACCGGAGGCCGACGATTTAGGCCGCGGCCAGGTTTGCCGCACGTTCAAGCGCCGGGCACAATGGCGCATCGACTGAGCAGGGGAGTCCGTGAAAGAGAAGCACGTCCGAATTCGCATCGAACAATGTCTCGCGCTCGCGAAGGCCTCCAACTGCCCGCGCCGCCAATTCGGAGCGCTACTCCTCGATCCCGAGCGCAACGTCGTTCTCATGGACGGGTATAACGGCGGGCCCCGTGGGGGCGGCCGGCTCTGCGGCGGGGAGGAGTGCCTCCGTGACGTTCACGCCGTCCCGTCGGGGACCCGCATGGAAGTGGGCTGCCACCACGCCGAGATGAACGTCATCTGCAACTGCGCCGCTTCCGGTGTGCGCATGCAAGGTGCCTGGCTCTTCGTGACAGGCGAGCCCTGCCTCATGTGCGCCAAGCTCCTGCACCACTCCGGGATCACGCGCGTCATCGTCGTTGGCGGCGGATATGCCGGCGCCAATGGCGTCGAGTACCTCCGCCAACACGGGGTCGAGGTCGAGGCCGTCGACGGTCCCCAAGACCCTCGTATCGCCCAACCGGGCTTCGCTCAGGGGTGAACGTCTCGCGTCGAACCCAATGGTCCGTGGTGCTCGCTGCTCTGAGCGCGTCGCCCGCGTTGGCCGTGCCCCCGGACTTCGGTCCCGAGTGGGAACAGGAGGGATTTCCTGCGGTTGGCCCCGATCCATTCGAGGAGTACTCCAAGCTCGGGCCCGGGCGAGACCTCTCCGTCCTCTTCTATCCCATCGACGTCCTAACCTCCTCGCTCTCGATGAAGCCGATGCTCGGCGCTGAGCTCCGAATCGCGCTCCCGGACCAATGGGCGCTCGCGGTCTACCCCGTGGTCGTCTGGTACATCGAGGGCGACGAGTTCCCTGCGCATGGCTTCGGCCTTGGCGCGATGGTCTCGGGCATGTACTTCTTCGAGCGGCCGCTGTCGGGCGGCTTCGCCTCCATTCAAGTAGGAGACATCGAGGCCTACGTCGCTGGCGAGAGCGGACGCACCGTCGGCGCGGCGCTCGTCTGCGGCTATGCGGTCTCCTACGACGAAGGCGCCATGATCAGCGTCGGCCTCGGCATCGGCTACTGGTATCGCATGGGCGTCGTGGGCGGCGGCATGAGCCTGCCAGAGCTGCTCTCGCTGCGGCTTGGCTTCGGGTGGGGCGAGTCCGGCCCTCCCTGAGCGCTGGTGGAGCCGCCTAGGAACCGGCTGTTTTTCGGACCGAGCAGGCCGAAGCCATTCCCTGCGAGAGCGAGGAAGGCTGTTCTTGCGCTTGCTGGCGGGGGACACCCCCGCGTCCCCCGAGGGAGAAACGCCCGGAGCGTATCAAAAGGTACGTGAGGACGTATCACAGACACCTGACGCCGCTATCGAAGGAAAGCGCGAAGGCATGCGACGGGAGAAAAGCAGCAAGTTCCTAGAACGGCAGCTGTGGGCTTAAACACGAAAGGGGACCCGAAGATCCCCTGACGTTGACTCTGTATCTTCGCTGCCAGACCGAAGCCTGGCGGCGAGGATGGAAAATCTCAGCGCTTGCTGAACTGGAACCGAGCGCGAGCGCCACGGAGACCGGGCTTCTTGCGCTCCTTGATGCGCGGGTCACGCGTCAGGAAACCAGCCTTCTTCAGCAGCGGGCGGAAGTTCTCGTTGTACTCGCAGAGCGCACGCGAGATGGCATGGCGAACCGCGCCAGCGGCACCGGCGAGCCCGCCGCCCTTCACCTTCACCGCGATGTCGACTTGCTGGTCGACCTCAACGAGCTGGAGTGGACGACGAATGATCATCGACAGCGCGGCACGACGGAAGAACTCGTCGTCCGAACGGCCGTTGACGGTGATCTTACCCGTGCCGGGAGTCATCCAGGCGTGGGCGGCGGCCAGCTTGCGGCGGCCGGTAGCTTCGATTGCAGTGGTCATGCCGGGTGTCCTGTCAGATCTTGGCGAGGTTCAGGGGTTCGGGCGTCTGCGCGGCGTGCGGGTGCTCGCCCGTGGCGTAGATCTTTAGCTTCTTCAGAAGCCTGTAGCCGAGCGGGCCGCGGGGCAGCATGCCTTGAACGGCGCGCTGAACCACCTCACCCGGGTGCTCGACCTTGAGTCGGGGAACCGTGGTGGTCTTCATGCCGCCGAGGTAGCCCGAGTGGTTGTAGTAGCGCTTCTGCAGCAGCTTGTTGCCCGTGAGCACGAACTTGTCGGCGTTGAGCACGATCACGAAGTCGCCCGTGTCGGCGTTGGGCGTGAAGGTTGCCTTGTGCTTGCCCCGAAGCACCGCCGCGATGCGGGCGGCGGCACGGCCGAGCGTCTGCCCTTCCATGTCGACCACGTACCATTTGCGCTCGGCTTCCGTCGTCTTGATGCTGACCGTCTTCATCGTGTCTCTCGCCAAGGTCTTCGGCGTTGTTCCGAAGAGTTCGGGTCGGAGGGCCCCCGTGGGGCTGAACTCCGCCTGATGAGTGCCGCTACTGCTCCTGCGATGAGGCTTGGCCTCATTCGCGGAGCGCGGACACTAAGGGGTGACTAAAGTGCTGTCAAGGCGAATCCACAGGGCTGGATCGGGGGACTCAGCCCCGCGAACCGGCGCTGTGGTGCGCCTACCGCGTCAGCGGCCAGCCGCCTTCTTGAGGTCCTCGACCCGGTCGGTGCGCTCCCAGGTAAAGGTGCCGGCGGTCGGATCGGGGTGGCGGCCAAAGTGGCCGTATGCCGCCGTCGCGAGGTAGATCGGGCGACGAAGGTCCAGCGTGTCGATGATCGCACGCGGACGGAAGTCGAAGAGCTCCTGCACGATGGCGCCGAGGCGCTCGTCGTCGACGGTGCTCGTCCCGAAGCTGTTGACGTAGACGTTCATTGGGCGCGCGACGCCGATGGCGTAGGCGACCTGTATCTCGCACTCGCGAGCGAGGCCCGCGGCGACCACGTTCTTTGCGACGTAGCGGGCGAAGTAGGCGGCCGAACGGTCGACCTTCGTGGGATCCTTGCCCGAGAAGGCGCCGCCGCCGTGACGGCCCCAGCCGCCGTAGCTGTCGACGATGATCTTGCGGCCAGTCAGACCGCAGTCGCCCTTAGGACCACCCGTGACGAAGCGGCCCGTCGGGTTGACGTGGATGATGGTCTTGTCTGTGAGCAGGCTCGGGTCGATCGTCGGCCGGATCACGTGCTCGAACACGGCGCTCTTGATCGTAGCCCAGTCGACGTCTTCGGTGTGCTGCGTGGACACGACGATGGTGTCGACGTGAACCGGGCGGCCGTCCTTGTACTCGATGGTGACCTGCGATTTGCTGTCCGGGCGCAGCCACGGGAGCGTGCCGTTGTGACGCACGGTCGCGAGCCGCTCGACGAGGCGATGCGAGAGGACGATCGGCATCGGCATCAGCACGTCGGTCTGATCACACGCATAGCCGAACATGAGGCCCTGATCGCCGGCCCCTTGCTCCTTATGGAGCCCTTTGTCCTCGTCCACGCCTTGCGCGATGTCCGGCGACTGACGGTCGATCGTGACGAGCACGGCGGCCGTCGACGCTTCGAAGCCGAGGTTCGGGTCGTTGTAGCCGATGCGATCGATGACAGCGCGGGCCGTCGTGCCCATGTCGACGTAGCCCTCGGTCGTGATCTCGCCGGCGATGAGCACGAGGCCCGTCGTCACGAGAGTCTCACAAGCCACACGGCTCTTTGGATCCTGGGCGAGGCAAGCGTCGAGGATACTGTCGCTGATCTGGTCGGCGACCTTGTCCGGATGGCCTTCGCTGACCGACTCCGACGTGAACAGGAAGTTCTTCTTCGACACTGAGTTCCTCCGCTTGCCCGGGCTGATGCTGCCGGGTTGTAAGGCGCGGGGTCTAACCGCGCATTTGCTCGAAGTCAACGACAACGCGTCGCTTTCGCGCGACGCCGTGCGAAGGTCGGATAAACCTTAAACTGCGGCGGACTCGACGTGTATCGCCGAGTGCCACCGCTACCGAGGTCCGGCGCCTTTGGTTGCGTCTGTCCACAGAGTCGATCGTTGTAAAGTCCCCTTTCCCTTGGCAGGCGCGAACGGGTAAAACGCTTCATGCGACTTTTCCGTCCTCCCGCTCCGATGCCCCGCTCTCCCAGGTACCCAGTTCGTTCGATACTCGCTGTCGTCGCCGCGCTGTTGGCAGGAGCATGCACCGAGGAAGGCGGGACGACGGCGCCCCCTGTCCCAGAAGACACCCTCGATCTCGAGTTCCTGAACCCCAAAGAAGACACAGGACCTTCAGCAGACGACACCGCCGACGTCGAAGAAGTCGCCGAGCCGGGAACACCCGGCCCAGCGAACAGCGCTTGGCCCATGACAGGCCGGTCGCTGACGCGCACGGGTGCATCTCCTTTCATCGGCACCCGTCTGCCCGTAGTGACTTGGACGCAATCGGTGAGCTCGTCGCCGTCTGGCACCATCGTCGTCTCATCCGAGGGCCGGCTCATCGCGGGCGTGAACAGCGGCAACGTTGTCGCGCTCAACGCCGATGGAACGTCTGCATGGACCTTCACGACCGGCGCGACCATCGAAGCGTCGCCTGCCATCGGGGCCGACGGCGCCGTCTACGTAGGCTCCCTCGACGGCTTCTTTTACGCCCTCGAGCCAACGGGGCTCCTTCGCTGGAAGTACGAGACCCGTGGCGCGATTCGTGGCTCGGCCGGCCTTCATCCGGACGGCCTCGTCGTCGTCGGCTCGCGCGACAAGTTCGTCCACGCCACTGACATCTGGGGCCACGAGGCCTGGACCTTCGCCGCCGAGGGCCCGGTCGAGGGGACCCCGGCCATCGGAGCGGACGGCACCATCATCATCGGTGCCAACGGCGACGCCGCGGCCGGCAAGAAGCCCTACGTCTACGCGCTTTCGGCAAAAGGCGAGCTGGTTTGGTTCGTCGAGACCGAAGGCGACGTCCGTGCTGCACCCGTCATCGGGCCCGATGGCACCGTGTACGTGGCAGCTCTCTTCGGACTGCAAGCGAACCTCTACGCGTTCACGCCGTCCGGCACTCCCAAGTGGAAGACGTCGCTCCCCGGCGGCATCGCCGTCTCGCCGGTCCTCGGTGAGAGCGGCCTGCTCGTCGCGGCCAATCAGGCGGGCAAGGTCTACGGGCTCGCCGCCGCCGACGGCACCGAGAAATGGGTCACGACCCTGGGCGGCGCCGTGCAGGTGCCGATGGCGATGGGCGGCGATGGCGTCGTCTATGTCGCTTGCGCGGACACCTTCGGCTACGCACTCGAGCCGAACGCCGGTGGTGAGGTCTGGAAGACGTCGCTCGGCGCGACGCCGTCCGCGGGCCCCGCCATCCTCGAGAACGGCGGCGTCGTCGTCGGCGCGGGCGCCTCCATCACGGTGCTCGGCGGTGGGGCTCCCTGCGAAGGACTTCCCGTCGACTGCGACGACGGCAACCCGTGTACCGAAGACCTGTGCGAGCCCGGCGAAGGCTGTGTGAACAACTTCCTCTGCGACGACGGAAACGACTGCACGGCCGACAGTTGCACCGAAGACGGGACGTGCACCCACACCGCCGTCACTGCGGGCGACCCTTGTGATGACAAGATCGAGTGTACCTCTGGCGGCAGCTGCGATGGCACCCTCTGCGTGCCCGACCAGAACCGTTGTGGACCCGCCGAATCGTCTTGGCCCATGCGTGGCCGCGACGCCGGCCATTCGGGTGCCTCGACGTACCCCGCCGCCCAGACCGATGCCATCCGCTGGACCTGGGAAGCCGGTGGCGCGATCTCGAGCTCGCCGGTCCTCGCCGAAGACGGCACCCTGTACGTCGGCGTCTCGACCAAATCCGGCGCGGACGCTGCCGGGGCGCTGGTCGCCGTCTCCGCGCAGGGCGAAGAGCTCTGGCGATACGTAACGCCAGACCGCATCGGGTCTACGCCAGCGGTCACCGACTTCGGGACCATCTACGTCGGCTGCCGCGACGCGAACCTGTACGCAGTCGGAAAGGACGGTCAGGAGCGTTGGAAGTACAAGACGGGCGCCTCCATCCAATCGTCGCCTACGATCGCGCCGGATGGGACCGTCTACATCGGCTCTTCCGACGGCCTCCTCCACGCCGTGCGGCCGAACGGCGAGGCGCTGTGGACCTTTGACGCCAACGGACCCGTCAGCTCGACGGCGGCCCTCACGGCGGAAGGAAACATCCTCGTCGGCGACGAATCCGGCACGCTCCACGCCATCGACGCCGGAGGGACGGCGCTCTGGTCGGCGTCCGCAGGGATTCAGATCGGCCTATCGGCACCCGTCATCGACGCCGCGGGCAACATCTATGTCGGCTCCTTTGACAAGCGCCTCTACACGTTCGGGCCCGATGGCTCGGCAAAGTGGAACAAGCTCACGGGCGGTCAGATCGAAGGAACGGCGGCCCTGGCACCCGCCGGAGGCGTCGTCTTCGGCTCACCCGACGGTCGTGTCTACAGCTACGATGCCCTCGGTCAGTTGCGCTGGAACTTTCAGACCAACGGGGCCGTCATTGGCTCGCCGGCAGTCGGGAGCGACGGGTCGGTGTACGTGGGCGTCGTCTCTGACATCATCGCCGACTTCTACGTCCTCGATGCGGAGGGGAAGGAGCGCTTCCGCCTCAAGCTCCCGGGGGGAGTCTTGACGCAGCCGGCCATCGGCAAAGATGGGCGCATCATCGTCGCGTCGCTCGATGGCCGGGTCGTCGCCCTCGGTGGCGGCGGCACGTGCGAAGGAGACAGCTCGCCGACCTGCATCGACTCCGACCCCTGCACCCTCGACCGCTGCGAAGAAGGTGTCGGCTGTGTCTACGAGGCCTACTGTGACGACGCAAACCCCTGTACGCAGGACCTCTGTCAGGCCGGCGGCGGGCAGTGCTATTACCTCCCCGCGGTGGGAGCGTCTTGTGACGATGGCCTCGCGTGTACGTCGCAGGACACCTGCCTCTCTGGAGCGTGCGAGCCACTCCTGACCGCGTGCTCGGTCATGGAGTCGAGCTGGCCGATGCGTGGCCAGAACCCGCAGCGAACGGGCCGTACGACCGTGAACGGCCCCATCGGAAGCAACACGAAGTGGATCTTCGACACCGACGCGCCCCGAATCGAAGGCTCGGGGCCAGTCGTCGCAGAAGATGGCAGCATCTACGTCGGCACCTGCCTTTGCGTGAACAACGGGGGCAGCATCGTCCAGTCATGCGTCGCCGACCCGGTCGCCGGTGTGGCCTGCACCGGCAAGCTCTTCGCCATCGACGCCGATGGGCAGGGGAAGTGGTCCGTCGAGACCGGTGATGCGATCCAGACCACGCCAACCATCGGCGCCGAAGGGACCATCTACGTCGGTAACAACGCCGGCCTCCTTCTCGCCATCGATCCACGAACGGAGACGCCCCCGCAGAACCGCATCAAGTGGCAGTACGCGGCGCCCGGCCAGATTCGCAGCTCTCCTGCGCTCGGCGCGAACGGCGAGGTCGTGTTTGGCTCGAAGAACGGCATCGCGGGCCGTGTCACTGCGCTATCGCCGAAAGGGGTCGAGCTGTGGACGGCTCCGATTGGGGGAGAAGTCCGCACGGGTGTTGGGCAATCCGCCAGCCAAGCCATCATCTATGCCGCAGCGACGGACGGCTTCCTCTACGCGCTCGACGCCGTTACGGGCCAACAGGTCTGGAAGAGCGAGTTCACGGGGACGCCGCGTACGACGCCCCTCGTCGACGGCAATGGCCGCATCTACGTGGGTGCGCTGACTGGGCTCATGCGAGCCTTCGAACCGGACGGCCAAGTCGCTTTCACCACGGTCTTCGAATACGAGGCGACCCCCGGCGCCGGCCTTATCAAGAGCCCAGTGGCCTCAGACCTCGCGCTTATCGAAGACCAATCTATCCTCGTGCCGCTCAACGGTCAGCTTGCGCTCGTGGACAGCTCGGGAGCCTGGGTCAACACCTATGCGTTCGGGGCGGGGCTCTCGGCCGGCCCGCTGGTCGACGCCGATGGCACCGCCTATCTCGCGCTCACGACAGGCGAGGTGTACGCGCTCGACGCGCCTTACTTCAAGCAGTCGCTCGCCGTGAAGATCATCCCCGATGGTAAAGGGCCGATCGGTTCACTCGCCGTTACCGCCACCGGTCTACTTCTCGTGACCAGCCTCGAAGGTAAGCTCTACGCCCTCGGACCTTGATTCAATGCGGAGGGATCCCGAAGTAGTCGACGTGGAGACGGCTCCGGGCTCGATGCCCTCTCGTCGCCGCCGCCTGGCGCTGCTGGCGGTCGTCTGGATCCTGCTGATCTACCACGTGGGGATCGGCGCCCTGTCGATGTTCTTCCCCTTAGTGACAGCCGAATTCGCCGGGTCCTTCTACGGCACTCGCCTCGAGCTCGACGCGCAGTCCGAGTACATGCTGAAGGCGCTGGGAATGTACGCCCTCTTCGTGGCGAGCGTCCTCGGGATCGCGGTGCGTGATCCCGAACGTTACCGCGCGTTGCTCGTCGCGGTCGCTGGCCTTCAGCTCCTAAGAGCCTTCTCTCGGCTGGCGTACTTCGATGTTCTGTCGTCGGGGCTCGAAGTGCCCATGGGCCGAAACGCTCTCAATGTCGCCTTACTCGTCGCTGAGGCGGCTGTGCTCATCGCGTGTTCGAGGTCCGTGCCTACGCCTCCGGCGTGAGCAGCGAGTCGACGAAGGCCGCGATCACCTCCGGCGGCCCCATGAAACGAACGCCGACGCGAGTTCGGTCGAGTCGAATCAAGCGGCACGGCAGGATTACCTTGCCGTGACGCAGGCGAGCATGCAGCTCGAGATAGAGCTCGTCGTTCAGGTCGTCGCACTCGACGAGTGCGCCCGAGCGTGAGATGTCGCGGAGAGTGCAGGGGATCTCGAACCGGTCGTCCTCAGAGACCAACACGCTCGCGTCGATCAGCGCGTCCGGCTTCAGCTCCGTCCGAGGCGCCGTCCGGCGCTCTGGCTGCATTTCGTTCACGGGGTCAGTGGCTTCGGAAACGCCAGGATCTCGTCCGTGAAGTAGCGCTTGTGACACTGCGACAGGTCAGTCTTTACGAGGCTGCCCTGGAAGGCCCGATCGATCTTGAGCCAGCGCGCCGCGGCGTCAGCCGAGAGCCCGACCTCCACGAGCGACGCCTCGAGCAGCGTCTTCCGCGCGTCGAAGAGCTCGTCCGTGATGAACATGTGCTCGTGCGCTGGGACCGGCAATCGGCCGCAATAGACCTTGGGACCACCCATGGCACCGGACATGAAGTCCGACTGCTGGTTCTCGATGTGCTGCTGGTCGATGTGCTCGAAGTACTTACGCAGCCAAGGGTGTGCGTAGACCTTGTCGTAGAAGACCTTGTGGACGCGTTCCAGGACTGCACGACCGCCGATCTCGTCGTAGAGGTTCGTCTTTGCCGGCGAGCTCATGAGCGGCGCGCCACCCCTTAGAGGTCGTTGTGCGACGAGTCGCAGTAAGGCGGCGACTTCGTGTGTTTGCAGGCGCAGAGCTTCACGCGCTTGGCCGTCTTGACCTCGAACTCGAGCGGCCCGAAGGACGTGCCGGCGTGTGAGCCGTCGCAGAAAGGTTGCTTCTTCGACAGTCCGCACCGGCACCACCAGTAAGTGCCCGGCTCGAGGTCGACGGCGATGAACGTGGTATCAGCGATCACGGGTTTATCCATGACACGACCGTAGCCCAACTTCGGCCAACTTGGAAGCCGCTCGGCGACCCTCGTCGACCGCTCGCTTGCATCTGCTCGAACGGTTGTGAGATCCTCCCAACGTTTTCGCCCGCTTCACGAGCTTTGGAGGTCCGCATGAGCGCATCGCTTGCCGCGGCAGTCGCGTCCCTGTTCTTGTCCCTCCCGACCGAGATCGCGATCCAGGGATCGCTCAGAGCCCCCAGCGGCACGCCGGTCGATGGGCAATATGCTGTGGCCGTTCGCCTCTACGCTGACGCCTCGGGCGGCTCGCCAATCTTCACTCAGGACTTCGCGGGCGTGAAAGTCGAGAGCGGTGTCTTCTCGGTCGGGCTCGTGGGCGTGATTCCGACGCTCCTCGCCGGAACCGCCAGCCCCTTTGTGGGCGTCGCCGTGCAAGGCGAACCCGAGCTCCCCCGTGTTCGACTCGGGGCGGTCCCCTACGCACTCGTAGCCTCGACCGCGACGGCCATCGCCTGCACGGGGTGCGTCCCCGCGTCCGCGTTAGAGCCGTCACTCATCGAGCTCATCGGGAACGCCTACACCGACGACGACGCCATCGCCGCCGTGGTCGCGTCTGGAGCGGTCTGGACGAAGACCGAAGCGGCGTCGCTCGCCGATCTCCTGCCACCGGACGGTCTCGACGAGATCTCGGGCGGGCTCATCTCGACGACCTTCGAGGACACCTTCTCCTCAACCGACACGCCCATCGCCATCAAAGACAACAACCCACTCGGCATCGGCTCCACCATCGTCGTCCCTGACGTCGGCATCGCGACCAGCATCGAGCTGTCCTTCATCGTCACTGGGCACTCTAACGTGGGCGAGCTCACCATCACGCTCTACGCGCCCGACAACACCCCCATCGTCCTTCACGACAAGGGCAGCGCGGGCGCCTCGTCGCTCGCAAGGACATTCCCGCCGTCGCTCCCGGTCTCCGGCTCACTCGCCGGCTACGTCGACACGAACATCGTCGGCAACTGGCGGCTCCAAATCATCGACTCCACCTTCGACAACAACGGCACGGACGGAACGCTCGCCGGTTGGTCAATCGCGATCACGACGCTCTCGAACAAGAAGCTCCGGATCACCGGCGACCTCGACGCGGAGGGTCACCGCATCATGAACCTCGGCGAGCCCCTCGATGACGGCGACGCTGCCAACAAAAGCTACGTCGACGCCGCGTTCAAGGAGCGCACGATCTCGAAGGAGTTCCTCGCCGTCGCGCCGGGAGCGGTCGTCAACGTCGCGCACGGGTTCTCGACGACGTACGTCGTCGCTGACGCGTGGTATCGCTCGTCGGTGGGCGACGTCTGGGCTCAGACCGGCTACAGCGCGCCACCGGTGGGCGATGGATCGGACGGCGCCTTCTCGCCCACGTCGAACACGACCCTCAACGCAGACAGCTACGACTTCACCACGGTGACCATCCCTTCCGGCGTGACTGTGACCGTCACGGGCAGCGCTGCGCTCGATATCCGCGCGCGCGGCGCCGTCAACATCGCCGGCGCGTTGGTGCTCGACGGTGGCACCGGTGGAGACGTCTCGAGCACGACCGGCGCGAGCGGCGGTGCCGGCGGACCCGGCGGGAGCGCTGGGGGCAGCACGGCCTACAGTAGCGGTGCTTCGAACCCGGGTTCCGGGAGTGGCGGCGGCGCCGCCGGGGGATCGAGCAGCTACGGTGGCGGTGGTGGTGGGGCGGGTCACGCCGCTGCTGGCGCGAGCGGCTTTCACTTGAACCCTGGCGCGTGCGGCGGCGTCGGATCTCACGGGTCGGGCGGTGGCGCTTACGTCACGATCGAAGCGAACGCGCTGGTCGGTGGCAGTGGCGGCGGCGGTGGCGGTTACGGTGGCGCGGCCAATGCCGGCGGCGGCGGCGGCGGTGGTGGCGGTGGCGCTCTCAAGATTGCCGCTCCCATAATCTCCATCAGCGGTGCCATCAGCGCCAATGCCGGGCGCGGCGGACACAACCTCGCCGGCCGGGACGGTGGTG
>CANMLD010000099.1 GCA_947498315.1 Pseudomonadota bacterium | reverse complement strand
TTGTCCTGGACCGTGTCCCAGTAGCCGATGGGCGACTTCGGGATGGGATCGCCCGGTGGGACCTCGATGGGCGGCAGCTCGTCCGTGGGTTTCGGCGCGGGGATGACGAGCGCCGGGTCGGACTCGTCGACGGGCTCGGGTGGGATGAGCGGCTCGCCGGGGCGGTAGCGGAACGCGTCCGAGCGCACGATGGCCACGAGGAGCTCGGTGACGTCACCGCCCGCCAGGACGAAGGTCTCCGAGACCTGCGCCAGGTTGCAGCCGTCTTGGGGTGCTGACGTGCCGCGGCCCATGGCGAAGCGGTACCAGTGTTCGGCGACGCAGCTCGCGACGCGGGGGCTGGCCGCGAGCCTGTCCGCGAGCTCGACCGCGCCGTCGAAGGGGCCCTCGGCGGCGGGATCGCCGGGGACCCACGTGAGCGATCCGGTCGCGTCGATGGGCAGACCGTTCTCGGTAACGCGCCAGCGCCCGAGGTGGTCGTAGTGTTCGAAACCGAAGCCGATGGGGTCGATGAGCGTGTGGCAGCCGGCGCACTTCTCGTTCGCGGTGTGCTCGGCGAAGCGCTCCCGGGTCGTGGCGTTCGGATCGGGGTCCGGCGGCGTGATGATGACGTCAGCCGGGGGCGGCGGGATAGGCTGACAGAGCAGCCGGTCGCGAACGAAGAGCCCACGTCGTATGGGGGACGATTGGCTACCATTGGCAAGGATTGCCAAGATGGCCGGCTGAGTTAGGAGCCCAGCGCGTTCCGCCTCGGGCGCCTGCCAGGGCAGATAGTCCTCGGCCGGGCTCGGCGCGCCCGCGTGGACCACCGCGAGCACGTCATCGACGTAGACCGTGGACGAGCCGAGGAGGCCGGAGAGCCCGTCGCCAGGCGGCAGCACGGCCGAGTGGACGAAGGCCATCACGCTGTCCCGCCAACTCTCTCGGAGCGCTTCGATGGTGATGCCCGCGGACGTGAGCTCGAGGGGGAGCGTCTTTTCGATGTGGGTGAGCTTGTCGAGCTCGAGCCACTGCCGGTGGAAGCTGTCGATGGTGTCGAGCGCGCGTGGGTGGCTAAGCAAGCGCCGCGCTTCGGACTCGAGCCCGTCGGCGGTGTCGAGCACGCCGCTGGTGGCGGCGGCCAGCAGCTCCTCGTCGGGCATCGATGACCAGAGGAAGAACGAGAGGCGCTCGGCTAGCTCATAGCCCGTCAGCGGTACGGCACCGCCCTCGGGCTCGCCAGCGAAGACCTCTGTGACACGGTAGAGGAACTGCGGCGAGAGCAACGCCGTGCGGATGGTGAGCGCGACACCGGCTGCGGGGCCGCCGGTCGCAGCGCCCGCGTCCCAGACCTGCTTCAGGAGCGCGTGTTCTTGGGAGTCGAGTGGCCGGCGGAAGGCGCGCCGCCCCAAGTCGGCGGTCACGGCATCGCGGCAGGCAGTCGCGTCACCGCCCTCAATGGTGCACGGGGCGACGAGCGAGAGCCGGTGCGTGACGGTGTCGTCGGCGAGGAGCCGTGCCGCCTCGATCTGGGCTTCGACGAGCGCGGGGCTCGGCAGGTGCGCGTCAGCGTTGTTCTCGAAGCCGAGCGCGTGGTTCTCGGGCGGGAAGGTATCTCTGGCGATGGTCGTCGTGGTCAGGAGCAGGTCGCCCGCGGCGAGGTCGTATTCGAGCCGCGTCAGCAGGCGCGCCGCGGCTTCGCCGGGCTGAATCGCGTCGCACGCGGGCTCGACGATGGGGCCCGCATCCGGTGTTTGCGCGCTCGTGTCGGGCGCGTCCTCGGGCGCGATGAGGGTGTCCTTTGGGGGGAGCGCCACGTCCTCTGGCTCCGGGCCGGTGGCGTCGCCAGGGGGCTCGGTTCTCGACGAGTCAGACCCAAGGGTGTCGCTTAGCACCTCCGTAGCGTCGTCCTTGGGAGAAGCGACGTCGCCTGTAGGCGGCACCGACGCAGGGAGGCGCTCGGGAGCGGCATCGCAGGCCACGATCCCGGTCACGAACGCGATGATGAAGGGGCTGTTTCGCACCCCGGGAGTGTGGCACGTCATGGCGGTGCCTCGGAAGGGCCTGACGACGAAATCTTCATAGCGTCGAAGCAGGTAGGCACATCTGGGGAATTCGGACTCGGCTTGCCTGGCGGCCGCCCTCGCCATACCCTCCCAGGATGGTTCCGCGCATCGACTTGGTCCTGACTGCCCTCAACGACGCGGGTGTCGAGTAACTGGTGGTCGGTGGTGTGGCCGTGGTGCTGCATGGAAGTCTGCGAACGACCGCCGATTTGGACTTGGTCGTCCGTCTCGAGCGCGCGAACGCCGAGCGCGCAATGGGCGCGCTCGAGAGCCTCGGATATCGACCGCGAGCCCTGGTGCCAGCAGCAGGTTCCTAGCAGCAGGTTCCTAGACGAAGAGCAACGCGAGGCGTGGGTTCGAGATAAGGGGATCACGGTCTTTTCAATGTGGTCGGCACGTCTGCCGACGTTGGAGGTCGACTTGTTCGTGAGCCGTTCGACTTCGCAGAGGCGAAGGCCAGGGCCACTGATGCGAACCTCGGCTCGGCTAGGGCCTGGATCGCTTCCATAAGCGACCTCATCGAAATGAAGCGCCAGGGCAGGACGGCCCAAGGACCTCGACGACATACGCTCCTTGGAAGCGCTACGCGACGATGACTGACGCGGACGACGACTGGTCTGACGGTACTTGGGAAGGCGCCGATCGCCGTCAGCGGCGACTCGGGCTAACGCTGACCGTGGCCGAGAGACTGCGGTGGCTAGAGGAGACGTTGGCTTGGATTCACCGCGTCCACGAGCTCAACGGTGTGGGGCCGTACGGGCGAGCGGCCAGAAACGGAGCGCCAATATCGGCCAGTCAGAAACCACAAGCGCTGGCCCATGCTTCGGTGGTGACCGGCCCCGACGAGGACACGCGGTGATGGGTGCCGACCGCCCGGACTGCGCCTGGAAAGTGGCCAACTACTCGATCTCCTCTACATCGAAGCAGAAATGTCGCCAGTCGGACTTCGGCCCGCGCAGGGTGATGGTCAACGGCCCGGGTAGCCCGTCGAGGCCTTCGAGCACGTGGACGACGAGCTGATCGCGGCGGGTGACGAGCGGCAGCGGCAGCGGGATGTCGCCGAGCTTCACCTCGAAGGTGACGTCGTCGTGGCGGCTGGTCTCGGCGAGGCCGTAGGTGAAGCGCAGCGCACCGAGGGGTGGCGTCTCGAAGCGTAGGCTCTGTTCGCCGCGTTTTGGGTGCAGCAAGAGGAGCGGTCGGGGCTTGCCCTGGAAGCTGCACTGGGCGTCGAGTGCACGGCCCCACATCGAGTCGCGACCTTGGTCACCACGACATTCGAACTTCTGGTGCTGGTTGTTGAAGTAGTCGCAGGGGGCTCCGCCAGCGGTCACGGTCCCGGACTCGAGCCGTTCGAGGGCGTGGAAGTGCCCGGAAGCGCTTGGGAAGATGCGCGCCTTTACGGTGAGCGCGATCGCGACTGCGGCCAGCACTGCGCACGCGAACGCGGGGTTGTACTGTCCCTCGTAGCGGGGCGCGAGGATGCGGCGGCTCATGCCGAGGCCGCGTGCGACGCCATCGAACGCCACAGCGAGCGGCGCGACGCCGAGCGCGGCCACGGGCAAGAAGAAGCGGCTGTAGGTAAAGCCGTACTTGGCCTGAAGTGCCAAGAAGGCGGCCGCGACGCCGAGGAAGGTCCAACTGAGCGCCAGCGTGCCGCGTCGTCGTGCGGCCTGATCCGTGGCTGCCGAGCGGTCGGCGGTCGCGCCTCGTCGCCACAAGAGCACGCCCAAGATGAGCGCCACGACGACCGAGAGCGCGACTAGCGGCGCCTTCAGCAGAAGCCCTTCGGCCTTGTCGAAGAGCACGCGGTCGAGGCCGGCCTTCAGCGGTTCGTGAAAGCGCGCTGAGACCGACTCGGTCGTCAGGAGGCCGTCTTGTCGGATGAGGATTCGCGAGTAGCTCGACGTGAGCGGGGAGCCGAAGAGCCAGGTGTTGGATGCGAAGAAGAGGCCGATCGGCGCCGTGAACGCGCCGAGCGCCGTCATGATCGCGGACGGGTTCCACCGCGCGATGAGCCAGAGCGCGAAGGGCAATACGTAGGCAATGTTGGTGACCTTCGCGAAGACGCCGAATCCGAAGGCGAGACCGGCGACGATGAGGGCACGCCGCTGTACTCGCCAGGGCGGAGCAGCGCGTTCGCCGAGTCCGACGGCACGCGCGAAGGCGGCGGTGCCTGCCAAGAGCAGCGCAGAGTAGAAGACGTCGTTGTTGTAGGAGTAGACGTCGCCGGAGATGATCGGCTGTGATGCGACGAGGAAGGTCGCGGCGGCGGCGACGACGGGCGGCGCGAGCCGGGCCGTCAGTGAGTACGTTGCCGCGACGATCGCCGCAAGCATGAGCACGTGCATGACGAGGAGGCCGGCGAGCCCGAAGATCCCGTAGAGCGGGAGCGACGCGAGCGGCAACAGCCATGAATGCTTGGGTAGCCAGCGGCCGTCCTTGCCGAGCGAGACGTTGGACCAGCCTTGATCCAGATCGTGGTTCCAGCCGAGGTCGTCTACGAGCCACGACCGCGGGTGCACGTGGGACTGATCGAGCGAATGGTCGCGCCAGAGCGTCTTGGCGATGTTGGCGTAGAAGGCGCCGTCACCGTGGAGGAAGGTGTAGGGCTCCCAGCGCGCCCACGCGATGCTGCCGAAGAGGCAACAGGCCACGAGAAAGACCGCGAGGGTGTGCGATCGCGGCCGCTCCGGGCCCGCCCCGCTCAGGTGGTCCACCGGAACCCAAAGCCGTACTCGGCATCGGCAGCCCGGGGCCCCCGGAAGTAGCGCTCCGTTGCGGTGAGATCGACGCCGCCGGGTCGGGCGTCGAGCGTGAACGCGACGCAGTAGGGCAGGGCCGGGTCGCGCTCGCGGAGCGGGAGACGGAGCTCGCCGCTGCGCGGGCCCGAGTCGCCCTCGAGGCTGACCACCACCGTCACGTCAAAGTCGTCGAATTCGCCGCCATCGCCCTCCGCGTGGAGCGTGATGGCGGCGAGCGTGAGCTTCTCTGGGGCATGCAGGACCAGAGTCTCCGCGCCGCCGTCGGCGGTCTCGAGAGTCGCAAAGGGATGCGTGTCTTTGGCGCCAAAGCGGCTCCCAAGCGCCTGGATGGCCGTGAGGTGCTCCCCCGTCAGGACGAGGGCACCAAGACGCAGCGCCGTCGCGGGTGACGCTACGGTGGGCTCGCGTTCGAAGGGCCATAGGATGCGGCCGGCGGGTGCGGCGCGTTGCTTGCGTCGCTGTTCGACGGTGATGACGATCCGTTCGATCCCTCTAGGGGAGCCGGCGCGGACTACGGGGAGGCCTAGGCGCTGTCCGGCGTCGAGGGTGATGGTGGCGTCGAGCGCAGTGACGAGCACAGCGGGTTTCGCGGCGCGCCGGTCAGGGATTAGCGCGGGCGCAGGGCCCGAGAGACGGTAGTGTTCGAACAGTGCTTCGCGGCCGCCTTGAAAGCCATCTCCGAGGGCGGCGACGCGCCACTCCCCTTTACTTCGGTAAAGCTCGAGCGTCACCACCGCGCGGCGGCCCACCAACTCACGGAGAGCGTCCTCCGCAAGTGAGAGAGACGCTCGTAACTCGGAGATGCTGGAGCGGATCACGAGGCTGGTGCGCAGGCTCGCAAGCGCGCTGAGGTCTTGCTTACCGGTCGCGGCGACTCCGATGACGAGACGCTGAACCCCCTCTGGCAGGGCAGCCATGCTTACGCGAATACGGGCCCCGTTTCCCTCTTGCACGAGCGTACAGGCGCCCGCGAAGGCCCCACTCGGGCGCGCGACGCCGGTGCTTGCGAAGAAGTCACCGCTGCGCAGCCCGCCGCCGTCGTCGAGACCAGCAAGGGAGAACTCGAACGGGGCCCGGCGCCCGGAGGTCGCTAGTACGTGGAACTCGACCGTCGCCGACGCCAACTCTGGGTCGGTCATGCCGAGTTGTGACAGACGGGTGCGTTGCCCCCGAGCGAGGGTCACGGGGTCGGTGGTGGTGCGGTCGCTCTGTGCCATAAGGTAAAGACCGGGTAACCCTGGACTCGGGGCGCCGTCAAGCGAGGCCCAAGGAGTGGCTACTCGGTGGCCGGCGCCTTCGACAGGTCGCGCACCGTGGCGTCTGCGGGAGGCGTGAAGCTGAAGAACTTCGCGTCGACCTTCTGGAAGTCGACCTTCTGGAAGTCGATGGTGCTCACATTGTCGTAGGGGTCGACGAGCACGGTGCCGCGGATCTCGCCCGTTGCGGTGTCGACCGTCAGTGTCAGTGACTTGAAGTCGCGGCTCGTCGTCTTCGGCGTGAGCACGATGACGGTCTGGCCGGTTGGCGCTGGTGTGGCGCCTGGGGCGAGGTTGAAGTCCGTCGACAGGTCGCCCTGACCGAAGAGATAGCGGCTCTGGTGGTAGAGCTCTGAGCTGCGGACGTCGAGGCGTGTCACCAGCTTGTCGGAGACCTGGTAGCTCCAGAGCACGCTGCCGTCGCTCACGTAGAAGACCTGTTCAGGAGCCTTGTACTCCCAACGCATCTTGCCGGGTCGCTCGAAGAAGACGTTGCCGCTCTTCTCGAGGATGCGGCGACGGCCGGGCTTTTGGACTTTTTGGACGAACTGGGCCCGGATCGAGGGACGCTCCTTGTAGAAGGTCTCGATCTTCTTGGCGATCTCGACCGGCGTCGGGTCGGCGGCCAGGGCGGACGACCAAGGGACCACCGCGAGCAGGAGGAGTAAGGACAGTCGGCGTACCATGGGTGCTCCCGGAGCGATGCGGCTGTGGGCAGTTCGAGATCGGATAGTGGTGCCGCTCAGGAGGAACCTGCGCTTCCACAAGACCATTCCCGAGCCCAACTCGCCTCGCTCAGCCCTGGCGCTCAGCGAGACCTTGTACGCGCATGGCCGAGAGCTGATCGATGAGCGGCTGGACGGCCGTCAGGAACTCGGTCTTCTCGCCGTCTTCGAGCGGGTTCGAGGCGAGCGACGTGATCTCGAGTGGGTTCAGCCACTTGTCGCCTTTCTTGATGGCGAAGTGGAGGTGGGGGCCGGTGGCGCGGCCCGTCTGGCCGACATACCCGATGACGCTGCGTTGGGTGACGGCGTCGCCTTCTTTCACGTCGCCGAACTTGTTCAAGTGCGCGTAATAGCTGGAATGGCCGCCCGCGTGTTCGATGACGACGAGGTTGCCGGAGGCGCTCTGCTTGCCGACGAAGCTGACCCGGCCCGACGCCACGGCCTGCACCGGCGTGTTGACTGGCGCGGCGTAGTCGATAGCGAGGTGCTTCTTCCACGTGTGGAGCGTCGGGTGGAAGCGGTGGTGCGTGAACCCCGAAGAGATGCGCGTGTACTTGAGCGGCGTCTTCAGGAACTCCTTCTCGAGAGCGCGGCCATCGGCGCCGTAGTAGCCCCCACGGCCCTGCTGGTTGTTGTAAAAGAAGGCGGCGTGGGCGCCGAACTTGCCCTCATAGCTTGCGGCCAGGATGCGGCCGTACTTCGAGAAGCGGCCGTCAACGAACTCCTTCTCGACGACGATCTTCACAATGTCGCCGGGGCGGATCTCCTGGAAGAAGTCCACGTCGAACGCGAAGAGGTCAGAGACACGCTGGGCGAGGTCTGGGCCTTCGCCACAACGGGTCAGGCTCGCGAAGAGGGAGCTGCCGATGGCGCAGCCGACTTCGGCCGCGCGCACATCTACTGCCACTTCCTTCTTGGCCGCGACGTACTCGTCGTTCTCGAGGCGTACGGTGTACTCCTCCATGGGGCCGGTCGAGTACGTGAAGCGTAGGATGCGTCCCTTCGCGTCGATCTCGCCCGAGTACCGGTGGCCAGCCTTGGACTTCTTGAAGTCGAAGACCGGCTGCATGGCCGCGAGCATGGGTGAGATATTGGCCGGGTCGATGCCGTGCCCCTCGACCGCGTGGGAGACCGTGTCACCCGACTGTATCTTGCCTTCAAAGCCGCGGACGATCGTCGTGGCGTCGGGCGGTGCAGTGGGTTCGGGTGCGCCGGCAGGGCGGGCGTCGGGGGCGACCTCTGGACGGGTCGAGTCGGTCTCGGGTGCGCTCGAGCTCGGCGGCGCCTTGTCGATGGTCGGGACCAGGGGCTCCGTCTTATCGTGAAAGAACACGATGTAGTTGACCCCGACCGCGCAAGCCACGAACGCCAGGTTCACGAGGGTGCGGAGTGGGCTGGCGCGACGCTGGCGGCGGCCGTAGCGCCCACCGATGTAGATTGGGTCTCTCAGGTACAAATGGCCCTCCTCGGGCATGACGGCTCCAGCGCGTTCGCGGCTATCGCCCATGGTCCCTGCGCCGCGCTGCCGAGGCGTTACCTCTCACGTGACGGACACGTGAGAGACGCCGCAGCCTAGCTTGGCCGGGCCGGAAGAAAACACATGGTGTCCCAAGTGTCAACGGGTCTGCGAGCCAGGGCTGTTGGGCGTGGTTGGTAATCGACTGAAACTATTCGATGTATTGAGGATGTGATCTCACCATCGAACGCCTGATCCGCGCGCGACCGTTGCCATCGGAGGGGCCCCCGACTATTTTGCCCGGCTCGCCGCCCCCATGGCGGCCTTGCCGAGGCGCACATGACCTGGACCTCCGAACGCGTTCGTTCCACCTTCCTCGAGTTCTACGCGGGCCGCGCGCACCGACGCCTGTCGTCGCTGGCGCTCATCCCCCCGGGCGACCCGACGTTGCTCTTCACCAACGCCGGTATGGTCCAGTTCAAAGACGTCTTCACGGGCAAGAGCCAGGTCGACTACGACGCCGCCACCACCTCGCAGAAGTGTCTCCGCGTCAGCGGCAAACACAACGATCTCGAGAACGTCGGCCGCACGGCGCGCCACCACACCTTCTTCGAGATGCTCGGCAACTTCGCGTTCGGCGCCTACTTCAAGCGCGGCGCCATCGAGTCGGCCTGGGAGCTCATCTCGAAGATCTACCAGCTCCCACTCGATCGCATGTACGTCACCGTGCACCCGGACGACCACGAAGCGCGCGCGATCTGGACCGAGATCTCAGGCCTGCCGCCCGAGCGTATCCTCAACGATCCCGAAAACTTCTGGTCCATGGGCGATACTGGACCTTGCGGCCCATGCTCTGAGATCCACATCGACCAGGGCAAGGCGCTCTCGGGCGGCGTCGAGGTCCCCTTCGGACAAGGCGGTGACCGTTACCTCGAGATCTGGAACCTCGTCTTCATGCAATACGACCGGAGCGCGTCCGGCGAGCTGACGCCGCTCCCGCGCCCCTGCATCGACACCGGCATGGGCCTCGAGCGCATCACGGCCGTCCTACAGGGCAAGGTGTCGAACTACGACTCGGACCTCTTTCAGCCCCTCATTCAACGGGCAGCGAAGCTCGCCAAGATCGAGTATCAGGCGAGCCCAAGCGACCAGGACGTCGCCCTGCGCGTCATCGCCGACCATAGCCGCTCGGCCGCGTTCCTCATCGCGGACGGGGTCTACCCGGAGAACGAAGGCCGCGGCTACGTCATCCGTCGCGTGATGCGTCGCGCGATGCGTTTCGGTAAGAAGCTCGGCCTCGAAGGCCCCTTTCTCGTCGACGTCTGCGCCGAGGTCGTCCGCACGATGGGCGCCGCGTACCCGGAGCTCGCCGAGAAGGCCGACGTCATTCAGCGCGTCGTCCGTCAGGAAGAGGAGCGCTTTGGGCGTACGCTAGTGACTGGCCTCCGCCGCCTCGAAGCGGCTTTCCAGGAATGCGCCGCGACGAAGGTGCTCCCTGGGGAGATCGCGTTCGAGCTCTACGACACTCACGGCTTCCCGCTCGATCTGACCGAACAGGCCTGCGAAGAGCGCGGCTATCGCGTCGATGCCGAGGGCTTTCAGGTCAGCATGGCGGCGCAGAAGGCCAAGGGCCGTGCGTCGTGGAAGGGCAAGCTCGATTCGGCCAGCGACTGGGCGGCGCTTCGTGATCAGGTCGGCACCACGTCGTTCGTCGGCTACGACACGGAGACAGCGACGTCGAAGGTGGTCGCGGTCCTCGAAGACGGGAAGGCCGTCGTGACGGCGCTCTCGCCCTTCTACGCCGAGTCCGGTGGTCAGGCCGGCGACATCGGGACCCTCACAAAGGCCGGTGGCGCCATCTTCGAGGTGACCGACACACAGCGCCCCATCGAGGGCCTCATCGTCCATCGTGGCGAACACGTCGCCGGCGCGCTCGCAGTCGGTGACGAGGTCGTCCTCGAAGTCAACGGCGCGGAGCGTGGGCTCACGCGGAAGAACCACAGCGCCACCCACCTCCTCCATCACGCGCTCCGAAGCACGCTCGGTGACCACGTCAAGCAGCGCGGCTCCCTCGTTGGGCCTCACCGACTCCGCTTTGACTTCAGCCACTTCGGCCCTCTCACCGCTGCTGAGGTCCAGACGATCGAACGCGAGGTGAACGCCCGCATCGTGAACAACGTCGCGACTGACACCGCCGTCCTCGCTAAAGAGGAGGCCGTCGCGCGCGGCGCCATCGCGTTCTTCGGCGACAAGTACGGCGAGACCGTGCGTGTGCTGACCGTCGGGGGCGACAGCGTCGAGCTGTGTGGTGGCACGCACGTGCGCGCGACCGGCGACATCGGTCTGTTCAAGATCGTGAGCGACTCGGCGCTTGCGGCCGGCGTACGCCGCGTCGAAGGCGTGACGGGACTCGACGCGCTCGAGTACGTGGCGGGCCTTCAGCGCACGCTCCACGAGCTCGGCACCGCGCTCGACGCGTCGGCCTCGGAGCTCGTGCCGCGCGCCAATCGCCTCACGGCCGACGTCGCGGAGCTCCACCGGAAGATTCGCGCCTTCGAAGCACGCGACCGCGCCAAAGGGATCGCTGACGCGGCTCCCGAACAGCTCGGGACCATCACGGCGCTGATCGTGGCGCTCGATGGCGTCGGTGGCTCCGACCTTCGAGACATGGCGGACAAGGCCCGCCAGCGACTCGGCTCGGGCGTCGTGCTCCTGACCAGCAAGGTCGATGACAAGGCCGCGATCCTAGTCGCGGTGACCGCCGACCTGCTCGGCCGCGTGCAGGCAGGCACGATCGTGAAGGAGCTCGCGACGATCGTCGGCGGTAAAGGTGGCGGCCGGCCAGAGCTCGCGCAAGCAGGCGGCAACGATCCATCTGCCCTCCCGGCCGTCGTCGACCGCTTCCGCGCGCTCCTACGCGGCACCTGACGCACCTCTCTGGCGCTCACCGCCGAGCCTCCGCGACCTTCGTCCGGCGGCACCGCATCGCCACCCACCCTACTCGCCGGCGAGAGACCCTCATGAACCGCAACGACCTACTCGATCTCTTCCCCGCCGGCGAACGGAAGAAAGAAGACCGCCGCATCGGCGCGGAGTACGAGAAGCTCCTCGTCGACCGCAAGACTGGGCTCAGCCTCCCGTGGAGCGGCAAGTACGGCATCGAAGCCGTCCTGAAGTTCTTCTGCGACCACTTCGGGTGGGAGCCTTACGAGGACGAGGGCATCATCATCGCGCTGCGGCGGGGCATTCAGAGCATCACGCTCGAACCCGGTGGTCAGTTCGAGATGAGCGGCTCGCCGCACCTGACCCTCTCCGAGGTCGAAGCCGAGCTCAAAAATCACCAGGAGGAGCTCTTCGCGCTTCGCGACTCGATGCCAATTGACGTCCACTGGCTCGGCATCAACCCGAAGCAGGGGATCTCCCAAGTCAACTGGATGCCCAAGCCGCGCTATCGCACCATGCGGCGTTACATGCCGCTGAAGGGCAAGCTCGGGCTCGCCATGATGGGGCTCACGTGCACGGTCCAGTCCAACCTCGACATCACTGGTGAAGCGGACTTCGCCAAGAAGATGAAGATGGGCACTGGCATCGGGCCCCTCGTGACGGCGCTCTTCGCCAACTCATGGCAGTTCGAGGGCCAGGACACGGGGTTCCAGTCCTTCCGCGCTCACGTCTGGCACCACACCGATCCCGACCGCAGCGGTATGCCGCGCTTCGTCTTTGACACCGACTGCGGCTACGAGGACTACGTCAACTGGGCCCTCGACGTGCCGCTCTACTTCGTCAAGCGCGAAGGCAAGTACGTCGACCTTGCCGGCAAGGGCACCTTCAGGGACCTGATGGCCGGCCGGGTCTCGGGGCACCACGCGCGCCCCGAAGACTGGAAGCTGCACATGTCCACGGTCTTCCCAGACGTCCGCGCGCGGCCTTTCCTCGAGTTCCGTCAGGCCGACGTCGTGCCGCCCGAAGGCATCGTCGCGCTCTCCGCGCTCTGGAAGGGCATCGTCTACGACGACGACGCTTGCGACGCGGCGTGGGCGCTCGTGAAGAAGCAGAGCTATGACCAGCACCTTCAGCTCTCACGCGACGTCGCCAAGGACGCGCTCGGAGCATCGAGGCCAAACGCACTCGGCACCATCCTGCCGCTCTGCAAGGAGCTTCTCGACATCAGCGCTGAAGGGCTGAGACGGGAAGCGAACGCGGGTCGCGGCGACTTACACGACGATCGCCATCTCGCGGTCCTCTATGAGATCGTCCAAAGTGGGGAGACCTTCGCCACACGCTCGCGAAACGCCGCGTCTTCCAAGCCCAAGTGACCCGGAGCCCCTTCATGCGCCTCATCGCCTCGCTCTGCCTCCTCCTCCTCTCGTTCACCGCCTCGGCTGGCTCCTGGCCGATTCGCTGCGAGCTCGAGAGCGAGAAGCTCACCCTCGCCGTCGAACACTACAACCCGAAGAAGACGGGCACCGAGTACGACTCGAAGCCCATGGACGTCGAGATCTGGCACGGCGACAAGGTCGAAAAGGCCAAGACCAAGAAGCGCGAAGGCGGGACGTGGCTCTACACCTTCAAAGAGTTCACGGTCTTCTACACGGGCATCGAGACGCCCGACGCCCCGAAGCACGCTGTCTTCGTGAAGAAGGACGGGACGTGGCTCGGTGAGGTCACCTGCAAGCAGTGAGATAGCTCAGCTCGCGCCATCAGCTTTCACCAACGTCCTGCGATCTGCTTCAGGAAGTCGTTCGGGTAATCGAGTTCGAGGGCGCTGGCCTGATCGAGGGTGGCGAGCTGGGCGTCGTTCAGCTTCAATGCGGCTGCACGGAGGTTGTCCAGAGGCGGAGCCCATTGCGCGCGTCCCGTCAGGCGCTAGCAGCGACGAGGTCGGCCGCGGTGACGACGCGTATCGAGGTTGGGACCGCCGACGCCGGGGACTCCCGCACGAAGAGCGCCCGAGTCACAGGGCCCTTCAGCCCCGGCGGGAGTGGGCGGTCGAGCAAGGCTTGTACGGCTTTCGACGCGTCACCGGTGCCGGGCGTGTGCCACCATTTCGCTTCTCCCACGAGCGAGCCTTCCCCATCGACTCGTTCCGCGACGATGTCCCATTCGGCCTGCTGACCCGACCAGTATCGCTGCGCTACGCCGTAGTGGCCGCCGAGCGCGTCACCGAGCGTCGGGACGGACTGACGGCACAACTCCTCCCAGGTGGTCTCTACGAGGCGGGGCGCCATCGTGTCGTAGTAGCGCAGCCGGGCGTCCCGCGGGACCTGCATGAGCACGGAGCGACGTGGTCCAACCACCGAGAACCACAGCCGCAAGAAGGGGTCGGCGATGGTATAGAGCGAGCGTTTGGTCGAGCGCGGCGGCTCGCCGAAAGGCGTCTCGCGGGCGACCAAGTCCATGTCTTGAAGGCGCATCAGGGGGCGCGCGAGCGACGTCGCAGGCTGTCCCACACGGCCGCCGATCTCGGAGACTCGGTGACAGCCGGCGCCGATGGCGTCGAGGAGCGGCCGCAGCACCGTCGCGGACGGGAACTCCTCGAGGAGCAGACGAGACGGCTCGTCGAAGAGGGGGCCCATCGGGTCGAGGACCAGATCGTAGACGGCCTCTCGGGTCTGCATGCCGGCCGCGAGCTCCCAATAGCGTGGGATGCCGCCCCACGTCGCCCACGCGGTCACGATGTCGGCCGGATCGGTGAAGCCGAGCGCCCGCCCCAGGAACCCGATGGGGAGGGGGCGCAGCGCCAGAGTCTCGCGGGCGCGCCCCCAGAGCGGCGCATTCGCGTCGAGAACCAGCCCTTGCATCATGCGCTGGCTCGACCCGGCAAGGGCTAGAGTCTGACGCGCTGCCTTGCCGTCGTGATCGACGAAACGTTGAAGCGCGGCGGGCAGTTCCGGCGCGCTGGCGACGGCGTAGGGGAGCTCGTCGATGACGATGGGACCGCGAAAGTTGGCCGCCGCGCCGTCCCGTCCCAGCCGAGCGAGCAGCGACGGCCAATCTCGGTAGTCGACGCTCGAGAAGCCAGGGATACGCAGTTCGAGCGCTTCCGCCAGCGAGCGGCGCTGCTCGGGCGCGGACGACTCATCTGCCATCCAGTACACGCCTTGACTACGCTCGACCCACTCGAGCAGGACGCGAGTCTTGCCGATGCGCCGGCGTCCCCACACCACGGCGAGGCCACCTTCAGCGCTGCGGTTCAGGCGGTCGAGGCGGCCGAGTTCGGCGGTGCGGTCGAGGAAGTCCATGTAGCTAGTATGGCATCATGGATTATGCCCGAAAAGATAATTCACTTAGCCATAATGACTGAGGGTGGGGCTCGTCGTGCGCGACCGTGCATCGTCCCGAGCGCGATGAACACCAGCAGCAATCCGATGAACCCGGGCCCCTCGCCGGAACGCCCAGTGCTACAGCCACCGTCATCTGCAGCCACCGGAGCAGGCGTCTCGACGTCCGCGCCTTCAGAGCCGAGGTCCGACCCTTCAGTACTTGGGGTCGCACCGCCGCCGCGTAGGCCGATCCCGGAGGCGCCTTCGTAGGCAGGAGGTAGTCGAAGGGGTGTCCCGCGAGCTCACCGCCGGCTGCATAGGCCCGAAGCGCTTCTAACGCCGCGAGGTCCTTCGCTGTCGCCGTGAGCCCGATCCCGAACGGGAGAGCATGGACGCCATAGTAGAAGCGAGTGTGCCTCTCCATCGCCGCGTGGAGCGTCGGGCGTTCGCTCGGATCAACGAGGGAGCCCGACAGCAGCGCCGGGACGAGCAAGTTCGTCAGGTTGAGCAAGATGGACCGTCCTCGCCGCGCTGTCAGGGGCAACTGAGAGTGTTGGCGTCGCCTCCGTCCGGAGAGAGTTCGAGACGTGCTGCGCGCACGGAGAAGCCTCCGCCCTCGTTCAAGATCGCTGCCGCCCATGGGCCGGCTGAGAGGCATGCGCCCGAGAGGGTGAGGACCAGCTCTTTGTTCGAGGCACCCTTCCGAAGCGCGATCCGAGCGACACCGTCGTGCACTGTACCAGGCCCCCCCGCGCCTGGGCCGAGCGCAACGGCGCTTCCGCCGGCCTTGACGACGGCGTCGGCGTCGACGTCGCCCGATCCGCCACCGATGTCGAGCACCAGGTCCACGCTGCCCGCGCCCTCGGGGACCGTGAAGCCGACCTGCACGTAACCCGGCGTCACGGGGCCGAGCGGCCCGTCGCCGAGGGCGCCGCCTGCTTCGAAGGTGAGGGGGATGCCGCGAAGGCCCACTCGGTCAGCGGCGATGACACGTTCACAGGCCAATAAGCCCCTGTCACCAAAGGCCTTCTCCACCTGCGCGGCCTCATCTTGGGTCAGCGTCGACTTCGCTTCAGCGAGCGTCGCCTGGGCGGCTTCGGTGAAGCCTGTGGACTGCGTGAATCCGACCAGCGCCCCCAGGATGACGGCGTCGGCCTTGTCTGCGCCCAGTGCGTCGCGGACGGCCCACAGCGCGCTCGCAAAGATCTCTCCATCGGCGTGAACTTCGGCCGTCAAGTCGGCTGGGCAGCTACGGAAGGTCGCGAGGTCACGTGCCAGATTGCCGCTCGTCGAGATGGGCACACCACACACCGTGAGGCCGGCGACGGCGTTCAGCGCATAGTTGCCGATGACGCTGTCACCGGCGGTCGTGCAGGCGAAGTAGTCTGCATATCCTTCGTTTAGCGCGCCGGCGAGGTTTGATAGACCTTGCTCGTCCACTGTAATGGCGTTCAAGCGCGTCGCACCGATCATGGCGTGGGTGTATTCGTGAGCGATCACGTCGGCTTCGTACGCGAAGTCCTTGTCCGCCGTCTGACCGAAGATTATGGCCGCGCCCTCGAAGCCGAAGTCGAAGTCGATCCCGAAGTTGAACGACCCTTCCGGCGTGAAGAGCGCGTTGCCGAACGCCGCCCAGCTGTCGCAGAGCGCGACGTAGACCTGAACGTTCACCAGCGCGTCGAGCGGGTAGTCGAGGTCGGTGAGCCCGAAGCCGTCCTTGAAGAAGCCGTGGATACGCTGGATGTGGTGGTACATCATCACTTCAGCGAACGCGTCTGAATCGATTGACGGCGACTCCGGGGGGGTGATGTGGGTGTACGCGCCGTCCTTGGGTAACGCCGTGTACTTGGGCGCACACAGCGTCAGGTCGAGCTTGAAGCCGCCCGGATCGACCGACATCGCCTTGCCGGCGTCCTTGTCGGCGACGCAGTTCTGTACGTTCGCGTAGCCGCCGGTCAGCCGTCCCTTCTGTTGTGGGTTCAAGTCTTCGAGCACGACCTCGACGGGCGTCGGGCTGTCGATTGGGTTCTCTTCAAAGACCAGCGCCAGAGGCGGCCCCATCGTATCAAGGCCCCCGTCGGCGTCTTGGGTTTCGAAATTGGTCGAGGCGAGATCGGGGGTGTCGATGACGTCCGAAGCGGCATCCACGGTCGCGTTCACGTCGGAGATTCCCGTGTCGCTCGCGAACGTCCCACCGGCTTCGGCGGCGTCTTCCGAGCACGCGCTCAGAGAGAGAGCGAGACCGGCGATCAAGGAATAACGGCGCATCATCGGACACCTCCAACGCGGTGACCATCCTTGGCGCTCGGGACGTCGCGGATGACGCGACCGCCACGCATCGCCACATCTACCCACCGGTGGTCGACGAAGGGGAGGACCACGACGGGCACCCGCCAGATCGGCTCGATGTGTCCCGGAGCGAGCGAGAGGGCCCACGCGCGCGCGACCCCCGCGACCCCACCCGTCTGCCGCGTGGCGAGCGCCGCCGCGTCGTCCGCCGTCGCGAGGTCGGGCGCGTCGAGGCCGGCGGGGCCGAACGTGAGCGACGGCGTGGGCACCACATCGGAGTGGATGGTCGTCACGCGGCCCTTCTGAACGCGTAGCGCGACCCGCCGCTCGAGGAACGGGAGTGGGATCCCGTCTGTCGGCGCCAGAAGTTCGAACGAGAACACCGTGCCGAAGCGGCTCTCGGACACAGCGACCGCGCCAAGCCCCCGCGCGTCGAACCCGAGAGACGGGGCGAGGCGCTCGAGCGCAGCCCGCGCTGCGACGGCATCGACGGGAACGCCGAG
>CANMLD010000098.1 GCA_947498315.1 Pseudomonadota bacterium | reverse complement strand
GCTTGGGTGCTGAGAGCCGGGCGGGACCCCACCAGCCCCGCCGAGCCGAACGAAGAGTCGCTCTGGCCCGGCGACGGGCCCCGCGGCCCGGTGCCCCGCGGCCGGGACACCACCCAATTTTCGACGCAGCCGCCCTCTTGCTTCGACTGGGCGCCGATAGGCGCGTACTCGAGCGACGAAGGCGGGCTGCATCGCCCGCCTTTGAGCGAGAGCAACTCGATGCTAGAAAATTGCCGGTGGACGCCAATCGGAGTTTTGTCCGACCCACGGGGTAGGTCGGACAAAATGGATCACGTTCATTGCATCGTGACCGGCGGCGGCCTGAGCGCGGACCAGACGCGGTGGGTCTCGTCCTCGCCGACGTTTCTCTTCTCGGTGAAGGTCATGAGCGCCGTCTTCAGAGGGAAGTTCATCGACGGCTTGCGCGCGGCGTACACGCGGGGGCATCTGACGCTCCGGGAAGGAGATGGCGACGTGCGGACCTTCCGAAGCCGCGAGCGAGTCCAAAAGCGCACCCGCAACGGACCGAACCGACTCACACCAAGGGCCAGCCGCGGTACTCCCCACCTCCTTTCCCCATAGCGACGCCCTTGGACCGTGGTGCGCTTCGTTCAATCGAGGATTGGACCGGGTCGCCCGAACGCCAGTGGCGCGCGAAAGCCGCGGACAGCGACCCGCCCCAATCCTGAAGATTTGGGCCCCAGCCCCAATCACATCCGGCGGGGGGATGATCGATTGCACTACTTGGAGGGTTTCAAGTCCTCGAGCTTCTTTCGCAGATTCGTGACGCGGAACTTCTCGAGGGTGTACACGGCGTTCGCGTCGAGGCCGGGCGCTTCGAGGGAGACGAAGTGCGCTTCACCGTCGAGGGTGTCGGAGACGTGAAGGCGGCGCGTGGTGCCGTCCTTCAGGGTCGCGGTGAAGGTGAACGCGGGCGCAATGAGCCCAACGCCGTCCTTCGGCTTGTCGGAGAAGCCCTTGACGTCGAAGGCGTCGAAGCCTCGAGCGAGCGCGTTCGCAATGGTGTCGTCGAGGCCCGTCGCAGCGTCTATGGTCTCCGGGGCGGTCATCTTCCACGCGTCGGACTTGCCCTCGACTCGCTCTAGCTTGATGGCCTCGGTGGGCGCCGTGGGCAGGCCGTGCGTCAACTCGAGACTCACGACGTCGGCCTCCTTCACGTCGAGGACTCGCTTGTTCTTGAAGTCGATGGGCGCCTTCTTGAACTTGTCGCGAGTCCAGCTCCCGAGCGTGAAGAAGAGCTCGGTGCCATCGATCATGGCGGTGACTTTGCTGTCTTTCTCGACGCTGCCGATGAGAAGCGTCTTTGTGACGCCCTTGATGGTCGCTTCGATTCGATATGCGGGTGCGTTCAGCCCCACCTCGTCGAGCTTCGGGGCCTCCACCAAGAAGTCGGTGACGCGGAGGTAGCGGACGCCGCTGACCAGAGCCTTGACCTCGCTCTCGTCCGGCGCCATCGACGCACCTAGTGTCGCTTGTACGGCCGGCGGCGGCGTCATCTTCCAGCCAGACCCATCCCGTTCGAAGGCCATCGGGCCATCAGGCGTGTGCTCGTTCGTGAGCTTCACGGCCGTGATGTCGGCGTCATCGCTCGCGCCGAGGACGTTCTTGTCGCGGAGCTCGACCAACTTCTTCACGAGGTTGTTCTTCGTGAAGTCGCTGACGAGCATGTACTCGGAAGCGCCTTCGAGCATCGCGTAGTAGGTCTTCTTGGGCTCCTTTTCGGCGCCGAAGATGAGGGTCTGCTTCTTGCCGTCCGCGAGCTCGACCGTGATCTTGGAAGCCTTGGCGATGGCGTCGCCAACGAGCCCCGTGTCCGGGCCCGGCTTCTCCATCACGTATTCGTTGACCCGAATGCCCGCGAGACTCGACCAGTACGACCGCATCTCCATGAGCGCGAAGCCCGCCACCACGGGCTCGACGAGCGAGAAGGTGCCCTCCTTTTCGGGCTTCTTCGCTTCGCCCGTGAGCGGGTCCTTATCGGTCTCCTTCGCGTCGCCGTCCTTCTTCTCGTCCTTCTTGTCGGCCCACGCCGCCGCCAGAACGATCTTCCCGGCGCTGGCCTCAGACGGGTTATCGATGGTTACTTTGGTGACCTCGGTCAGGTCGAAGTTGAAGACCTTCTTCGAGCGCAGCTCCGAGAGCTCGACCTCGAAGGGCTGACGTAGGTCCTTTCGGCGTGCGGTGTAGATGACGTCGCTGGCCGACGGGAGCATCACGAAGGTGTCATAGACGTCAGCGCCATCGTCGCTCGAGCGCTCGAGCTTCTTCGAGTTGCCGATGATGAGGTCGACCTTCACGAGCCCCTTCTCTTTGATGGTGACACGGATGGACCGCTTGGCGTCGAGCCCGAAGTCCGCGAGCACGGCTGGGTCCTTCACCACCTGCGCGGTATCGAGGGCCGTGTCGGTCGCGAAGAGCTCCATCATGGACTTGGTGCGATAACCCTCGACCTCGCCCGGCAGCGGTTCGGCCAGCTTCCACTCGGCAGTGCCTTCCTTCTTGAGGACCACGGTCGTCGTGGTCCCTGCGGCCGTTGGCTTGGTGACCGAGATCTCGTCCCAACCCGCCTCGACGAACAGCTTCTTGCGGTCCTCTTCCTTCTCGCTCAGGTACAGGAGCGGGTTGTCCTTGCGGCGACGGAAGTCCTCTTGAACTGCGACGGGCAAGTACCCAGAGATCGCGGTCGACTTCGGGGTCTCGACCTCGTCCGACTTACGGAGCGCCATGTAGCCGAGCAGTACTGCCGCGAGCAAAACGACGATGAGCGTTGCCTTCTGCATGTTTCCCTTCCGATCCGAGTGGTGTGCGTGCCGATCAGCCCTGCGGCGTCAGGCGTCGGCGCGCGGCGCGCCGTATCCAGAGGCGCACGACCGCGAGGAGCACGAACGCCGCCGGTAGACCGAAGACGAGGCCGTAAGACACGAGCTTCTTCTGCGTGTCGGTCTTGAAGCCGAGGGGGCGATCATCGTCTGCCTTGGCGCGTACCTGTGCGAGGCCCGAGTCGCCCGTGGCCCAGTCGAAGACGCCAAAGAGGAAGTCGAGGTTCTTCTGCCAAAACTCGACTTGCTGTCCCGGGAGCTGGCTCAACTGACCGCGCTGCCCGAGGTGAACCGGGTTCTGCATGCCGATGAAGCGCCCCCAGGCGTTGACGTAGCGGATGTAGTACGGGATCGCGGCCCCGAGGCCCGTGACCTTCTCCTGAGCGATGGCCCCGAGGTTGAAGCCGTCGAGGATGCGACCTGGAGAGATATCTTCGAAGCCGAGGTTCGACCCGATGACGACGATGTTCACGTCGCCCTTGTCTTTCTGAACCAGCTCCTTCACCGGTTCCGGCGGAGGGGCGCCTTCACCTTCAGGCGGGGCTGGCGGGGCCGGACGTTCAGGCCGCTGGCGGCCGGCGAAATAAGACGACGCCTTGCCCGCGACCTGAACAGCGGCATGGTGCGGGCCCGTGACGACTTCGGAGGACAGCGAGTCACGCAGCACCTTCGGGTCGAGCATGAAGTCTTTGGTCTTGGAGATCGACGTCGCCGACGAGCTGATGAGGGCCGTGAAGGTCAGCTCTGGCTGCCCCTGACCGGAATCCGAAAATGAGCTCGTGAAGGGCAGCACGACCCGTCGCATACCGACGACGAGTGGGCTCGTGGCGTCAAAAGACTCGAAGATCGGGAAGAGGGGATAGTTGTACCAAGCGCCCATCGGGAGGGGCCCGATGTTGCTCATCTGCATGGCGACCGTATTTATCTTCTCCTGCAGTGACTTCTCCTGCTCGAGGACGAGGTCCTTGTTGTTCTGAACTCGGTAGTGGCCAAACAAGGCGTCGAGGTTGGTGTCGACCGACTTCACGCTCGAACGAGGGTCGCCGTAAGGCGGCTCGTCAGGCCACTGGTTCACCTGCACCTCGAAGTTGTTTACGAAGAACACAACCGGCTTGCCCGTGAGCACGAACTGGTCGAGGTCGTAGAGCTCGAGCTCGCTCATGGGCTTTCGAGGACCGTAGACGATGAGCGCGTCGATCGTCTCGGGGATGGGCTTGCCCGCCTCGACCTTCTCGAAGCGATAGCCCTTGGACAGGAAGAACTGGCGGATGGCCTCGCTGTGTTGGTTCAGGCGGTCTTCGAGGCTCTTGATGTCATCGACGGCCTTCTTGATGAAGGGCTGAGACTCGAAGGCCTGCGCCATCTCGGGCGGGATCTTCGACCTCGTGTCCGCGAAAGGACACATGGCGCCGGCGCCACAATAGATGCCAATGCTCTTCTTGCCGGGGGAGTCCTTGAGCGCGGTGTACGCCTGCCCGATCTCGGCCTTCAAGTCCTCGAGGGTCTTCAGCGCCTCGATCGCGCCTGGGATCTCGACATCACCGAGGCGATCGAGGCCCGCGCGGCCGAGCGCCTTTCGAACACCCGCCGTACCTTGCTGCGGCGGCGGCGGATCGGCCGGTCCACCGGGTGGTGTGACGGCTCCGGGGGCTGCACCTTCCGGAGCGGGAGCCGGGGCCGCGCCTTCCGGAGCGGGAGCCGGGGCCGCGCCTTCCGGAGCGGGAGCCGGGGCCGCGCCTTCCGGAGCGGGAGCCGGGGCCGCACCTTCCGGAGCGGGAGCCGGAGCCGCACCTTCCGGAGCGGGAGCCGGGGCCGCGCCTTCCGGAGCGGGAGCCGGGGCCGCGCCTTCCGGAGCGGGAGCCGGGGCCGGTGCATCTATCTGAGCGATAGCCGCTTCGAGCGCCTCTCGGGCCTGGCCGGGTGGTAGGCTAGCCAGGATGGCGCGAACCTTCTCCTCCGACGCCTTGTCCCTGCCGAGTGCAAGGCCGTACGCGGCCATGAACTGCACTTCGCGGTTCTCGTCGTCGAGCAGCGGCCGAATCACGGCCAGGTCGGCGCCTTGCTTCTTCTCGATGAGGTAAGCGAGCGTCATGCGACGGACTTCCCAGCTCGGGTCTTTCAGGAACGGCACGACGGCAGACGGCTCGACGTCGATGCGAAGCTGCATGGCGATGTCGAGCGCGATCTCACGGACCTTGCCGTCGGTGTCTTTCAGCGCCTTCAGGATCTCCGCGGACGCCTGAGCGCCAGCCGTGCTCGCGATGACCTGAACTGCCACGGCGCGGACAGTCGGATCGACGTCAGCGAGGGCACCCTGGATCGCGCGGACCGCGATCTCGCCCGGTGGTCCCTGCAGCGGCGGAGGGCTGCCTTTGGAACCGCGAGTCAGCTCGCCGAGGACGCGCAGCGCCGTCGTACGCGCCGGGATCTCCGGGTGTTCGAGCTGTTTGACGAGCCGGTCGAGGAGCGCGCCCGCGGTCTCGCCACCGAGGAGCGACTTGCTCTCGCCGATGAGCCTGCCCACCCACGCGCCGTAGATGCCGTGGAACCAACCGATGCGCGACATGAGGCGCTCGTAGTGCTCGCGACTGGTCTCGCGCTGGCCCTTGGGTCGCGACTCGAGCGCCTTCCTTTGGGCTTCGAGGAGGGTGCCGACTTTGGCACAGGCGGCGTCGATGGTCGTGAGGTTGCCGATGTACGTCTCGACCTGTTCGATGCGATCGTCCTGCTGAGACTGTGCCTGCTCGACGAGCCCGCCTTCGATCTCCTCGTCCTTCTTGGCCACGGCCTTGTCGAACTTCTTGATGGACTCCAGGCACTTCTCCACGGCCTCATTGAGCGCCTTGCCGCTATCGAGGATGTCTCGCTGGACGAGCGAGTCAGCCTGCTTCGCGCGCAGCCTCAGGAGCGCCTTCGTGATCTCGTACTCGAGGATCTCGGGCTTGGTGAGAACCGGGATGACCTCTTCGGCGGTCCGGTAGTGGAGCGACAGCGCGAGGTAGAACCGCTTGTTCTCCATCTCGGGATCGGAGTCCGTCGAACCGGCCTTGTCCTTCGGGATCGTGAGCCCGACGAGGTTCAGCGAGCCGGCCAACGTCTCGAGCTCGGAGTCGACCGTGGACCAGGAGAGCTTGCCTTCGGACGAGCGCTTGTACTCTTCGAGCTTGTCCGTGATCTGCTGCAGGAAGAGCGGCACGTTCTTGATGCCGCCCTGCTCCACGTTCGCGCCTTCTGGCGCGAGCTGCTTCGGCAGCTTCGCAGATCGGTAGAAGCGAACCTCGAGGCCCTCCATCGAACGGGCGGCCTCGAGGCTGGCGTCAGACAGGCTATTGACCTTGTTCTGCGACATATCGAGGCGCTTGTAGTTCATACGCGAGAACCAGTTCGCCGCAACGAGCAGCGCCAGCACCGCCGTGATCATGATGAGGGCGTTGGCGCCGCTCCAAAGCTTCGTACCGCGGGTAACGGTCGTCGTGGTGCCGCTCATCGGGACCACCTCCGGCTCTCGAGGCTGTACGTGCCGATCAGCACGGACAGGATGGTGATGGACAGACAATAAATCAGGCCTCGGGTGTCGATGACGCCCTTGGCGAAGGTCTCGAAGTGGTCGCTGAGCGAAAGCACGGCGACCGTGTCACGAAGTCCTGGCGAGAAGACGCCGACGAACTTGTGCAGCCCGAAGAAGAAGGCGCAGAGCACGGCGCCGAGAAGGAACGCGACGATCTGGTTCTTGGTCCAAGTGCTCGCGAGGAGGCCAAGGCTCAGGAACGCGAGGCCCACGAAGAAAAGCCCAATGTAGCCGCCGAGAACCGGCCCGAGATCCAGCGAGCCGTACTGATTGATGACCAGCGGATACGCGAGCGTTAGGACGAGCGTGACGACGAGGAAGAGCGAGGCCCCGAGCAGCTTGCCGAGCAGGAGCTCGGCGTCCCGGATGGGCATCGTGATGAGCATCTCGAAGCTGCCGGTACGTTTCTCCTCAGCGACGAGCCGCATGGAGATGGCCGGGAGCAGGAAGATGAAGAGCCACGGCACCCATTCGAAGAAGGTGCGCATGGTGGTCTGTCCCTGGTCGATGAAGTCTTCCCACCAGAAGAACATCGCGCCGATCGCGAACAAGAACAGGCAGATCGCGAGGTAGGCGACCGGCGAGTTGAAGAAAGAAGCGAACTCTCGCTTCCCGATGGCCCATATGGTTCCCATTCAGAATTCCCTTGTCTCTGGCAGCAGGTCTCTTGGAGCGAGGCTCTCGCGGAGGTGAGCTGCGACGGCTCAGTACTGGGTAAGGCGGTGGAAGATCTGCTCGAGATCCACGACGTCACGTCTGAGCTCGCGGAGAGCCCACCCCTCTCGGACGGCGAGAGCGAAGATCGACTCGGTGAGCTCGGTCTCGGAACCGGAGGTGCTGATGGTGAAACGGTGCGCCCCGTCACCGTGACCAACCTCTTCGGCCGACGTTACGCCCGCGAGTGCACCGAGCTGAGTTCGGACTTGGTAGGGCTCGCTGCCCGCCGGGAGCCGTGCGGTGAGCACGAAGCGCGAGGACTGACGCCCCTCCCGCTCGAGCTGATCGGCGGTGCCGTCTGCCACCTTGCGGCCGCCGGAGATGATGATCATTCGAGAGCAGGTCGCTTGTACTTCCGGGAGGTTGTGCGTGCTCAAGATGATCGTGTGTTCGCGCCCGAGGTCTTTGATGAGCCGGCGGATCTCGACGATCTGGTTTGGGTCGAGGCCGCTCGTCGGCTCATCGAGGATGAGAACCGGGGGCTCGTGGATCATCGCCTGAGCGAGCCCGACGCGTTGCCGGTAACCCTTTGAGAGCTCGCCGATGTTCTTCCTGATCATCGGCCCGAGGCCAACGAGTTCGACCATCTTGAAGATGCGGGCGCGTCGCTTGCTGCTCGGGATCTTGCGGATCTCAGCGACGAATTCGAGGTACTCGACGACGCCCATGTCGGGATACATCGGGGCGTTCTCGGGCAAATAGCCGATGGCCCGGCGCAGCTCGAGGCTCTCTTGGAAGCCGTCATGGCCCGCCACCGCGAAACGTCCAGACGTGGCCGAGATGAAGCCCGTGAGGATCTTCATCGTGGTGGTCTTGCCCGCGCCGTTTGGCCCGAGGAACCCAACGATCTCGCCCTTGCCGACGGTGAACGAGATGCCCTTCAGGGCCTCGAAATCACCATAGAACTTCCGGAGATCCAAGACCTCGATCATCGGCGAACCGGTAGCGCGAGTGACCGCTCCGTCGCCCTTCTGAATCGAAATCGAACCTGGTGCACCCGTCATGCGCCTCTCCAACCCTGAACGCGTCAGTCAGATCGGACTGGGTGGGTTTCACCGAGTCACTGTTGCGGTCCCGCAACGAGCTCCTGCGATGAAATCACTCCCCGTCCGGGCTGCGAAACCCGTCTCTCAGGCAATTATTCCCGCTGCCCTCACGATGCGGACCCGAAACGCGACCTTCTTGTCGCCCGGGCGCGTTGCCGCGGCACGATAGGCCCGCAGCCCGGAGTGTCAAGGATGGGTCGCGACGAGAGATCTGTTAGGGCGGTGAAGAGAAAATCAGCGCGGCGTCGACGGGCGACGTGACGTCGCTTCCTGACGAACGCGGCGCACGATGAGGTCGATGGCGACACGGGTGTTACCGCCCTCGGGGATGATGAGATCGGCGTGGTACTTTGTCGGTTCGACGAAGCTGTAGTGCATGGGGCGGACGGTCGCGTAGTACTGGCGGCGGACGTCATCGAAGGTCCGACCACGCTGCTCGATGTCACGACGGATCCGGCGAAGCACGCGAATGTCGGGGGGCGTGTCGACGTAGAGCTTGATGTCGTATCGGGCGTTGAGTCGTGGGTCGGCGAAGATCAGAATGCCTTCGACGATGACCACCGGGGCCGGATCGATGTGCTGGGTCTCCACCTTCCGCCGGTGCGTCACGAAATCGTAGATCGGCGCTTCCACGGGCTGACTGGCGATGAGCGCGTCGAGGTGCTCGACGAGCAAGTCGTTGTCGAGGCTGTCCGGGTGGTCGTAGTTGAGGCGCGCTCGCTGATCCGGCGTGAGCTCCGGGCGGTCGCGGTAATAGGAGTCATGCTGAAGGTAGGCCGCCGTCTGGTCGGGCAGCTCCGCCATGACCGCTCTCGAGATCGTCGTCTTCCCAGCGCCAGTCCCACCGCCGATGCCGATGACGAGCGGCTTGCGACGCGGTGCCACACTCTCCGATCCGTCGCGACCGTCGCTGCTGTCGCTTTCGTGGCTCATGTGCCTCTCCGCTCGTTCCGCATCCGCCACATTGACTAACCAACTCTCTCAGTGAGCGAGCGGCGCGTGCCTAACACGCCGTGCCGGCGAGCGATAGTGGGAAACGGGACCCGATTCGTTGCCCACCCGTGGGGGCTCTGCTAAGGTCGGGTCACGGCGAGCAGGGCTGTGGAAAACGGACCTGAAAGCCACGTCGAGACAAGGCTGGGGGGCGCCCACCGAGTCGCGACTGAGCAGCGACGGTGACGTTCCCGCCGCTCCTAGGTCAACCACCACGGACACTGAATCACGTGCTTCTGGAGAAAGTCCCCATGGCGAACCCCTCTCACGAGGTCAACGCACTGCTCGGCCGCGGTAGCGAATTCGAAGGCAAGCTCACGTTCGAAGGGACCGTCCGCATCGACGGTAAGTTCACCGGGGAGATCTTTTCGAATGACACACTGATCATCGGCGAAGGCGCTCGGGTCAAAGCTGAGATCGACGTCGCCAACGTGATCATCTACGGCGACCTCATCGGCAACGTTCGTTCGAAGACCTCGGTCGAGCTGCACGCCCCTGCCCGCCTGAAAGGCAACATCACGGCGCCGGCCTTGGTCGTCGATCAGGGCGTCGTCTTCGATGGCAGCTGCAACATGACCACGAGTGACCGCGCCCGAAAGGAGCTCGAAGCCATGGGAGCTGGCGGTCTACCGACAGCACCTGCTCCTGCGACCGGCATGATGCCGCCGATGGCGCCGAAGCCCCGCCCCGAACCCAGCATCATGTGAGGCGGATGGGGTGACAAAAAGAGACTGCGGCAACAGAGGTTTCGGGAGCCGCAGCGAGTGTGCGAGTGGCCAAGTAACTACTCGCGACGCCTTCAAACGTCACCTCTGCCCTTGTGATTGCCCCTCTAAGTTTGGGGACAATGCTTCTGTTGCACGTGGTCGTCTCTGCCCGCTGAAACCGAGGTTTGGGTGAGCATTAGCTTCGTCCTGGTCCTAGTGCTTGTGTTGGGGTTCTTAGTGAGCCGCATCGTGGAGCACCTGGGTCTCGCCCGCCCAGGGCGCTCAGGCGTTGAGTACCTCGCGCTCGGGGTCCTTCTCGGCCCGCATGTCTCGGACTTCATCACGGAGAGCGTCGTCTCGACGCTGACCCCCTTCCTTTCGGTCGTGCTCGGTGTCGTCGGTTTTCGAATGGGCCTCGTCCTGCGTATGCCGGGTCTCCCCGGTAAATCCGCCGAAAACGTGCAGAGTCCGAAGCGCTACGCCATCCCCGGCATCGTCGCTGGGCTCTTTGTCGGTGCCACGGTAACTGGCCTCACGCTTCTTGCCGTCGACCTCCTCGGGCTCGACATCGACCGACCCCTTTGGTTCGCCATCGAGCTGGGCGCCATCGCGATGACGGCCAATGAGACGAGCGTCCGCGCGATCGCGAGCCGCCTCGGTGCGCGCGGCCCAGCCAGCTCGCTCATCGCATCGATGGCAACGTCGACGAACGTCATGGCCCTTCTTGCGTTTGGCGCCGCGCTCTCGATAGCGCGAACCTCGTCGGGCGACGGCCCGAGTGGGATCGAGTGGTTCTTGGTCAGCGTGGGGATCGGGCTCGGTCAAGGCCTCCTCTATCACCTGTTCGTGTCGAAAAATGACGGCGAGGACAGCCAGTTCCTCGCTGTCGTGGGTGTGCTCGTATTCGGCTCGGGGGTCGCATATGCGCTCGAGTTGTCTCCGCTCTTCGTGACCATCTTGGGCGGGCTGATCGTCGGTGCGGTCCTCGATCCGGCCGACCAGCTCGGACGGGTCATAGAGCGCCTCGAGATGCCGCTCGAGATTGTGCTCCTCTTCTCGGCCGGCGTGCTCCTCGACCCGCTCGAGGGTGTCGGGTGGGTGCTCGTGCTCGCGTTCCCGATCGCCCGACTCGCCGCTTTCGGTGTCGGCGGCGCGCTCGGGGTCCGAGTCGTACGTAAGATCCCGAAGTTACGAGGCTCTGGAAACGCGCTCATGGGGCTCGGCATCTTGACGGTGGCTATGGCGGTGAACTTCGCGCTCGTGAACCGCGAAGCGGCGTCACTCGTGACCAATGCGGTCATCTTCGGTCTCATCCTCACGGACGTCCTTGCGGTACCCGCGTTGAGACAGGTCCTCGCCGATGCAGGCGAGCTCCACACGTGGCATCCACCCGGCGACACGATCCCACCCGGCGACACGATCCCGCCCGACGATCCACCGAGGCCCGAGTGATTCGCCGCCTCATTGTCCTCATCGCCGCCATCTTGTTGATGTTGGCGCTCGATAGCCTCGGCGTTACCGCGCACACCGGCGGCCCATCGCCCATCGTCGTCGCCGCCATCGGCTTCGTCGTGCTCGCGTCCTTCACGATCGGCCTCGGCGCCAAGGCGCTCTCGATGCCATCCGTGACCGGCTACATCGCCACTGGTCTCGTGCTTGGACCTGGAATCACGGGCTTTTTCAGTGCCGACGTCGTGAAGGACATGACCTTCTTCAACTCGACGGCCCTGTCCCTCATCGCCATATCGGCGGGCCTCGAGCTCGACGCCGCATCCGTGCGCCGCGTCGCTCGCACCATCGTGTTGACTGTGGCGCTGAAGGTGCCGTTGGTCCTGTTGTTCGTCGGCGGCACCGTAGCCGTAGCATGGTTCGCGTTCACCATCCCAGGCATCGCCACGAGCAGCCACGCTGTCATCTTCGGCCTGGTATTCTGGATGCTCAGCCTCGCGACGTCATCCGCCGTCCCCATCGCCGTCATCGCTGAGATGCGCTCGAAGGGTCGCTACACAGACCTCGCGATGATGATGCCCGTGGTGAAAGACGTCGTCGTCGTTACGGGGCTCGCGATCCTCATCCCGATCGCCCAGTCCGTCACGACCGGCGGCGCCCTCGACCTCGATCTCCTGAAGAAGCTCGTTGTCGAGTTCGCCTTGTCCATCGCCTCCGGTGGCCTGCTCGGGCTCCTCCTCATCCTCTACGTGCGTTACGTTGGTCGCGAGCTCCTCGTCATGACCGTCGTGATGTTGCTCTCAGTCAGCGAGCTCATCCGCATCTTCCATCTCGAACTGATCATGCTGTTCATCACGGCCGGTGCCGTGGTCCGGAACTTCTCGACTTACGAACACGAGCTCTTCGTCCCCATTCGCAAGATCGCCTTGCCGGTGTTCGTCGTGTTCTTTACGACGGCCGGTGCCAACGTGGACATCGACGCGACGCGCAACGTACTCCCGCTCGCTGCCGCGCTCGGCGTCGCCCGTGCCATCGCCTACTACCTCGCAAACCGGACTGGAGCGCGTCTCGGCGGCGAGAGCCTCGCCGTCCAGCGTTGGGGCTCTCTTGGCTACCTGCCTCAATCCGCGGTCAACATCGCCCTCACCTTGCTCGCCGCACGCGGAATCCCGGCCCTCCGCGATCCGATCTTGAGCCTTGGCTTCGCGACCATCGCGCTGCACCTCATCGTGGGTCCCGTACTCCTCGGAATCTCGCTTCGGAAGTCCGGCGAGGTTCCTGGGTCAAAGCCGACGCCTGACTGGGACGCCCCCACCGATGCGGCGACTCAGGTCCGAGGGAACTCCGGGCGTTCGCACGAGCCCGAGACGGCCGCCTTTCTCGACCCTGACGTCCGGGCGCTATCGACACAACTCACCAGAGCTCTCAGGACCTTCACGGACGGCGAAGCGATTGCGATGGCGCGAGAAGCGGAGGCGGTCAGAGCGCTTGCACGAAGCCCAGAAGACCCTGGCTCCTGGGTTCTCGTTCGCGCATTGCTCCTCGACGACGCCCCCGCGCGCATCCAGAGCGTCCTCGAAGCGGCGATTCGGGACGTGCAACGAACGCCGAGCGAGGTGACACGCGACTTCGACCCGACGCTCTGGGAGGTGCTCCGCACTGACGGCTTTCTGACACGGGTGAGGCGCCGCATCTCGCGATTGGCGGGTCGGCTAAGACGTCCGCGCCCGCGCCGCCTCGCCCTGCGCGCCGCCGCCCGCTGCACGCTGGAACCTCGCCTCGTGAGGCTGGCGCTCCGTCTGCAAGCCGAACGAATGCGGCACCGCGCGCGACTCCTTAGCGCGCTGGGTCTATCGCTGACCGGCGACCGCCCCAAGCAGAGCGCCCCACCGGAACGGATCCGTGATGTGGACGCTGAGATCGAAGAGGTCTCCTCCTTCGCCACCCGCTCGTTTCGAGCGACTTCCGAGGACGGGCTCCACCTCGCAATCGAGGGCCTGGATGAGATCATCAGCGAGCTCGACGGCCCGGGACTGAAGGCCGGCACCATTCGGTACTCCCGGGTCGAGCACGAGGTCGCGGCCGGGCGGGCCCGCCTGGTCGGGGGCGGCGCGCACTGGACCCGTGCGGTGGAGGCGGCGATCGACGCCATTGCCGGAAGCGTACAGCTCGTCGCAACGGGTGACCGGCTCCGCGCTGCTGCTGAAAGCGCCGTCATCGCCCCGCTGGGCCTCCTCGAAGCAGAGGTCGTTGGGATTCTTGACGGGGCCTCCGAGATTCTCTCCGAGTTGGAGACAGAGGCTCGCCGAGGCCCCATCGACGAGGCACGAGCAGATCACCTCTCCCACGCCGCATCAGGGGCGTTCGACGCCGAGATCCAACACGCGCTGAGGCGAAGCCGCACGCGCTTTCGAAAGACGGTGCAGCCCGGCAACCTCCGCACGAGCCTGAACAGTGTGGTGGCATTGGCTCCCGAACGGTTGCGCCTCCACTCGACGTCGATCGCGCTCGAAGCCACAGACCACCCGGAGGCCATCGTCTTCGGAACGCTGGAGCTTCGCGCGCGCCTCGAAGCCGTCGTGGTCGAAGAAGTCGGCCGCGCGCTCTTCGACGCGCTTCAGCCACCGATTCGGCTGATGGCGTCGGTGCCTGTTCGCTTAAAGCAGGCTGTGCAGATCGCCCAGTACACACTCGACCTAGCGCGTCAGGGCCGCTTCGAAGACGAAGCCGTGCGCTCCGAGGCGGTTCTTCGCGCCATAGAGCGCGCCACCATGGAGACCCGCGACATTCGAGCCGACGCGACCGAGGTCTTCGAGACGGCAAGGGCATCCATCCTCTCGACCTGCGCCGGGGCCATGGCTCCCCTCTGGTCCGAGCTGCGTTCGGAACCAGTCAGACGCGCTCGCCTATCCCGGCTCACCGGCGGCCTGCTGGGCCTCTTCACGCGTGGCAGTGCGCGCGCAGTGGCATCGATCGAGCGACTCTCCACTCAGCTCCGGCGTGAGACTCGTGAGCTCCTCGACAGCCCGAGTGTCCTCGACCGACGGCTGCGGTCCCCGGGCGTCGAGTTCGACGCGAGCGCAATTCGCCGCTACCTCGACGCCCGAATCCCGAGCCCAGAGAGCCTGTCCCTCCCCGCCGTCTTCGCGAGGGCTTTTGGCCTCGAACCCCTGACCGACCGACGGGAGCTCGTTGCTCATCGCGAGGAGTTGCAGCTCGTCGCGAGCGAGCTCACGTCGTCAGAGTGGCGACAGCATCAGTCGATCTTGCTGATCGGCGCCCGCGGTTCGGGTCGCACGACACTCATCAACATGGTTCAACTTCGGCTGACAACCCCGCGGGTGTTGAGGCTCGATGAACCTGTGGGCATTCAATCTCGAGGTATCGTCGCGGCGCTCGCGCTCGAGCTGGGCTGCCCGGAAGATCCACGTACAGTCGCCTCGTCGCTGCAGACCACCCGAACCGTCGTCCTCATCGACAACGTCGAGTCGTGGCTTCCCACAGGTCCGGCACTTCTACCATCGCTCGATGCACTCCTGACCGTAATCGCCGTGGCGGGCGCCGAGGTCCGATGGCTGGTGTCGATCTCGTCAGCGGCGCTGGGTACCTTGGCGGGCCTCCTCCCGCTCGCTCGCTCTTTCCAGCGCACCGTGGAGCTCGTCCCTCAGAACGCGGACGAGTTGCAGCGGCTCATCTTGTCGCGCGAGCGCCTCACTGGCCACCGCTTCGACTACTCCTCTGTGGAGGCGGTCCTCGGCTGGTTGCCCTTCGTCCACATCGGAAGCGAGCGGTACTTCCGCGCCCTGTCGCGGCTGAGCGGCGGCAACATCCGCGCGGCGTTGTCCCTTCACTTGCGCGCCCTCACGCCTCGCGACGAGAGGACCTTCGCCGTCAAAGAGCCCCCGGCGGCGACGTTACCGTTTCTCGGGCGGCTCGATCCCGAAGCGCGCGCGACCCTCGGCCTGCTCATCCGTCACGGGCCGGCGGACGCCGAGAACGTCGCCTCCAGCCTTGGCTTGGGCCTGGACCGAGCGCTGGGCGTCATCCACCAGCTTGGCTTGATGGGGCTACTAGAACCCTTACCCGGAGGAGGTCCGAGGCGACGTATCCCGCTCCGCTTGGAGCCCTTCGTCGAGAGGTCGCTCATCGATGCTGGGATCGTCGCCACCACGCGTTCGACAGCGCCGATGGGCCTTCTCGGCCGGTCAGGCGCAGCAAAGGTGGGCTCATGAGCTGGCCGGCTTCCACGAGCGCCATGATTCTGACGGCCCCCCCCGTCGCGGCCTCACCACCGGCCAGCGCGGGGGCTGCGGAGACGCTCGCTTCAGAGGCACATGCGCTGATGGAGCTGCTGTCGTTCTCGGCAGCCGGAACGTTGGCCCTGTGGTTCGTCATCGCGATAGCGGTGGTCTCCGTCACCGAGCGCTTGATTCAACGAGCTCGCGCTGTCGGACTAGACCCAACCCGCCAGGCCGCAGGCGTGCGGCTCCTCGTCCGCGGCGTCATCGTGGCGCTTTTGGCTGTCGCGAGTCTCCGAGAGCTCATCGAGGTCGCGCCAGTCATCACGGCCGTCGCTGCGGGAGTCACTGCGGCGGTGGCGACCCTCTCGCTACTCAGGCGATTGCCCGGCCTCGTCTCGGGATATGGTCTGGCGCTGTCGGGGAAGCTGCGCGAGGGCGACGACATCTCGGTGGAAGGTGGCCCCACCGGCCGGGTCGAGCGCCTCGGCCCCTTCGAGACTCAGTTGCGGCGCTCCGACGGCGCCCTAGTGACCGTCGCTACCCACCGTCTAGCGGCGAAAGCGGTCGCGATCCTGACTCGTGACGCCCCTCGCGAGCTCACACTTCGTCTGCCATGGCCACCAGAGGATGGCCAGAGCGCCGTAGACAAGATGCGAGTTCAAGCGTGGCTCTGTCCCTATCGCGCAGTCGACACCGACGTGTCGGTAAACGCCGACGAGAGCGGCATGACCGTGTCCCTGAAGGTGTGGACTGGGGCCGAACGCCTGGCCGAGGCGTATCTCGTTCGGCGGGATTGAGTGGGTCGGACAAAATGGAGATTGAGCGTACGCCGTGCACGCCGGGGGTGTGGGGGTCGTCCCCCGCCCGCAAGCGCACGCATTGCCGACGCAGCCGCCCTCTTGCTTCGACTGGGCGCCGATAGGCGCGTACTCGAGCGACGAAGGCGGGCTGCATCGCCCGCCGAGGAGCGAGAGCACCTCATTGCTAGAAAATTGCCGGCGGACGCCAATCGGAGTTTTATCCGACCCACTGAGTGGGTCGTTCAGAAAGTCGAGTTCCAGACTTCTCCTGGCCGAAGTTGATGTACGTCGGCTCGGGAATCAATCGAACTGCGTTTCGTTGACCATGCCCGAAGTGGGGTTCAGGCCCGCACTCGTACTCTGAGAAGGAGCTGGTCGAGTTGGCGCAATAGAGGCTCGACCGAGGCAAGGTCGTCCTCGGCTTCGATGGCCGCTTCGATTGAGCCTGCCACCTGAGTCAGGATGGCAAAGCCATAACCACCCGCAGAGCCTTTGAGTTGGTGCGCCAGCCGCTTCAGGTCGAGCGCGTTACGCGAATCGTAGGCGCTCCAGAACGCAGCACGCCGAGACGGGGTACGTGCGACGAAGCCCTCGACGATCTCGACCATGTCGGGGTCATTGGCGTACTCGGAGAAGATTGGACCCGCGTCGTGCATCTGCCTGTTCCTGAAGCTCCTAGTCGGTCCAGAACACCTAGAGGTTCGCACTGCGACAACGCCGTTGTCAACGACATCGCAAGTTACCCAAATCGTGGACAGAGAGGCACCGTGACGTCGCATGGATCGGCTCGTCTGCAGTTTTGGAATCAAGGCGTCAGCAACTTGACGTCGAGCCAGCCTGATGACGCCGGCGCCGATGGGTGCGGCCGTGAAAGGACCTTTCCAGGACGGTGCTGATTTTCGGATCGAGCCGGCCGAAGCGATGTCGCGCGGAGCAAGGAGG
>CANMLD010000097.1 GCA_947498315.1 Pseudomonadota bacterium | reverse complement strand
GCGGCGCCCCAGCCGGCCGGCCGGAACGTTAGCTCCGGCTGAAGCAGGCGACGCCGGCGCTGGGGCTGACCGCTGACCGCTCAGGAGCAGCACTGAGCGCCGCGCCGGCATCGCCGGCAGCAGCCCTCGGAATCGAGTCAGTCACGAGCGATCGAGCGACTTCAATGCCTCTATTGCCTGCTCGAGGGCCGCATCATCGATATCGAGGTGGGTCACGGCTCTCAAGCGCACGGCGCTTCCGGTCACCCAAACGCCACGCTCACGGAGCAGTGAAACGACGACGGGGCGCCCTGCCTCGTCGAGTTGGCCGAAGCGATGAGCTGGCTCCGTCCCGAAGTAGACGAGGTTCGATTGCACGGTGTGGACGGCGCATGTCAACCCAGGCGTCGACGCGATGGCCTCCGCGAGCTGCCTAGCTCGGCGATGGTCGTCGATGAGCCGTTCGCGGTGGTGGTCGAGCGCGTAGAGCGCCGCCGCGGCGAGGACGCCCGCTTGCCTGAGCCCTCCGCCGAGCTGTTTCCGGAGGCGCAAGGCGCGTCGGATGTGGGCCACGGACCCAGCCAGAGCGCTCCCCACCGGGGCACCGAGGCCCTTCGAGAAGCAGACCGCGACCGTGTCGAATGGCTCGGACAGCTCGACCATCGAAAGCCCCGACGCCGTCGCTGCGTTCCAAAGCCGGGCACCGTCGAGGTGCAGAGGAGTCCCCCGCGAACGGGCGAACGCGGCGACCTCATTGATGTTCCCGCGCGGGACGACCACGCCCCCACAGGCGTTCTGCGTGTCTTCGAACGCGATGAGCGCTGTCGGCGCTAGGTGCGGATCGCTGTCGTCGTGCCATGCTCGTTGCACGGCCGCGAGCGGCAAGGTGCCGTCGCCCGACTCGAGTGGGCGCACCTGAATTCCCCCAAGTGCGGCGGCCCCGCCCCCTTCGTAGTTGTAGAGGTGCGCGCCGGCGTGGGCGATGACTTCGGTCCCCGGGCTCGCATGGACCCGAAGCGCGATCTGGTTCGCCATCGTCCCAGATGGGACGAACAGCGCCGCCTCCTTTCCGAGAAGATTGGCGACGCGACTCTCGAGCGCGAGGACGGTCGGATCATCGCGGAACACGTCGTCGCCAACGTCGGCGGACGCCATCGCGTCGCGCATCGCAGGGGTTGGGCGGGTGACGGTGTCACTACGAAGGTCGACGATTCGGTGCATTGGAGTGCTCTCGGGATTTCGGGGAGGGGCGGGGCGCTCCACAATGATGCTCACAAACTCGAGACGACGATCTTCCACTCGCTACCATGGCGCTTGAGGCGCACCGGGACAGGCATGCGCTCGGGGTGGACTTGATCGCGGAGGAAGATACGCATCACGCGTGGGCCGTCCTTTCGGTGGCTGGTCACGACGAATCGCGGTCCCCCCGAACGGTCACCGGCCAAATACCACTCATGCTGCGCGAGGAAGCGTTTCCATTCGTAGTTGCGACGGTCGGTCCGCTCGTCTTCCGACCCCTTGTGCTCCGGGTGCACGGCGCCCAGGTACAGGTCGAAGTCGCCCGCGATCGCTGCAGTGAGGGCAAGCGCGATGGGGGCCTCTGGAGATTCCGGTGACGGGTCCGAGACGGAGCGCTCGCTCGCCGGCTCCCGATTCGGGCTGTCTGGCGGATCGCCGGCTGCGAACAACGTCGCGCACACGGCAAACAAGACGGTCACGGGGAACCTCCGAGCGGCGGTGCAAAGGGCGCCACCGTTAGAGCGTCTTCGCCGCACGTGACCTTCCAGAGCTGCGGGTCAAAGACCGCTCGCCTCAACGTCTCACAATGCGCTTCGTAAGAGGTCGCCCCGACGACGAGCCGGGGCGGGAGCGAGGAGCCAGGCGGAGGCAAGCCGCCAAGCAGGAAGTCCGGCGTCGACACCAGGACGCCGCAGAAGCGACGTGCGCTGTCGGGCCAAGTCGGCGCCGCGTCTGCACTGACCTGGAGGTCGGCCGCGCCAAAGAGCGACGCGATCAGCCCACCTTCCTCTGCCGACAGCTCGGGTGCTCCCACGATGCGGTCCTTCACGGCGGCCGCAATGTCGCCAAGCGTGACCGACTCACCCGCCGCTTCAGCCAGCGCGACGGCCGCTTCGAGCAGATCGAACCAATCCTCCACCCCGTCGTCTGCGGGTCCCGGAGGGGCACCGCCGAGACATACGGGGCTATAGTCGGCGCAGCAGTCGCCGTTCGCGGTGCACTCGTCGTCGCAATAGCAGCCCGCGGGTGATTGCCCACCGCAGGCGTCCGCGCACGAGCCCGTGGGCCCTGCCGCGGTCAAGCTGCACGCGGCGTAGCGGCTCTCCCAGGTCAAGAGCCCTTGGAAGTCGACGCCGTCGAAGCCGGGCTCGGCGTCCTTCACGAAGACCCCGATCGCCTTCTGGAAGGACTCATCCCCTTCGCCGGGGTAGGCCGGGGCCTCCGGCCAGATTAGCGCCGCGGACGCCATGGACAGCAGGACCCGGGCGTCGTAGCGGTGAACGGCGTCACCAACGCTGTTTCCGAGTAGGATCGGGTCGTCTTCCAGCAAGATCCAGGGGTTGAACAGCGCTGGCATCGTGTAAGGGTGATCTTGACTGCCGCAGCCCCTTTCTGGGGCAGGCTCCGCGAAATACGGGCTGGTCACGATCTCCATTACGAGCGTACGAAGTGAGAACCCGGACGCCACGAAGCGCTGCGTGAGCTCTCCGAGCAGGTCGCGTTGCGCCTCGTTTCGGGGGAAGTAGTGAACGAGCGTGAGGGGATAGCCCATGAGCTCGCGCCAGACCTGGTTCACGAAGCGGACGCTCACGAGGTACGCGAAGGCGGCCTCCGGGTCGACGTCGAGCGTCGCCTCGTCCACGACGAGCTTGCCGTCCGCCCGCAATTGCCCGAAGCCGTCCGCAAGCGCCGCTTCCACGTTCCAGATGCTGGACGTGGCGCCGTGGTCGGAGATGAAGAAGCCTGCGAACCCGGCGGGATCGGCTGGGATCTGCTCGGCCGGGGTGAAGCGGCCACACGACGAGTGTAAGCGCCAGGGGCGCTTGCCACCGGAGTCCCGAACGACGTCCAAGTGTCTGAAGTTCGTATAGAACTCCATCTCTGGGCGGCCCGCGTTCTGTCCGTACAGCGCCTTCTCGAAGAGGCCCGGGAGCGGCCAGTGACGGTCCTTCGTGGGGTCGGGTGCGTCCGTCGTCGAGAACTGGCTGTTGTGGCAACCGGCGCACACGACGTTTCGGTGCAAGTACGTCGCCTCGAAGATCTCGCCGAAATCCTGTCGACGCGTGATGTCCATTTGCAGAGCGTCGACGTTCGCTCCCGTGATTGGGCGCGCCATCATGGCGAAGAGGTGGGCGCGATAGATGGGGCTGACGTCGTCGAGCTTCAAGCTCGAGCGGACCAGGTCGGTCATGTTGAAGGGTGAGGTGTAGGTTGACGACGCGTCGTTGTCGCGAACGAAGGCCGCGACCTGCCCGGTGTCACCGACCGTGATGGCGTCGCCGTAACAGTCGCTGTGGACCTTGTCGCCGACCCTGTTGACGCGCAGCTCGTCGAGGATGAAGGCCTCCCATCGCGACTCGAACTCGGGCAGGTCCATGAGCCCCCGGACGACCAACGCTCGAGAGGTGGCCGAGGCCATGTCCGCAATCACTCGGGCTTCACGGAGCCCCGCGACGCGTCGCCCCAACAACGCGGGCAGTACCATTTGAGCCCACGCTTCATCGCCCGCGTCGCAGGTCACGTAATCGGGCTCGACCGGCGGAACGTCGACGACGTCAGCGGTGTCCACGGCGTCTTCGACATCGCCCTTGTCGTCGCCAACGTCGTTCCAGATGTCCTCGGCGGCGTCCTCGCCCTCGACGTCGTTCGGTGGCAGGACGTCTTCAACCTCGATGCCGTCTGCGACTGTGGTGTCCAGGGCGTCCACACCTGCATCGACGAGCGCCCCGCCACCGCCCGACGACTCGGTGCATGCAGCGAATGCTGTCGCGGCCGCGAGCACCGACGCGCGAAGCCGGGTCACGACTTCACTCCCAGGATCAGCTCATTGAGCACCTGACCCGCCCCAGCCTCCGTCGTTGCCCCGAGGACGTCGCTGACGGCATAACCTTCAGGCGCGAACGGGAAGACCCCGAGGGATTGGAGGATGGCAGCTCTCGGCGTGGCCGGTGACAGCGCGTTGCCAGCGTAGCCCGATTCGTCGATGGAGCCGACGATCCCCTGCTGCTCAGGGCCGACCGGTCCCCCGAACATCGCTGTCACGTAAGCGTAAGGGTGGTGATTTCGGCCCGTCACGTTCTGTGACCAGGGCGTTCGACCAAACTCGGTGTTGATGACGACGAGGGTCTCGTCCAGGTTCAGCTTGCGGGGATCCGCTTCACCCGGCTCGTTGATGATGGACACCAGCCCCTTGAACAGGTTGGTCAGGTTCCGACCGCTGTCCCGGATGTGCCGGTCATGCGTGTCGTAGCCGCCGCCTCCCGACGCCGAGATGAGCCCACCGTCGACGACATTGACGTAACGGGCCTGACTGCCCGGGCGGGTCAAGAGATGCGCCGCGAGCTTCAACCCCATGTGTGGGTGGTTCACGTCAGCGTTCTCGCCGCACGAAGACCCAGGCGCGCCGGTGAAGAAGTCGGGCGCCAAGATCCCCTTCAGCACTTCCGTCTGTTGAAGGGTGTCGAGCGCGAAGGCGTAATCGGACAGGGTCTGCGCTCGCACGGCCCCCTTGCCACCCGGCCATGTGAGCCGCTTTCGGTAGGCGCCTTCGTAGTGCTTCAGTAAGGCGTCGTAGGAGGTGCGGTCGCTGCCGACCGTCCCGCGGCCAAGGGCATCGATGAACGCCGTGTTCGATTCGACCTTGATGGCCAGCGGGCGTGCCGCGCCCGGGTGTTGCCCGATGGCGCTTGCAGCCCGGAGATTGTCGGTCGGGAAGTCGCCAGGGGAATAGAGGACGTAGGCGTACGGCTCGCCCGTGTAGACCGGCGCTCGCGACTGAAAGTACCGCTGAATCGCGGCGCCGACGCCAGCGAGCCTCGGCTGCCCGAGGCGGAACCCGCTCATCGCATATGGGATGGCAGCTTCATGCGGTTCGAGAGTGTGGCTGATGACGTGCAGGCGAAGCCGCTCAACGATGTCGGCACGTGCGCGTAGTGGCTGTACGAACGGGCCGAGTCGCACTAGCTTCCCGTTCTCGTCGACTCGGAAGTCCTGAAGGAGCGGCGGTGGCGCGTCACCGTAACACGCGGCAAAGGTGTTCTCGACCGAGTCAGGACCGTCCTGGAAGGTCCACCACTGCTGGCCGCTGAACTGAGGGTTATCGAGGGTCCCGTATTCCGGGACGACGTAGAAGGTCTCCCAAGGGCAGAGACCACCGTAAAGGAAGATGTCGAGGACGTTCTTGGCTCGCCTGTTCGCGGGCAAGGCGCCATCGAGTGCGTAACTCGGGTAGTCGCCCCATGGTGCGGCGTGCGCCTTTCGGGCCGAGCCGAACCAGAACGATGCCGGTAGCCCTGCTCCGATGGACTTGAGAAAGTCTCGCCGCCGCATCACACGTCCTTATCCTGCGCCGCCGTGAGCACGACCTGCGCCACGTATGGTGGCTGCCGGCCGACTGGAGTGCAAGCGCCCTCCGTCAAGTCTACCACCCCAAGCTTCACGAAGATTCATCCAGGATACGCCTTGACACAGGCAGCGCCTTTGGTATGGAACCGCGCCCGTGCGCTTGGCTGGATCGCCTGCCAAGAGCGCCGATGGGTGCCGAGCCGATGGGCGGTGTTTCACTCGCTAGGCCCAAGGTGAGAACGAGCTCACCAAGCCTCGCGCAACAGTCACTTGAGTAGGAGAAAGGTCATGCGGTTGATGAAGTCGGTTCGCCACGTTGGAATCGGTGCCATGGCGGCCCTGGTCGTCTCCAGCTGCGGTCTCATACCGGTCAAGCTCCCGGTCTCAGCCCCCACAAAGGATTTCGCTTCCGACGCCGCCAAGGCAATGACGGACCTGAAAGCCGAGTACACCCTGGCCAAGGGCCTCGCGGCGCTGGTCCAGACCAAAGTCGACGAGTTCCTTTACATTGAGGACGGTCTAAAGCTCGGCAAGGTGCAGTGGAAGCAATTCCGCGACGAGCTCGAGTCCTGCTGGAACGCGCCCGTCGAGACGGCTGAAGGCATCCAAGCCCGCGTGATCAAGGCTGAAGATGCCGCCGCTGCCTTCCAGGGCAACGCGGCACTACACGAAGTGCAGTCCGTCAAGGACGCAGGCTGGAACGCAGTAAACAAGGTCAAGGCCTGCCCCAGCGCCCTCAAGGAAGACGTCAGCGGCTTCCCGAAGAAGGCCCAAGACGAGGCCAAGGCATGGGCCCGCACCAAGCTCGAGGTTCTCAACGAGCTTCGTGTGCTTGCGAAGGAAGAGGCCCCGAGCCGCGCCAAGGCGATCGGCCCCAAGGCCCTCGACGCCGCCAAGGCGGTTGGCACCCAGCTCGCGGGCGCCACGGCCCACTTGGCCACCATCGAGAAGATCGGCGATCAGAAGGCCAATGACTTCATGAAGGACCAGATCGCCAAGCTCAACGGCATGAAGACCGAGGTCGAGCAGCTCTCGAATCAAGTCCAGGCCGACTCGGTGACCATCGGCACGCAGTCGGCCGACGCCGGCAAGCGCATCGCCGAGGGCTTCGTCGCCATCGGCAAGCGCAAGTAGCACCCCGCCGAGGCCGCGCGGCCCCTCGGGTGAGCCGCGCTGGCCTACCTAACGGAGGGGCAAATGCCGCGCGCCAGAACGAGTCGAAAGAAGAAGAAACGCCTGAACGATTGGCAACCCTCGCTCGAGCAGCTGTGCTGCGTGAACCGCGACTGCGACGTCGCCGGGCAGCGTGGCCACGGGGACCTCTCAGTCTTCCATCACTCCCACCGCAGTTTGCGCCTCAAGCGGTCGGACGGAGCCTTCCAGAGCCGGACGCCCGCGATGGCCAGCGGCATTGCCGAATACCGCCTCTCGATTAGCGAGATCCTTGTGACCCAGGTCATAAGGACTGCCTCTGTCACGAAGGCGACTTTGGCGAGCTTTCGCAGCGATTTCCGACGAATCGGTGCCTCGCGGCCGGGGCACGACCCAAAATTGCCGGCGGACGCTAATCGGAGTTTTGTTTGACCCGCTCAGTGGTGGTCGACGACGTTCGCATCCGGAGCGAGCCAGTTGAACGTGGCTTGATGCGCCCAAGGTATGCTGGCCGCTGGCACCGTAGTGTCCCGCAGCGCGATCGCCGTCGCGTGCGCTATGCGCGCAACGTTCATGCTGTCCGACTGTGCCAAGACGTAAGCAGCGTCGAGGATGCGAAGGGCCGACCGCTCGCGGCGCTCCGTGTCCCAGATCTCGTCGACCACGCCGTTCAGGGCGTCCTTCACGCGCTCGGGGCGGCCCTCGTCGTCGTCGCCCGCTGCTTCCCCAAGGCGCGCTTGGTAGGCCTTCACGTCGATGGCTTCTTCAAACATGCAATCGACCACGCCCATGTGATAGCCGCCACCGCGGTGCGCATGGCCAAGGAGTCCAACGCTGCGTTCGAGCAGCGCCAGGTCCGGCTCCCCGAGGAGCGCGAGCGCCGGGTGAACGGGTTCGGCCTTCGGCGGCGGCCCGAACAGCATCTCGAAACGGTTAGCTTCGAGCGGTACCGGGAGCCCCTTGCCGCGAGCCGCGGAGAGCGCGCGGTGGATGAGCGTGCGTGCGTGCTCGAGGGAGGTCTCTGCAAACACCATGGGGAAGCCGTCAGCGTGAGCCGTCCCTTGGAGCTGCTCGAGCACCTTCTTGAAGCGGGATCGAGTCGCGTCAACAGGGGCGATCTGATTGATCTCGCCCGCGTCGGTCCCGATGAAGACGCACGCTTCGACCTGACCACGGATTATGTCGCTCATCAGGATGAAGCGCATGCCGTTCGGCAGGGGGAGGCCGAGGTAACAAGGGAGCTGTTCGACGGTGTAGCGGATCCCGCCCACGCGGCCCTCTGGGATCTCGCAGGAAATCCCTTTGGCCTTGAGAGTGTGGATGGCGCGGCCCACCTCCTTCCGCGGCACCTTCGCGAGAGGCGCCGCCTGCAACAATGCGAGGCGCGCCCCGTCCTGGCGGGAGACCAGCAGCTTGACTAACGCCATCAACGCGTCGTCGTTGACCTTGGCGAGAGCGGCAGCCTCCGCGCTCCCGCTCGCGCCGTCTGCGAACCCACGCAACTGGTTCGCTACGGCCTCCAGGGCAACGGGGGTGGTGTCGGGATCGGTGAGATGACGAAGTTCAATGGTGGGCATGAAGCGCGCGTTTACCGCCCCGTCGGGTCGGCGTCAACAGCCCGCGTCCGAGATCAGGGTCGATATCGTCCCCCACGGCGCAGTGCGACCTCAAACCAGCCCTGGGCAGGCTCTCGGGCCAACTGGGGCCACCTGCCCCCGCTGGCTGATGTGGGATGCGCCATTATGACACAGGTGTGTCTCTGAACTCATTCGACCGAAGCCCATGCATAACCTATTGCGATCTATAGCTATTTAGACCTTCGCCTGGGTTGAACCTGCCTCCAATTCCGAGCAGATGTTCGATGTTACAGCCCGTGCTGATATCGATTTCATGGGCAATGGACGGCCCGCACCCGACGACGCGGCGGCGCACCTGCTGCTCCTGTCACCGCTCATGCTCACGCTCCGTACTCCGGCGCGCGTCGGGTCAGCCGTCCAGTCCCTCCGAATGGGCGCACCGCATGTGATTCTCCCTGCCTGTGGTTCATCCTCGCTCGCTCGCGAGCCATCACGAGCGAGCCCTCATGCTCCGGCCACCTCGTGGTGACTCCTTCGGCTGCGGCGAGCCCATTTGGACCTCCTACCTACGCTTGCTCCTGCTCCATGCCCCGGTCGAACCATCGCTGTCCTCGCGCCATCGTGAGCCGAGGGGTTGCCAACCCAGCACTCCACTGTTTTGATTCGCCGATGACGTCCCCTACGGTTCCAATGAGCTCAGAAACAACCGGCCCCAAGTCACAGGTCGCTTCACTCACTGCTGACGACTACGCGCGTCTAGAGACCCTCGACGCTGAAGCGCTCGTGCGCTTCGGGCTCGAGCGTTTCGGGCAGCGTATTGCGATCGCTTCTAGCTTCGGGCTCGAGGACGTCGTCCTCATCGACCTCGCGGCCCGTACGGGCATCCCTTTTCGCGTCTTCACGCTCGATACAGGGCGACTGAACCAAGAGACCTACGACCTCATCGACCGTGTGAGGAACCGGTACGGCGTGGACATCGAGATCCTCTTCCCGGACCCGACCGAAGTCGAGCCGATGGTGAGGGCACACGGGCCCAACCTCTTCTACGACAGCATCGAGCTCCGCAAGCGGTGTTGTCACGTGCGGAAGGTTGCCCCGCTCCAACGCGTCCTCAGCACGCTCAATGCCTGGATGACCGGCCTTCGGCGCGATCAGAACACGACCCGAACCCTCGTCCCCAAGGTTGAAGTAGAAGAGCTCACCGGCCGGCTGAAGCTAAGCCCATTGGCCGACTGGACTTGGGATGCCGTGCGGGCCTGGGTTCGCGAGAACCGCGTCCCCTACAGCGTCCTGCACGACCGTGGCTACCCTTCGGTCGGCTGCGGTCCGTGCACTCGAGCGGTGTCCGAGGGCGAGGACCTGCGAGCCGGACGTTGGTGGTGGGAAAACCCTGAGACCAAGGAGTGCGGACTACACGTCCGGTGACGAGCCAGCCTGGCGAGCATACCCCCTCCGATTAGCTAGGGTGCGCCTAATCGTGAGTCCTGCACGGGACTGACCTGTGCAAGGCCCAGCCGCTCGTGGCAGTGGCGCGTTCTTTCACCCCGACCGGCTCTTCGTGCTCGACCCTCAGAGGCCGAAGCAGCGTTGGGCCGAAGCAGCGCAGGGCCGAAGCAGCGCAGGGCCGAAGCAGCGCAGGGCCGAAGCAGCGCAGGGCCGAAGCAGCGTAGGGCCGAAGCAGCGTAGGGCCGAAGCAGCGTAGGGCTGAAGCAGCGTAGGGCTGAAGCACCGTTGTGCAGCACCTCCGCACCCTTGCTTGGCATCCCGATCACTGCCATGCTTTCACTACGTTGGTGCTGGCGGGAACTCTGCTCACAACGCAGAAGTAAGAGAGGCGACGGCTTGGCTGAACCGCCCCGTGCACCGAAGCTCCCGAGAGCCCCCTCCCATGATTTTTCTCCGCCTACGGCCCCTTTCCGCTTTCAGTTCCGACTTTTAGCGGTTTTGTTCACAAGTCCCCCCTTCCAAGACAAGCTCTGGCCTCGTATAGTCGCGTCGGGGGGAACCCAGACCGTCAGGCAGGCCGTTTAGGAGGGGATGGCCTGCTCGTCGTATGGGGCCCCGGAGCCAGTTGTTGAGTTCACGCTGCACGAGGTGCGAAACGACGAGTGCCAAGTTGGGATGCCGTACCCACACGAGGCACGTCGCTCTGAGGAAGAGATGAACCGAGACGAGCAGCGCTGCCGGTAGGCCACCGGCAGCCGCGACCGTCGCGGTAAAGGTGAAGAGAGTCCGACCAGGCCACGATCGAGACGATCGGGTCGGAACTTCGACGCACCGCGCTCCCGCCTGAGAATCGCATCGGAATCTGGACGACCCCGGCAAAGGTCGCCACGAGTTCCACCCCCTTCGCGCTGCACGCGAGCATCTTCAACCGACCCCGGAGCACCCCCCCGGACAGCATGAGCCAAGGCCGCGGCGACGCGACCTTGGCTGCCCGGTCGCCGCGAGGGGTGGCGGTCGGGAGGTCCACGCGCCCCACTTCGGGGCTCGGGATCCCACGTGTAGTGATTAAGGGGGGGAAGCATGCTTCATGCGACCCGTGTCGTTCTTCTGGGTTCCTTGGCGCTGGCCGTCTCCAGCCTCACGATCGGGTGTACCGACGTTGCAGGCGGATCCGACGTCCTGAGCGAATTGCCGGGTGAGATTCGAAGCCGCAGCTTCGGAGCGACCTCTGGAGCAGCGACCGTACCAACGGTCGAGATCTCGTCCCCGAAGAACTTCGCCGGCTACCAGCTGACTGGCGCCGACACCTGCATGAACGTGGAGGTCCTCTACACGACGTCGGTGCAGACCGAAGTCGCTGGGGGTACCTATAAGGTCATGGTCTACGACAACGGCTCCCCGGTTGGTAACATCACCGGTTACACGTCGGTCGCGCCCGTGAACCTCTGCCTCACCTACGGTGACCACCTCGTGACTATCCAGCTCGTGGACGCGGCAGGCCAACCCCTCGCCAACGCCCAGTCCCGAGTCGGTGTTCGCCTGCGCGTTTCCAAGACCTGCATCAAGACCGACGCCAACCCCTGCGCGGACGACTTCTTCTGCAGCTCGAACAACTGTGTCTTCGCCGGCCTGGACTCTTCGAACCTCCAAAAGTTTGTCTGCCTCTTTGGCGCAGCCCCGACCCCGAACTGCTGCCAGCAGGACTTCGAATGCGCCTTCGGGCAGTACTGCAACGCCGTCGCCCACCAATGCGTCGCTTGCCTCACCGACAGCCACTGCGACGACGGCAACTCTTGCACGACCGACACGTGCAACGCGGGTGCCTGCCAGAACGTGAAGACCGACCCAACCTGCTGCGACTGCGCCGTGCAGACCCGTGTCGGCCAGTCGATCGCCGAGCAATGCAACGATGGAAAGGTCTGCTCAATCGAAGGCTGTGACTGCGGTGCCAAGAAATGCAGCTACACGCCAGTGGTCTATGCCCAGGGCAAGTGCTGCGAGAAGGATGCTCACGCCTCCTGTAATGACGGCGACGCATGCAACGTCGATCGTTGTGTGGCCTCTACCTGCGTCCATGGCCCGCCGGTCAGCAGCACCGGCACGTGTTGCAACGACGATGCGGGCTGCAATGACGGTAACGTCTGCACCACCGACAGCTGTAACCTCACGAACAACCAGTGTGTGTTTTCGCCGGTCAACGACCCACTGTGTTGCACATCGTCAGCCAACTGCACCGACAACGACGGGACGACCATCGACGCCTGCATCAACTTCCGGTGCGTCTACACTCCCGATCCCAACGACTGTGGCCCCAAACTCGCCTACATTAGCGACCTGACCATCACCGAGATCATGGTGAACCCGACCTATGTCGCTGATACCACGGGTGAATGGGTCGAGCTCTATAACCGTACTGATACCGTCATCAACATCAACGGCTGGACTCTCACGGACTCCACCGGGACTCAGACTGTCGCCATCGGCTCCGGATCGCCGGTGCTCGTTCCAGCGCGTGGATATGCGGTCCTCTGCCGCGAGTCCGACACCGCGCAGAACGGCGGCGTAACCTGCGTTTGGGAGTACGGCACCAACTTCACCCTAGCGAACAGCAACAACGACGAGGCGGTTCTCAAAAATACCCTGGGTAACACCGTGGTCGAGGTCGCTATCGACGCCAACTTCCCCGATACCTCGGTGGGCGGTGGCTCCATTGCGCTCTTTAACAACGACGAGGACTGGGGCTCAGGCGGAAACTGGAAGCTCTCGACCTCAACGGTCAGCGCGAGCAACACCGACAAAGGTACGCCGGGCAAGGCAAACACCGACGTGTTCTCCTACGTGAACGACCCGAGCTGCAATGACGGCAACGAGTGCAACTACGACGTCTGTCAAAAGGGACTGGCATTTCCGAAGTGCCTGACCACTCGTCCCAAGAGGGACAACTGCTGCGTCACCGTCGCCGACTGCGTCAAGCCTTCCGTCTGCAGCGTCGCTGACTGCGTCGACAACCAGTGCGCGTTCTCTCTCACGCCCCCACCCAACTGTTGCGAACAAGACAGCCAGTGCGACGATGGCGTGTTCTGCAACATCGACAAGTGCGTCGCGACCATCTGTCGACACGGGCCTCTCGTTGGCGGGATAGGCATTTGTTGCGACACGAACGCTGACTGTGGCCAGACCGGCAACCAGTGCGTCATCGCCGAGTGCGACGTTGCAGCACATCAATGCAAGCCGCCCGTCATCGCAAGCAGCCTCCCCAACTGCTGCAGTACACTGACTTACCCGAACGCCGCGGCCGCTGGGCAGTGTGACGATGGCAACCCGGCCACCGTTGACAAGTGCCGGGACTACGCGTGCGTGCATGAAGCGAACGACAACTACTGCGACGCGCAGAAAGGCCAGCCAGGCATCAACAATTGCGGCCTCGACAACAACCCGTGCACCGACGAGGCCTGCAATGTGGTCACGAAGACATGCCTGAAGAACGCCGTTGCTGGTTGCTGCACACCTGCGACCGCCGCAACCACCTGCAACGACTCGAACCCTTGCACCACCGACTTCTGCACCGGTCAAAACACCTGCGCGAACACGGGTGACCCGGCTTGCTGCACCGCGACTCAGGTCACCGCTGGCACGGCCTGCAATGACAACAACGCGTGTACGTCGGACTACTGCAACATCTACGGCAAGAACGAAGGCGTCGACATCGGACTCTGCCGAAACTACAAGATCGACCCGTCGTGCTGCATCACGGCTGCCGACTGCAATGACAAGAACGCCTGTACCACGGACACCTGCGGGGCCAACAACAAGTGCGTGCAAACACCGAAGGTCCTCCCGGCCGGTCAGACGTGCTGCGACTCTGCCATCCCGCTCTCCATGGGCGTTCAGTGCAACGACAACAACGACTGCACTGCCGAGAGCTGTGTTGCCAACCTCTGCGTGCACACGCTTCAGCCGGCGTCTACGTTCGGCAAGTGCTGCGACCTCGAGAACGTCGCGGCGGGCATCGAAGCCGCCCAGTGTGAAGACGAGAACCCCTGTACTCTCGACAAGTGCATCTTCGGGCGGTGCAAGAGCTTCGACGATGGCAGCGCCTCTTGCTGCAACAAGGACAGCGACTGCCCCGATGACGGGAACGCCTGCACCGACCAAGAGTGCAGCATCGTGCCCGGTCAGTCGGGCGTCTGTATCGTCAAGACTGGCAGTCAGTGCGTCGTGAAGCTCCCTTGGACGGAGACGTGGGCCGGGCCGGCGTCGTCGCCTGACGGCATCGCGGTCACCGGCTGGGAGAAGTGGGACTGTCCGTATCCGGGCAGTGACCTGGGTGCGACCAACGACGCGACCGCGAACTGGCGGCTCTCGACCATTGCGGACTTCCTCGGCATCGACGACTATAGCCGCTTCTTCCCGTCATCTCGCAAGTTGGACTACTGCGGTTGCTTCCTCAGCCCCATCATCACGTCCGACCCGGCTGATCACCCTGAGAAGCTCGCTTACGAGATGCCGCGCCCGCCGGCCTTCAAGAAGAACTTCCTCACGGTTCAATTCGAGTCGTCATACGCGATGATCTCGCCAGACGCCCGGATGTGGGCGTTCGCTTATGAAACGACCCTCGGCGACACGAAGCCACCGGTGGATATCAACACCGTCACGACCAACGGCTGGAAGATTCACCCGTTCTTGAATGGCTCGGTGCAGCCGGCCTCGTGGAAGGTCCGAACCGAGGAGTTCGAGCTCTCGGACTCGGTTCACTACGGCAAGAAGACGACCCGCCTCGCCTTCTGCATCGCCGGCGACGACACCTTCAATCTCGACCAGTTCAGCATCGACAACGTCAAGATGGACCATGGTGCAACGCCTACGTGGGGCCAAGACTGCGCTGGCTATACGACCTTCTGCGTCACCTATCCGGTTCCGCCCACTGAGATTACCGCCATCCTTGGCAAGAAGAAGGAGGTCATCCTGGCCGGGTCCGAGGCCGACCTCCAGACCAACCCGTACCTCAAGTTCCTCGAGTTCAACATCAAGAAGGGCCCGAGCCACATCAAGCTCAAGCAACCCAGCTCGAACTACGAATTCGTAGGCCAGACCTTCTACAACTACCTGGTCATCGAAGGCACGGACGCGTCGCTCGTGGGTGACCACGACATCACCGTCTGCATCACGGACGGCTTCTTCGAGCGCTGCCAAGACATCGTTGTCCACCAGCTCCTCGGTGATGGCTACGTCGTCTGGCAGCCGTCGGATGTCACCAGTGGCGCGGGCTCTCAGATCGAAGCCGCCATCAAGGCCTACAACCGCCCCGCTCATCTCATCTCGAATCTCGACCTCTACGACCTCAACGCGCTCAAGAACCTCAAGGGTGTGTTCGTCGTACTCGGAAACCGTGGCGCCAATCACGTCCTGACGGCGACCGAGGCTGCCAAGCTCCAGTCGTTCTTGTCGGCCGGAGGGAAGGTATATCTCGAAGGCGGTGAAGCGTGGGCAGACGATCCGCAGACCGCGTTCCACCAGCTCTTCAAGGTGCAGGGCTCGGTGGGTACGACCCAAGCAACGACCCCGCTGATCGGGCGCAACATGCTCGCGAGCGGCAGCGCGACCACTGACTTCCGTTGGTTCGCGGAGGGCGACAACCTCTTCCACAACTCCAATGTCGACAAGCTCGATCGCCGTGGTGCTGCGAAGTCGTTCCCGCTCCTCCGCGAGGGCGAAGCCAGCGATCTGGGCCGCCGCAACCTGATGTACGCCTACGACGCAGCGACCGAGTCGGCCACACTCAAGTACCGCACCGTCGCTTCGAGCGTCAGCTTCGCCGCGCTTCGTGCTTCGGCGGCGGCGGGGTACCAGGCGCGCGACGTTCTGCTCCGAAAGATCGTCGACTTCTTCGAGAGCGGGCTCCCCGCGTGCAGCTTCTGCGACGATAGCTTCCTCGACGGCTGTCAATGCGACGACGACAACCCGTGTACCGGCGAAGTCTGCAACGCGCTGTCCCAGTGCCAGAATGATGCCCAGCCGGCGTGTACGGTCTGCGTGAACGACAACGACTGCGCAGATAACGAAGCCTGCAGCACCATAGAGAAGGTGTGCAAGCCCATCCCCGGCAAGAAGCACAAGGTCAGTCCGCTGCTAACCCTGGACTCCGGTGGGGGTGCAGCGTCTCGCGTCATCAGCATCGATACCTGCCCGGCGACGTCAGGCTCTAATGAGCTCGCCAAGGTGAACCTCAAAGTTCGGATCAACCACACCTGGCGCGGCCAGGTTCAGATTACGCTCGAGAGCCCTGACGGCGTGGTGAAGACCATGCGAGCCGGCGCACCGGGCGATTCTGGCGACGGCATCTTCGAGACATACGACCTGGGTCTCGCCAGCCTCGAGGGTACGCACCAGTCGGGCTCGATTTGTGTGGCGGGCAAGCCCTGGAAAGTCACCTTCACTGATACCCTCGCGGGCGTTGAGGCCGGCCTCATTCAAGACGTGTTCCTCTTCACCGTCGACGCGACGAAGAAGTGCACCTCCATCGACTACGTCGTCGCCTGCGAGGACAGTTCCGAGTGCAGCGTCAAGACCTGCGTCGAAGGGGTCTGCAACTACGCGGCCAAGCTCTGCGACGACGGGTCGAAGTGCACTGACGATACGTGCGTCACTGCCACTGGTTGCGCCAATCCGGTCACGAATTGCGACGACGCGGATGCCTGTACGCTCGACGGCTGCGTGGCCACCACCGGTTGCACCCACGCCAAGGCCAAGAACTGCACCAACGCTTGCACTGGGCATCGCGATTGCGGCTACGACGACTGGTGTGATGCCGGGACCTGCAAGCCGATTCCGTTCGACTTCAGCGTCGAGTCATCGACCACTCCAGCGATCCCAGATGACAACCCGGCTGGGGTTTCGTTCAATCTGCTTGCAGCAAACACGAGCATCATCAAGGCCCTGAGGGCGAAGGTCGACACGAACCACACGGCGTCAGATGACCTGGAGATCACGCTCACGTCCCCGGGTGGCATCGTCTTCACGCTTCGTGACAACGACGCACCCGCGGGTCTCGACGACCTCTATCAGATTTGGGACTACGACGCGCTCACGGCGGGCAACCTCGCCACCCTGTCGGGCCTCAAGGTCAACGGCACGTGGACCGTCAAAGTGACCGACTCAGTCGCTGCCGACACGGGCAAGGTCAACAAGGTCAAGCTCTACTTCGAGACCGCCCCGTGCGTGGCCGATGCGGACTGCGATGATGCCAGCGCCTGCACCACGGACACCTGTGACGCGTCGAAGTGCGTGTACGTCACGGTCACCTGTAATGACGGTAACTTCTGCAACGGCGCAGAGATCTGTGATCCCGCATCCGGCTGCAAGACCAAAGCCGGCTCTATCCCGGTGATCGACGACGGCGTGCCTTGCACCATCGACACCTGCACCGAGAACGGCGACGGCACTGGCCTCATCACTCACGATCTGAACAGCCTCGTCTGCGACGATGACGACTTCTGCAATGGCCCCGAGCAATGTGACCTCACCCAGGGCTGCATCGACGGCGTCCCGCCAACGATCAACGACAACATCCCCTGCACCGACGACTCCTGTGACGAGTTCAGCAACGTGGTTCGCCACGTCGTCAACCACCCGAAGTGCTCGAACAACACCTTCTGCGACGGAGAAGAAGTGTGCGAAGAGGCCACGGGCTGCATCGCCGGGAACCCGCCAGACCTCGACGACTCCATCCCCTGCAC
>CANMLD010000096.1 GCA_947498315.1 Pseudomonadota bacterium | reverse complement strand
GCAGACGTTGCTCTTGGTGGGATGCGTGCACGCGCCCGCAGAACAGGTGTCGTTGGTGCAGGTCAGCCCATCATCGGCGCAGGTGAGCGAGTTCGGGATGTTGGCGCAGCCGTCGGCAGTCGCGTTGTTGTTCGAGCAGCTGTCGGTCGTACAGACCTCGCCATCATCGCAGGGGTTGGCCGTACCGGCGCATGCTCCGGTGAGACAGGCGTCGTTCAGGGTGCATTTGTTGCCGTCGGTGCACACGGTCCCGTTGGTCCGGTTGCTCCACGCGACTTTGGACGTCGCCGGCTCGCATACCTGACACTCGTTCAGCGGGTTCTGTTGGCCCTTCGCGTAGCACGCGGCGTTGATGAGGCACGTGTCCGACTTCAAGTTCACGTTCGAGCAGACCGAGTTGCTACACTCATCGAGCGTGCAGTCGAGGCCATCAGTGCAGGGCTTGCCGGTGCCCGAACACAGCCCGAGGCCGTTGCACCTGTCGTTGGTGGTGCACCCGTTGCCGTCGTTGCACATCGTGTTGGCAATGAAGTTGGTCCACGCGGAGGTGGAGGTGGTCGGGTTGCACGAGCGACAGTCGTTCTGCGGGTCCTTCTGATCCTTCGCGTAGCAGACCCCGCCGATGAGGCAGCTGTTGGGGTTGAGGTCGTAGCGGCAGGTCCCGTCACCGTTGCAGGTGTCGGCCGTGCAGGTGAGCCCGTCAGGGGTACAGGTGTAGACCGTGCCGACGCAGAGCGACGCGTCGCCGCCGGAACAGAGATCGGCTTTCGTACACGCGTTGCTGTCGTTGCAGGCTGTCCCGACCGGCTTGCCCGTCACGCTGCATACGAGAGCGTTCTTGGAGACGGGGTCGCAGATGCGGCTGCCCGTATTTTTGCAGTCGTTCGACACACCTGCAGCGCAGGCGTCGCCCTTGCCGACGTACTTCTCGTCGGTCTGCCCGTCGCAGTCGTTGTCCTTGCCGTCGCACAAGGCGCCGTCTTCTTCGACAGCGGCATAGCCAGGTTGGGTCTCCTCGAGACACTCCCAGCCATTCGGACCAAGGCACGTCGGCTGTAGCCCCTGGCATACGCCGTCCGCGTCGCAGACGACGGTTGGGACGATCGACGTCGCTTCGTCGGTCTGGCCGTCACAGTCATTGTCCTTGCCGTCACACAGGGACTCACTGCTGGCCTCGTAGTCGATGACGCCAGCGTAGTTGCACTGCCACGTCGCGCTTGCGCAGGTCGCGACGACGTTGGCTTTGTTACACACGCCCACGAGCTTACAGGTGACGTCTGGCGCATTGGTGCCGAGCACGTCGTCGACAGTACCGTTGCAGTCGTCATCGATGTTGTTGCACTTCTCAGCCGGATCGTTGCGTGGCTCCGTGCCATCAGGATTGGTCGAGCAAGTCGCGAGCCCGTTCGCGAGCTTGCTGCACTGAACGACACCCGCGGTTCCATTGCCGCACTTGCCGACGCCTTGACAGGGGCTGCCCAGCGCCGCTCCAAGTCCGGTCACCGGGCTTACCCACACGATGCCGTCGTCGGAGCTCCCATCACAGTCATTGTCTTTCGCATCGCAGACCTCGACCGAGCTCTCGGGAGCGGACCCGTCGGAGTTGGATGAGCAGGTCGCCTTCTTGGTCAGTTCGCTGCACACCACGGTGCCGTCGCCACACTCGCCAATACCTTTGCAGGCTTCCCCGAGCGCGACGGCCCCTGTGCCAGGGTTGGCATAGGTGAGGGCTTCATCCACCTCACCGTCACAGTCATTGTCGAGGCCGTCGCAGACCTCGTCGACGTCCTTCGGGGCCGTCCCGTCCGGGTTGGTCGAACAGGTCGAGTTGATGAGGTCCGTGGAGCAGACGACGACGCCGGCCCCGCAGGTACCGATGCCGACACAAGGTGCTCCGAGGGCCAGGTTGCCCTGAAACTTGATGCCGTCGTCGACGTCCCCGTCGCAGTCGTTGTCTTCTCCGTCGCAGATCTCACCCTTGGTGTCAGGCGTCATACCGTCCGGGTTCGACGAACAGGTCGTCACGGGGTTGGCTGAGCTGGAACATTGGACCTTGCCGGGTCCACACTGGCCGACGCCGTCACAATCACCCCCGAGTGGCACGACGACACCGTTCTCCTGCATCCACGTCAACCCGTCGTCGGCTTCGCCGTCGCAGTCGTTGTCCTGAGCGTCGCAGACCTCGGCCACAGCGACGTGGATTGAACCATCGGTGTTGGTCGAGCAGGTCGCCGCGGTCGAGCTTGGCGTGTTCGAACACTCCACTTCGCCCTTTCCGCATTGGCCGGTACCGTCACACTCGGTTCCGAACAGGATGCCGTTCCAGGTCAGGTCCTCGTCAACGTTGCCATCACAATCGTTGTCCTTGCCGTCGCAACGCGCTTCGGCGACCCCATCGTAGTCAGTCAGCGCCTCGTAGTCGCACTGCCAGGCACCCGCTTTACAGGTGGTCACGACGGCGATGGCCGATGCGCCGCAGACGCCGAGCTGCTTGCATGTCGTCATCGCGAGGGGCAGCGTGTGACCGTCCACGACGCCGTCGCAGTCGTTGTCCTTGCCGTCGCAGAAGGCGAGCGCAGCGCCGCCACCCTCGATTTCGGGAGCTTCGTCTTCAAGGCCCGTACAGGCGAGCTTCGTTGCGTCGGCGGGATCGCAAATGACCGAGCCGCCCGCACATTCGCCCGTGCCACAGGTGTCTCCCTTGGCGAGTTTTATCGGGCTCCCGAGAGCGCCGGGATGCTTCTCGACCCACTCGAAGTCTTCATCGGTGAGGCCATCGCAGTCCTCGTCGAGGTCGTCACACGCGGACTCTGCTTGCTGGGGCTCGAGGAAGTCGACGCAGATGATGGCGATGTCGTTTTCACCTGCTTGTAGCTTGGCGAGCGCCGGGGCGGTGTCCGTGAGCAACCCGTGGGCACAGACGGCGGTCCCTTTGTTCTCGGGCAAGATGCACACGCCGGTGGCCCTCGAAGGGTGACCGCACGCGTCGCCGCCCCCGGGGTTACCGTCGTCGACGAAGCCGTTGCAGTCGTCGTCCTTACCGTTGCAGAGCTCGACGGCACCGGGACGAATGGCGGGATCGCCGTCATTGCAGTCGACACCCGCGAAGTACTTGTCGCCGTCGGCGTCCGTCCCGGAGTCACATGACACATCCCCGAGCGAACAGTCCTGGTCGATACTGTCGCCGCACTTCTCAGGGGCGCCCTTGTAGACATCGGGACCGACGGGCGGGCAATCCTTGGAGCTGCCATCGTCGAAGCCGTCAAAGTCCTTGTCGCTCGAGGAACACAACGTCGGCGAGCCGTCACAATCGAAGTCGCAACGTGCTGCAAGCTCACCTTCAGTGAGGGCCCCCTTCAGCGCCGGGTCGCAGCAGCCTGCATACGTGGACCCATCAAAGACACGGGAGTCGTACTCGTTACAGTCTTCGCCCTTGGAGGCCAAATAGCCGTCGCCGTCCCAGTCTCCGTCCCAGGTCCCGCAGTTGGGGAGTCCCTCGTCGGTGTCGCTATCGCAGTCGTCATCGACCTGATTGCAGAGCTCGGTGGCGCCAGCATGAATATCGTCGTCATCCGGCGCACAGTCGCTGTCGTTGGGGTCGTCGTCCCCGTCACGATCGTCGTCCACGCAGTCCTTGAGCCCGTCGCCGTCGAGGTCCGTCGAGCCCTCGTCGGTCGTACCGTCGCAGTCGTTGTCCTTACCGTCGCAGCTCTCGGTGGCTCCTGGGTAGACCGTGCCATCCCCTTCCGACCCGCAGGCCGCCTCGTCGCAGTCCGCGACGCCGTCCTGATCGGAGTCTGTACACGCGTCGATGGTCCCGTCGCAGTCGTAGTCGACGGCAGCGCCTTCCGGCGCGCAAGGGACGCACTTGGGAAGCGGCTGAAGAGGGCTAGCCACCACGCCAGACGCCCCATCGTCGTTGCAGTCGGAGATCAGCGTCTCATCGCCCTGACAACAGCCAGCCTTCGAGCAGTCCTTGACGCCGTCGCCGTCCGCGTCGCAGTCGGCGCTGAGCTTGGCCAAGTAGACGGAGATGGCCGTGCGTGCGTCGAGATCGATCTGACCCACCCAGACCGCCTTAGGGCGATCATCGCCTGCGATGAGCCCGAACGCCGAGGCCAGCACTCGGCCCTTCACGGTGTCGCCAGGGAGGAGGTCGAGCTTCCACTCGACCGCCGAGAGGTCGACGGTGCCCGGGACCGTGTACTCGAAACGCTGGTCAGCCGGTTCGGACGTGAGTGGGACTACGGAGGTCCCCTCGACTTTGCGGAACTCGAAGACGACACGACTGATTCGAGCGCCGCCGTCGAGCGCGTCCGCCTTGATCGCGAGCTGCAACGAGGAATAGACGGTCTCGCCTTCACACGAGGCGAGGCAGCCGAGCAAAGCGCCGACGAGCGTCACGGCGAGCCAGCCACGCCGAGCCGCGGCGCGGACCACGCCCTGGGTGGGGGGGGCCGGGTGGGATGGGCTTAGCGGCTGTAGGTTCAAGATGTTCCTCGGTATCGTCTCGAGGCCAACCGGAGGGTGCCGGACGGCAATCCTCAGGCTGGCCTGCGGCAAACTCGCCAGTCGGGGCCATACGCCTCAGGACCGGTGAGGACAGTATATAAGACGTGCGGCCTGACGTGCAAAAGCCGCGTGTCTCACCTCCCTTTCGAGACGACGATTCTGCTAGTCGAAGAAAAATGTGGCCCGCCCCCTTGCGCCCCCAAGGACCCCGACTAGACTTCGGCGCGTTCCATCCCTGGCACTCGGCACTGCCGACTGCTAGCGAACCGGAATCACTGAGCTTTTCATGATTGGCTCAACCATTGAACGACCGGCCTCCCAACAGTTGGGGGCCGCGCGAAGCGACAAGCGAAAGAGGAAGACCATGACGATTCGACCCCTGCATGACCGCATCCTGGTGAAGCGCCTCGAGAAGGAGCAGAAGACTGCTGGCGGGATCATCATCCCGGACACCGCCAAGGAGAAGCCGCAGGAGGCCAAGGTCGTCGCCGTCGGCAGCGGCAAGCGCCTCGACAGCGGCGAGATCCGCGCCCTCGAAGTGAAAGCGGGCGACGTCGTGCTGTTCTCGAAGTACGCCGGAACCGAAGTGAAGATCGACGGCGAGGAGCACCTCATCCTCCGCGAAGACGACCTCATCGGCATCCTGGTCTGAGTGCCTCGCCCGCGGCCGGGGCTTCCCTGACGCCGCGGGCGACCCACTGAGCAGACCACACAGAACCAACACAGCCGACTCGGCCCTGCGGGGACCGGTCTGGAGAGAAACATGGCCAGCAAGGAAATTCAGTTTTACGAAAACATTCGCGGCAGCCTCCTCCGTGGCGTGAACACGCTCGCGGACGCCGTCAAGGTGACGCTTGGCCCGAAGGGTCGCAACGTCGTCATCGAGAAGAGCTTCGGCGCCCCGACCGTCACCAAGGACGGCGTCACCGTCGCCAAGGAGATCGAGATCGAGGACAAGTTCGAGAACATGGGCGCCCAAATGGTGAAGGAGGTCGCTTCGAAGACCTCCGACGTGGCCGGCGACGGCACCACCACCGCGACCGTGCTCGCGCAGGCCATCTACCGCGAGGGCGCCAAGCTCGTCGCCGGTGGCCACAACCCGATGGGTCTCAAGCGCGGCATCGACAAGGCCGTCGAGCGGGTCGTCGCTCATCTGAACACGATGAAGATCGAGACGAAGGGCTACAAGGAGATCGCGCAGGTCGGCTCCATCTCGGCCAACAACGACGACACCATCGGCAAGATCCTCGCGGACGCGATGGACAAGGTCGGCAAGCAGGGCGTCATCACGGTCGAAGAAGCGAAGGGCATGGAGACCGACCTCGACGTGGTCGAGGGCATGCAGTTCGACCGCGGCTACCTCTCGCCGTACTTCATCACGGACCAGGAGCGCATGGAGTCCGTGCTCGAGAACCCCTTCATTCTCATCTACGAGAAAAAGATCTCGAACATGAAGGACATGCTCCCGCTCCTCGAGAAGGTCGCCCGCCAGGCGAAGCCGCTCCTCATCATCGCTGAGGACATCGAGGGTGAGGCGCTCGCGACGCTCGTCGTCAACAAGCTCCGTGGGACGCTCAACGTCTCGGCCGTCAAGGCCCCGGGCTTCGGCGACCGCCGCAAGGCCATGCTGCAGGACATCGCCGTCCTGACCGGCGGCCAGGTCATCTCGGAGGATCTCGGCCTCAAGCTCGAGAACGTCCAGGAGTCGGACCTCGGCCAGGCCAAGCGTGTCCGCATCGACAAGGACAACACGACGATCGTCGACGGCATCGGCAAGGCCGAAGACATCAAGGCCCGCATCGACCAGATCTCGGCCCAGATCGCCGACACCTCGTCGGACTACGATCGCGAGAAGCTCGAAGAGCGTCGCGCGAAGCTCCATGGCGGCGTCGCGGTCATCCGCGTCGGTGCGGCCACCGAGCCCGAGCTGAAGGAGAAGAAGGCTCGCGTCGAGGACGCGCTCTACGCGACCCGCGCGGCCGTGGAAGAGGGCATCGTCCCTGGCGGTGGCGTCGCGCTGCTCCGTGCCCAGAAGGCGCTCGAGGGCTTCAAGCTCGACGGCGACGAGATGGCCGGCGTGTCGATCATCCGTCGCGCGCTCGAGGAGCCCCTCCGCCAGATCTCGATCAACGCCGGCCAGGAGGCGTCGGTCGTGGTGCAGCGCGTTCGTGAGAACACGCACCAGAACTTCGGCTACAACGCCCGCACGGACACGTACGAAGACCTCGTGGAGTCCGGCGTCATCGACCCGACGAAGGTCGTCCGCGTCGCGCTCCTCAACGCGGCCTCGGTCGCCGGCCTGATGCTCACCACCGAGTGCGGCATCGCAGAGAAGGCTGACCGTAAGGAGAAGCACTCCCACGCCGGCGGCGGCATGGGCGGCATGGGCGGCATGGACATGTAATCCAGCCGTGAGCCGGCCTCCTCGCGAGGCCGGCTCGCCCGCTTCCTCAGGTGTGCGCCCGTCCGGTCTTCCGGGCGGGCGTCGCCGTTTAAGCCAGTCGGACGGCATCGTCTTGGCACGCGACGTCCGGTTTGCAGGGCCGGTGACTATGCAGCCAGCACCGCACGGTCGAGGTTGGATAACACAGTGGGATACGCCTCACACGGGGTCCAGCACCCTGGGCAGCGCTCGGCGACGATCTCCTGACGCGCCGCCCGGGTCTCGGCGAGCGCCCACACGCGAGCGAGGTCCCAGTCGTAGTCGGCAAGCACCCCGAGCGGCCGGTCCCAGATGTGGCACGGGAAGACGGTACCAGCCGGATCCACGAACGCGTTGACGGACAGTGACCCACACGGCAGCGGTGACCGGCCGGTCTCGAGGTAACGCGGGACGTGCGCGAGGTAGAGAGCTTCGAGGAGCGCCGTCGGTCCACGAGGGACGCCGCGCGCCGCCGTAAACGCCGCGAGAGCCTCGTCTACCTCGGGCGATCGAGCCCGGTCTTCGATGGGCTGATTCTGGAAGAAGTGCGGGGAGATGTGGATGAGGTTCACGTGCAGATCGCGGTGCGCGAAGCCCGGCACGTGGCTCGCGATGGCCTCCACGGTCTCGTCGACTCGGGTCGCGTTGTAGCTGGACAGCGTCATCCCGAAGTAGGTCTCGATGTTGAGCGCCCGTAGCCGGCGGTACGTCTCTATCGCGCTGGCGAAGGCGCCGTCGTCTCCCCGCAAGCGGTCGTGGAGGGCGGGCGGTCCGTCGAGGCTGATGCTGACGATGAGCCGCGTCGGGCGGGCCCTGACAATATCCTGAGCCGCGCGCTCGACCCGCGCCGGATCCCGTCCGTTGGTCGGGAAGTGCAGCAAGGCGAGGCGAGGGCAACGCGCGACGACCGATTGTGCAATCGCGGCGAAGTCGTCCCGCGACGTCACTTCGCCGCCCGTGAGGTCCACCCAGGAGAGCTGATCACCGAGCCTCTGAAAGACGTGATCCCACTCTGCCGCGGAGAGCTCTTCGCCCAGCGGGCGCCGCCAGATCCGGCAATGGGTGCAACGCTGTTCACAAACCCAGGTGAGCGCCAGCGTCAGCTTCCAGGGCGCGTCCGGGCGGCCAAGACGGGCGGCGGCGCCGCGCGCAATCAAGGTGGCGTCGTTGCGAAGGCGGACCAGAGGCAGCAAAAGAGGGTGCACGGCCGGAGCTTGGCGGAAAACGCCCTGCCCCGCCATCCTCGGGTGCAAAGGCTCATCCTGGTTGCCTCCACCTTCGGAAGGTGGAATGTTCGCAACGTGACGCTCGACCTCGCCGCCCTGCACCAGTTCCTCTCACCGCCGCCGACGGCACCGGACGGCCGAGTGTGGAGCTGGGTCGGCCCTTCTGCCTACCCTTACGACGAAGCCACCGCGCTCATCGGACGGCTCGGGCTCAGTGGTCGGCTCGCTGACGTGAGCCGCAGCACAGCGAAGTCGGTCGGTGCGGTCCTCGACCAACTGGTCCTCGCGCAAGGTGCCCTGGGGCGTGAGGGCACCCGCTACGTCTTCGACACGGCGCTCGCCCTACCCCTTTTAAGCGGCACCGCGCTCGATATCGCCCTCGACCACGTCCGCTCCGGACTCGTCAGTAAGCGCGGTTCGAGTCGTGAAGACGCACGCCGCTGGTCGGAGACCTTTGGCCCCCACCTCATCAAGGCCGCAGCCGAGCTCGGCCTCGCGGGCGAGCTCGCGTTCGCGAGGGACGTGACCTCGGAGCTCATCGACCGCCACTTCAAAGATGGCCGCTTCGAAGCCGGCCCGGCCGAGCCGGCCACCTACGTCCACGCACACTGCTACGCCGTCGAAGGGCTCGTGATGCTGGGCGGCTTCGATGCCGTCGTGGATCAGGCTATCGACTGGCTCGCCGAGCGCGTCGCGAGCGATGGGTCCCTCCCCGCCTGGGTGGGGCTCGATGACGAACGTCGCCCCGCGGACGTGGTCGCCCAAGCGGCGCGGCTCTTCCTAAGGGATCGTTCCCGCTACGAACGCGTCTTGGAGCGCTGCTTCTCCCGGCTTGGCGAGATGCAGGATCCCGTCACTGGCGGCCTCCGCTACGACGGCACGATCCCTCACGTGAACGTCTGGGCCAGTGCCTTCGCTCTCGACGCGGCGCGTGCCCGATTGGACGCCGCGCTGTCGCCGACACGGTTGGTGTGACGCCACATCACCTCGAGCCGGTACTCGGCTTTTGGGACGGTCACGACGCCGGGGCCGCGCTCGTCGTCGATGGCCGCATCCTCGTCGCCGTCAGCGAAGAGCGGCTGTCGAGGCAGAAGCGAGCCTCCGGCTTCCCCTATCTGGCCATCGCCGCCTGCCTCGAGCACGCCGGCCTCGCCACCGAAGACGTGGGCGACGTCGCCACCGCGGGGCGCTTCGGCCGGCTCGGCCACCGCTTCCTCGACCGCGTCTACCGGCGTCGAGACCCATCACGCGATCCCCTCTCTCTGACCTCCCGGCTCGTCCGCGAGCTCGAAGTTCAGCTCGCCTTTACGCCCGGCCTGCGTCACCTCGAGTCGCTAAGCATGCGCGCTGTCCTCGTCCGCCGCCTCGCTACGCTGGGTTTCGGTCACGCGCGCTTTCACGTCGTGGACCACCACACCGCACACGCGCTCACCGCACGCGCCGCACTGCTCGGCGATGGCATCGACTGCCAGCAAGCGGACGTCGCGACCATGGACGGCTACGGGGACGGCGTCGCGGCGCGCTTCGAGAGCCCGGCGAGACCTGCGGTGATCCTCCCGAGCCCTGGCGCCTCCCTCGCGCTCGTCTACGGCGCCACGACGCGCCTTCTCGGCTTCGGCGAAGGCGACGAAGGCAAGGTCATGGGCCTCGCCGCTCAGGGCAACCCAGAGCGCCTCGCGCCCCTCTTTCGCCGCTGGACCGAACCTGGGCGCTGCTGCCCGACCCTCGGCGGCCAGGACGAACGCCGCCGACTCGCCGGCGAGGCCCGTGAAGACGTCGCCGCAGCGCTTCAGCTCGTTACGGAAGAGCGGGCCGTCGCCCTCATCGAACATAATCTTCCTTCTCGGCGCGCCTTGGGCCTCTCGGGCGGTCTCTTCGCGAACATCGCCGTCAATAGAGCCGTCGCACGGGGCCGACAACACACGGCCGTCTTCCCCCACATGGGCGACGGCGGCCTTTGTGTCGGGGCGGCCCTCGCCGTCACTGGCCCCTTGCCAATGCCCCTGCCCTTCCTGGGCCCCACTTGGAGCGACCACCAGATCGCGTCCGCCATCGCGGCCAGCGGACTCACCGCGAGCCGTTCAGGCGACCCTGACGCCGCCCTCGCCGACGCCATCCTCGCCGGGCAGCTCGTCGCCCGCGTGGTCGGTCGCTCCGAGTTCGGACCACGCGCCCTGGGCCACCGATCCATTCTGGCCCGCGCCGACGACCACGCTCGCCTCGAGCGCCTCAACGCCGCGCTCGGGCGGGACGACTTCATGCCCTTCGCTCCGGTGCGTCGGCACGGGGCCGGCTCAAAGGCGATGACGACGCTGGTGACCGCCGATGCAGACCTGCGCGAACACTGCCCCGCCGTCGTCCACGTCGACGGCACGGTGCGAACGCAGCTCGCGTCGCCAGACGATTCGGAGCTGTGGGCGCTCCTCGAACGTACCGAGGCAGGCGGCTTGCCTGCGTTGGTCAATACCAGCTTCAACCTGCACGGAGAGCCGATCGTAGAGAGCCCGACCGATGCGCTGCAGACCTTTCTCGCCGCTGGGCTCGACGTCATGCGGCTCGGTTCCTACCTCGTTCAGCGAATGGGATTGGCCGCGTGACGGAGGAATCGGTTTGACGTAACGCCTCCTGGTCTGAACACTGTCGTCGCAGGCCGTCACCGGAGCACGCCACTCCGTACGACGGCGTGCCATCACGCGCGCATGCAGCCGTGACGCGCAACGAAGGAGGGTCGCCGTGCCGCTCGCCACCCCATTCATCCCGAAAAACGACGTCCTCGCCGCTAACTCAGTGCCATCCCAGCTATCGCCGGGGCACTTCCCGAAGGTGGATAGCAACACCATCGCGCTGATGTTCTCGGGCGGGATCGACTCGACCGCGCTCGCGATCACGCTGTCCGACCATTACGAACACGTCCACCTAGTGACCTACAAGAACGGCTATGGCCATTACTACCACGGCCGCACCGAAGCACGCGTCAAGGAGCTGAACGAGAAGCTCGGCAACAAGTTCTCGCACGCGGTCATCTCGACGAAGGACTACTTCGATCAGATCCTCGTCAACTCCGTGCTCGAGGACTACAAGTCCTTCCGCTCCGGCTTCATCTGGTTCATGGGCTGCAAGATGGCGATGCACATGCGCAGCGCGATCTACTGCCTCGAGAACGGCATCCGCTTCATGACGGACGGCTCGAACGTGGACACGGAGGAGATGGTCGAGCAGATGCTCATCTCCCTCACACTCATCCACCACTTCTACGAGGACCTGACGGTCGAGTTCGGCACGCCGGTCTACAACGTGCGCCGGGCCGCCTCGAAGGAGCTCATCCGTTCACTCGACCTAAACATGGGCTACGAGGTCATGGATCGCCACCTCTGCATTCAGCCCACGTGCCTCGCGGGAGAGCTGTATTACATGCCGTACCTGCTCTTCAACAAGCGGGTGAAGCACGACGAAGGCGAGGTCGCGCGCTTCATCGAGAAGAAGTCCGAGATCTGTAACAAGATCATCGACGCCTATTTCGAGAAGAAAGGCGTGGTTCTGCGAGCGCTGCTTGCGGATCGCCGTCAGCAGATCGAGACTCTGGGACCCAGGCCCCGAATTGACGCGGCCGCCTGAGCGGCGACGAGGAGGCATCCATGGCGAACTGTTGCGGCGGCAAGAACGCGGGCAAGCCGATCTCCTGGGGGCGCTATGCGGCCGGGCTCGGCGTCTTCGTAGGCTATCACGGCGCGATGCGTGTCCTGCTCGAGGTCGCTGCTCGGGTGAAGCCGGACCTCGCGAAGGTCCGCGACTTCCATCGAGACGTCTTCGAGACCGAGCTGAAAGAGGTGCTGAAGCTCGACGACATCAACGTGAACGGCCGGCTTGGCGCACCGCAGACTGAAGGGATCTGTGAGATCAACCCGAACCTCGGAGAGGTTGTCTCCGTGAGCGCCGGCGGCGACACGCCCGACTTCATGGCCCCGCTCCCGCCCCGCGTCGAGGTTGCGGCCTCGCCGGAGGCGACGACGGTGAAGCGCCCGAGCGCCACCAAACGCCGTGGCAGGGCTCCCCTCTCGGTCGGGAGCCCGGTCTGAGCTTGCGGAGATTGGCGGCATGGGCACTCGCATGGAGCGCCATCGCGTGCGAAGGCTCGTCCGAGGTAAACGACGTCGCTGACGCAGGCCCGAAGCCGCTCTTCCCCGAGAGCTTCCAAAACGAATTCGCCATCGCGCGCGATTGCCGTCACAGCCACGAGCACGACCTGCGCTACATCCAAGTCTGGGCCAACGACCTCGCCAAAGAGCCCTACGCGAAGCTCTCGGCAGACTTTCCCTACTTGCCTGGCGCGACCCTCGTGAAGCTCGAATACGACGACGAAGACTGCACCACTCTCCTGGGCTATACCGTCATGTACCGGGAAGCGCCGCCCTACTCTCCGGGCACCTTCAACTGGCATTGGCAAAAGCTCGACGTCGATCGAAACGTGATCGAAGACGGTCCGCAGATCGCGCGCTGCATCGCCTGCCACACGACGCATTGCACACCCCCACGCGGCGCGGGCTTCGAGTTGACGTGCGTCGATGACGCGGGTCCACCGCCCGCTGCCCCAACGCGCCGCGACTGAACCGTACGACACGCCCCATCGCCATGGTCCCACGGAGCTTCTTCATGCGCTCTTCACCCAAACGCGCCGCGCTGATCGCTGCGTTCGCTCTCGCGTGTACCGACGACGAGACGACCCCGGCCGCGACGAACACGCTCGACCTGAAGGGGGCGAAGATCCTCTCGGAGTCTCTCGACGCGGCCTATCTCTCGATCTGGTCTGACCGAAGCGGCGGCGAGTCCGTCTGGGTGGTCGGCGGCGCGGGTGGGCGCGGCCGGGCGCTCGAATGGAAGGGCGACGCCTGGACCGATCACGAGACCGGCATCGACCAGCGCCTTTGGTGGGTACACGGCTTTCAGGGCGGCCCGGTCATCGTCGTCGGCGAAGGTGGGGTCGCGGGGCGCTTCGAGGGCAGCCAGTGGACGCCCACGCCAACGGACGCCGTGGGTTCGATCCTTTACGGCGTGTGGGGCGCGACCCCCGACGATCTCTGGGCCGTTGGGGGCCCGTGGAGTCGAGCACCCACAGGCGTGACTCCCGAAGGGGATATCGTCCTTCGCTGGAAAGACGACGCGTGGTCGCGCTTTCCCATCCCAGTGCTCGACGGCAAGCCCGCGTCGGCACAAAAGTTTCTGTTCAAGGTGTGGGGCACGTCGGCAGACCAGGCGATCATCGTCGGCTCGTCGGGCCTCGCGCTCCACTGGGACGGCGCGTCCTGGCGGCAAGAGCCGACGGGCGACACCGCCAGCCCGCTCTTCACCGTCTCTGGCCGCGCCGCGGACGACGCCTACGCGATCGGTGGGTTCAACGACATGCGCGTCATCCACTGGGATGGGGCGACGTGGTCGCCGCTCCCGCCCGCCGCGTTCAGCCCGGCGCTGACGCAAGGCATCTTCGCGGGCGAACCCGGTGCCGTCTACGTCGGTGGGATCAGCGGTTACTTCGCGCAGCTCGTCGGCTCCTCATGGACGGAACCAGAACCGCTCACCGCCGCTGGCTTCCACGCGGTCTGGATCGACGGCGACGGCGAATTCTGGGCGGCGGGCGGCGACATCATGAGCGACGATCCGAGCACGGGGGTCTTGGTCACTACCCGAACAGGGGTCGTTTCGCCGTAAGGTCAGGCGCGGGGCCAGAACTCGGCGGACTCGCCCGGCGCGAGCACGCGGGCCTCGACGGGGAGCCCCGACCGCGCGAGATCGCGCACGAAGTGGTGGTTGCGGCCGGGGTGCCAGCTCGCGGGCGGCATTGGCATCCACTCCCCGCCTTCGTGTATGGGGATGACGACGCGCGGCTTCAAGATGTTGGCTGCCCGCACGGCATCGGCGGGGTTCATGGTCGTGCGGTGGCCGAAGATCAGCGTGCCGCCGATGGGCAGCAGCGCCACGTCGATGGGACCGCGGTCGGCGATCGCTTCGAAGGCGGGGCTGTAGCGCGTGTCGCCGCCGAAGAAGACGCGTACACCCGCGACGTCGATGAGGTAGTTGACCTCCGGTGGAGGCGGGTTCGTGTGTAGCGCGGGCGTGGCGGTGATGTGGAAGGGACCGATGGAGGCGGTCTCCCACGGCCGGAGGCCGATGACCGGGCCCGAGACCATCCCGGCTGTGTACTTCTGTATGCCGGCGCACCCCACGATGGTCAAGCGCGGGTGTGTGAGACGCTCGACGGAGGCGCGCTCGAAGTGGTCGGGGTGGCAGTGGGTCGCGAGCACGCCGTCGAGGTGACCGAGCTGGTCGAGCGGGATCCCCGGCTTCCGAAACACCGGGACGATGCGCATGACCATGCCGAACCACGGGTCGGTCAAGATGCGTGCACCTTCGGCTTCGAGGAGGAGCATGGAGGTGCGGAGGAAGGTGATCTTGAGAGAGCCCACTAGCGCCTCGTGCCGTAGATGTAGCCCCAGATCTCGAGGACGGTGAGGTCGCGGGAACCGAGCTCGGTGCCCATCTCCGCCCATTCGCGACCGTGATCGAGGTCAGTCGGGTTGTAGGATGCAGGCCAAGGCAGCGCGGCGCTCAACTTCCCGCGTTCATAGGCGATCTCGGCCTCGGTCTCCATCGACTGGAAGTAGACCCAGTCGTTGCGCTCTTCAGGTAGGAGCCCTACCTGCACGTTTGGGTTCTTGTCCGGATCGGAGTTTGGGAATCGCACCTTCCAGCGGGGGTCGACGGGCACGTGGATAGCCCCAAGGCCTTTCACGAGCAGAAAGAGGACGACGGCGAGCCCAGCGAGCGCCGGCATCCGGCGACGTAGCGTGGGGAGGGAGAGGCCCTCGAGGCCCGCCGCGATGACGATGAAGACTGGGGGCCAGGCCAGAAGCATGAAGGTCATCTTCACCTCCTCCCAGTTCTCCTGCGGCCCAAAGAGCGCGTAGACCGGCGCGGACCAGACCACGAGCGTGAGTGCGCTTCGCCACGAGCGCCGCGCGAGGAGGCCGAGTCCGAGCAGACCGGCCGCGCCGAATACGAGCCCAATGGCTCGTAAGGTCACGAGAGGAAGGAGGAAGTAGGTTGGATAGCCGAAGTGGGGCGTGCGGACGAGCTCCGTGTGGAAGGGCCAGTTGAAGAGGCCGTTGAACTCCCCGATGAAGCGGTGCGGGAAGACGGGCCGGAAGCCCTCGTAGTGCGCGTATTGGCTGGGGTGGATGAAGGGATCGCCGAACGCGAAAGCCTTGAAGTGGAAGATGGGGAGCATGACGAGGACCGTCAAAGCTCCTACGCCGACCAGCTCGGCGAAGCGGCGCGCGAAAGATGGCGCCTCGGGCGCGGAAGAGCCGGTCCCGAAGAGGATGGCGAAGGCGATGGCCGGAACGAAGGAGACGGCCTCTTCGCGGATCGTGGCCAAGAGGCCGAACGCGAGCCCGAGCAGCCAGAAGGGGCGACGCGGTGTGAACAGGAGTGCCAGCACCACGAACATGAGCGGCATCGCAAACACGTTCGCGTTGAGCCGGTCAACGTTGAGTACATAGGGGTTCCACGTCAGCAGGACGCCCGCGGCGAGGGCAGCGAGGTCACGGCGGACGGGTGACTCGGCGTCGCTGAGGACGCGCCGCATTAGGGCGATGAGCAGCGGGACGCAGAGAGCCCAACAGAGCGCGAAGAAGGCGCGGAGACCGAAGAGGCCGAAGTGTGCAAATGGGGCGGACGCGGCGATGCCGGGCCCAAGGCGCTGGTCTTTCGTGATGATGCCGTAGTCGGTGATGTCGACGAGATCGGCGGGCAAGGCTCCTTCGAGCTCGGCTTTGAACGCAGGGCTGCCGTCCTTGAGCACGAAGCGGACGGGCGCCTGGTTCATGAACATCGCCGGAGCGGTTATGTAGGTGTCCCAGTAACCGCGAGCGGGACCGTCGAAGCGGAAGAGGCCGAAGACGAACGTCGCCGCGGTGGCGAGAAGGATGAGCGCCGTCACGAGGCGCTCGGGCGATGCCACCGGGCCCGAAGGCGAGCTCACGGCGGGCGTCCGCGACGAAGGATGGTCGCCAAGATTCGGAGACCGTTCCTCACCCGGCGAAAGTCGGTCGTGCCGGCGGCCCGGGCGCGTCGCGTCACCGGGACTTCGAGGACGCGGAGACGTTGGCCGAGGATCTTGGCGAGCATCTCGGTCTCGATCTCGTACTCCGTGCTCTCGAGGACGAGCGATCGTGCGACGTCGCCACGGACGGCGCGGAAGCCAGCTTGGGTATCGGTGATCTTCGCGCCGTAGAGGAGGTCGAACAGGCCTGTAAAGGCCAGATTGCCGACTAGGTTCGGACCGCTGATGGCACCCGTTTCGAGCTTGCCGATGAAGCGCGAGCCGTTCACGAGCACGACGTCCGGGTGGGTGCGGGCGACGTCGAGGAGTAACGGGATCTCGCCGGGATCGTCCTGGCCGTCGGCGTCGATGAAGACGAGCCAGTCTCCGCGCGACGCGTTGATGCCGGTGCGGAGTGCCCGTCCCTTACCCTGGTTCGGGGAGAGGCGATAGACGTGCGCGCCAGCCGCGCTAGCCGCGGCGCCGGTGCCGTCTTTGGACCCGTCATCGACGACGATGACTTCGAGGCACTCGTCACCGAGCGCGGCACGGCCACGGGTCACGACGTCGGCGATGGTCGCGACTTCGTCGTGGGCAGCGATGATGAGGCTCACCTTCACGCGGCCACACTCTGCTTGCCGGGCCTGAGATCGTCAACTCAGCGCTGCGAGGTCGTAGACGTGGCTTTCAGCGCCGCATACCACGGGCAGGATGGGACGGAGAGATCGCAGGTCCGCCATCGTCTGGACGAGGCGGGCGTCATAGTGGGAGGGATCATAGTGGGAGGGATCATAGTGGGAGGGATCATAGTGGGAGGTCACGAGCCGCCGACCGTCCGTGAGCGTGGCGAGCTCCAGCGCTCGACGGACCGTGCTGTGCCCCCAGCCGACGCGTGAGGGATACTCGATGTCGTCGTACTGCGCGTCGTGAATGAGGAGGTCGGCGCCGGCGGCGAGGTAGTGTCCGGAGGTCCATCCATGCTTCAGGAGGGGACCGCGCACGCCTAGGCCCGGTTCATGGTTCGGGAGGTAGGTGAAGACCTTGCCATCCGCCTCGATACGAAAGCCGACCGTCGGGCCCGGACGGCAAACGAGGGCCACTCGAATGCAGAAGGGTCAAATTTGGGTGGTGTCCCTATCACGGGGCCACCTTCGATCGGCGCTTGGGTGCTGAGAGCCGGGCGGGACCCCACCAGCCCCGCCGAGCCGAACGAAGAGTCGCTCTGGCCCGGCGACGGGCCCCGCGGCCCGGTGCCCCGCGGCCGGGACACCACCGAAAATTGCCGGCGGACGCCAATCGGAGTTTT
>CANMLD010000095.1 GCA_947498315.1 Pseudomonadota bacterium | reverse complement strand
GAGTCGCAGTCATTGTCGACGCCGTCACAAATGTCGGGCGCGAGGCCGCTCGGGTTACACTCGAGCACCTTGCCGTTCCAACACTTGGGGATGGCCTGAGGGCAGCCGATGAGCTCGCCGCACGTGATGAAGCCGAGCTCTTCATCGGTCAGGCCATCGCAGTCATCGTCTTTACCGTTGCAGACCTCGGGCTTCTTGCCGGCCTCCGGGTTGCACAGGCCCGGATTAGTGCAACCGACGATGATCTTGGCGCACTCGCCGATGCCGCACGTCCACTCCGGGATGTCCTCGTCCGTGATCCCGTCGCAGTCGTTGTCGACATCGTCGCAGAGCTCGACGCCGGCGCCCGCGAACTCGTCACACACCGTCTCCTCGCCGGCGCTACAGTTGGGCAAAGTGCGCTTGCAGGTCCCGAGGCCGCAATCGAAGGTCCCGAGCGCGTCCGCTTCGTCGACCTCGCCATCGCAGTCGTCGTCGATGGCGTTACAGACCTCATCCGACGCGCCTTCGAGCGGTTCGCACGCGGCGCAACCGACCACCGGGCGCGTGCACGCGCCGAGACCGCAGATGGCCTCGCCGGTGAGCTCATCGGTCTGCCCATCGCAGTCGTTGTCTCGACCATCGCAGACCTCATCGGTCGCGCCGACGGCCTGCTCGCACGTATCGCAGAGTGCGATCTCACGGTAACACTGGCCCGTTCCACATGGCTTCAGGCCAGGGGCGTCATCGGTGACCCCATCACAGTCGTCGTCTTTGCCGTTGCAGATCTCGGGTATCTGCCCGAGCGTCGGGTCGCACATGTGGCAGGCCGGGATCGGCCGCTCGCACACGCCGGTGCCACAGGAGACCGTCGGGGTGTTGTCGTCGGTGTCACCGTCGCAGTCGTCGTCGACGAGGTTGCAGACCTCCTTCTTGGCGCCCACGAGCGGCTCGCAGGCGGTGCACTGGGGGAGCTCCCGTTCGCAGAGCCCGGTCCCACACGCGACCGTCGGGAGCTCGTCGTCCGTCAGACCGTCGCAGTCATCGTCGATGAGGTTGCAGACCTCCGCCACGTTGCCGACCAGCGGATCGCACACGTCGCAGAAGCCGATGAGCCGCTCGCAGCGTCCGGTGCCGCACAGCACGGTGCCGACCGACTCGTCGGTGATGCCGTCGCAGTCGTTGTCGATGCCGTCGCACGACTCGTCGTCTTTGCCGAAGAGAGCGTCGCACTCGGCGCACGCGTCGATCTGTCGCTTGCAGGCGCCGGTGCCACAAGCGACAAGCCCGACCTCTTCGTCGGTGTTGCCGTCACAGTCGTCGTCGATGTCGTTACACTGTTCAGCCTTCTTCCCGAAGGTCGGGTCGCAAGGCACGGTTGCGCCTAGAATGCAGACGGGCTCGTCATGGAAGCAGCCACCGATGCCGCAGCTCTGATAGCCGGTTGCGTCGGGGTCGTCGATGTCGCCGTCGCAGTCGTCATCGACCGCGTTACAGGTCTCGCCGGCTCCCGGATAGACGCTGTGGTCGTCGTCGTTGCAGTCGATGTTAGCGGGAGAACCGTCGCCGTCGCCATCGGGGATGGGATAGTCAAACTCGACCGTGACGGGCGAAGCGCCGGGCGCGACTTTGACCATGACCAGGTCGATGTTTGGGGCGTAGCTCCAACCCGACGTGACGGCCTCGAGGTTCACCGTCTTGGTCAGAGTGACGCTCCCGGCCTTGACGACCGTCGGCGCGTCGGGGAGGTTGCCAGCGCTCACGAAGAGGGGGCGCGAGGTCGACGATGGCGTCACGGAGAAGGTGACGTTGTAGGTCTTCGGGTCGAAGGACGTGTTCCCGAAGGTCCCAGCCGACGCCAGGCGCACGGTGAGCCCCGCCGGCGTGGCGATGTCGCGGGTACGGACGAGCTCAGCGGCGCTGTCGAGCGTGACGCGCGACGCCAGCCATGGGAGCACCGTCGGGCCGGCCGCACTGTCCGTGCGCACGTCCCAGAACTCCGACACGTGGCCCGTGGCGGGCGTCGCACTGATTGGGTTCAGCCGCCTGAAGACCGAGTCGCGAAGTCGCAAGGCCAAGGTCGACCATGGCTCGAAGGGGGCCAGACGTTCGAGCGCCATGAACGCGATTGCAGCGCGGGCGCCGGCCGTCGCGGAGAGAGCGCCGAAGCGGCTCGCCGTGAAGTCGGCGCCACCGTAGCCGGCGACGGCGGCAAACGGAGAGAGCCCCACCGTGACCCCCGGGATCTCGAAGGGCGAGATGAAGCCAAGTGCGGCAAAGCCGAGCTCGAGCGCGCGTCGGCGGTGCGCGTCGTCGTTCGTCAAGAGGAAGCCTTCGACGTGGGCGAGGATCGCGTCAGAGGTCGCGCCAAGCTCCGGAGCGACAGCGGGGAGCTCCCCGGCGGCACCGGTCCCTTCTGGGCGAGAGACGCTGAGCAGCTCAGTCAGGCGTGTCTTCGCGAGTGCCACGGCGTCGGGCGCTCCCGTGAGGCGAGCGAAACGGGCCAGGCGGTGGACATGACGGGCGAGACCGGCCGCGCCTGTGCTCCCAGAGAGCAGCGCAGGGGCTGCGCCGGCTGAAGGGCCCGCCGTGTCGTCCGCCTTCAAGGCGTCCCAGGCCGCCGCGAGGTGCTCGCCGCCACCGATTCGGTAGACGGCGTCAAGTGCTGGCGCGAACCCCGAGCCGAACACCCAGTCGCGGGCCGTGGCGAGCGCAAGGGCGTCGGACACCTTCGCCGTGAGCCCGGAGTCTCCGCTGGCGTCGGCGAGCGCGGCCGCGACGGTCGCGACGTCACCATAGCCGCGGGCCGGGGCTCCGTTGGCGGTAGAGAACCCCTGGGTCGGGATCCACGCGGCGTTGAGCGCCGAGCGCAGCTTGAGGTCCGCAGCGGCCAGGTCGAAAGCCACGGTGCTCGGCGTCCCGAACTCGTCCCAGAACGCACGAATGGTGCTCTCATGCAGCGCTTCGGTGCGGGCGAACAGCGTCGCCGTGAGGGTGATCGGCTCATTGGCGAGGGCCGCTTCGGGGCGCCCGGTCTCGTCGTCACCTGGAACCGTGTAGGTAGGCGCTGGCGGGACGAACAGCCCCATGCGGTGCGCCGTGTCATCGCTCTCGAACTCTGGCGATGGCGCTGACCCGCCGGGACGCCAGCTCTGCCCAGGGGCCCAGAGGAGGCCCGCGGTAATCTCCCCGCGACGGGCGGCCATGGCCGGGAGCATCACCAAGCGTGGGTCCGGCCGTGCCCTCTCCGCGTCAGCACCGACGACGCCGTTGGCGGCGCTGCTCGCTTCACCGCCGACCAGCCACTCGAGCCCGCCGAAGACGGCGCCATCGCCCCCACTCGGGCTAATGCCCGGGTGGACCGTGACGCCGAAGCCGAGGCGGCGTAAAGAAGAGCTCTTGGACGGCGTCGCCGTGAGCACGACGTCGGCGGACGCGCTGCCCGTGGCGAGGCTGATGGTCGCGCTAAAGACCCAGCTCGTCCCGAGGTCCGTTGCCACGATCTGCGAGCCGGAGAGGATTAAGGTCCCCGCCGACCCCGAGATGGGCTGCGGGCTGATCGCCGATAGAGTTACGGGGATGCGCGTCCCAAGTGAGCCAGTCTCGTCGATGACGGCCGTCCCGAGCGAGAGCTCGTCCATCACGAGCTGCCACGCGCCGTTGCGGGCCGCCCACACTTGCAGGTGGCCATAGCCGCCGAGACAGGGGTCTTCGAGCAACGCGACACGCAGCTTGTCGTTCTCGATGACCAGCGCGCGGGGGAGCATCTTGGACGCCGTGGCGGTCCCAGCGGGCGGGACGTCGGGCGGGAGCGTCGGCACGGGGTCGATCCAGATTGGGTTCCGACTGACGCTATAGCTCCAAAGCGACGGAGTGCCGAGGAACTGGCCCGTGACTGTCACGGAAGCGAACTCGGAGTCCGAGCAGGACGCGCGAGTGCCGAGTGTGCGGGTCACTGTGACCTGGCCGAAGGCCGGGATGTTGGGGAGGAACTCGATCTGCCCGTCGACGATGAGCTTTGCCCCCGTCACGACCTCGGTTCCCCGGTTCTCGACCGTCGCCGCCAGGGCGACGTTGGTCCCGGCGATCAGCGCTGGACCGTCCCCGAGTCGAATGTTCGCGAGCTCTGCGGAAGCGACGCCGCGATGGAGCCCCACCTGCTCGATGACGAACGCCCGGGGACCACCTGCCGCACCAGGGAGGTCCAGCCGAAGGGCGTCGAGCGGCGCTGCGAACGTGGGGTTGGCGCCCACGTTCACGATGGCCGTGAAGCGATTGCCGTCGCAGGTGATGGAGGCCGGGAGGGTCGTGAACGCGCCGCCAGTCGGGCGGAAGGCGACGTTGAGCGTGCAGGGACCGCCCGGATCGAGTCGACCGAGGACCGCGATGCGGTCGTAGAGGGTGCCGGAAGCACGGATGGGGAGGGTAATGGTCGAGGCCGAGGCGCTCGTGATGACGCCACGGAGGGCGCCGTCACCGACGCGCGCGCCTGCGATGCCCGTGGTCGTCGCAGGCGCCGCGGGTCCGCTCGTCTCGAAGTCGAGCACGTGCTCGAAGCCAAGCTCGTGGAACGCGAAGGTCGCGCCGCTCTCGGGGGCGTCGAACGGTTGTACCCACATCGCGACGATCTCGTCGCGCCATTTGGCGTTGGCGAAGACATCGACGTGCAGCGTCTGCCACGTGCCGTCGGCGGTGAAGGGCACGGTCGCGCTTCGGGACGAGTTCAAAGTCGGTGCCGTGGCCGTCCCCCACCAGACGCGAAAGGTCTGGCTCGGGTTCGGGGAGGTCGCTTTGATACGAACGGAGAAGGTGCGGCGGCTGCGCGCATCGAAGCGCCACCAGGACGGGGCTTCGAAGCGTGGCTTGACGACGGCGGTCGTGAGCGCCGTCCCGCTGAGGATGCCACCGGCCACGGAGACGGAGCCAACCGTCTCCGACGGCCTCCAACCTTCGAGGTCGCCGTCTCGAAGGAACGAGAAGACATTGCGAAACGGGACGGCGTCGAGGCTCAGTCGGCTGAACGTGAGCGAGCCCACGGAGATGGCAGGAAACGACAGCGCGACCCGGGTGATCGTGCCGGTAATGCTCCCGGGGGCCGCCAGGTTGACGGTCTGCAGCGTCGGGACCCCGTCGGCACGTAGCCAGAACGCTCGCTCGATGCGGGTGTCTACGCCGCCGGCGGTGATGATGACGTCGACCGCTGTGGTCGTGCTCGCCGCCGCGACCACGGTCAACGTCGACGCGGACGCCGCGGCGGTGGATAGGGTTGGCGTCGCGATGACCGGTGATTCACACGAGACGTCCGCGTGGAGAGCGCCGTTCGTGGCGTCGTGGGTCAAGACGGCGCATGAACCCGTGAAGCCGGCGACGTTGGCGTCGAACTCCCAGACCTGAGCGCGTGCGGCACTCGCAGCGAAGACCAGTAGGAACGTGGCGACGGCGCTCATCGAGCGCGTCTGAGATGGGGTGATGCCAAGCGGTCTTTTCATTCGGCGCAGATGATACGGGTTTCCGCTGGAGGAATGAACTTCGGCAGGCGTTACAGGCGCGCTTTCACAGCACCTGATCGCGAACGGCGAGGAGCGCCGCCCGAAAGGCAGCGGCGGTGGGGTATCGGTCGGCGGGAGACCGCATCAGCGCACGGTGCACGACGTCGCAGAGCTCGGGGGGGAGACTTCGTGCACGCTCCCGCAGCGGCTTTGGGTCCTGCTCGAGCAGCGTCCGGATCGGGTCCTCGCCGCCCACACCGGCGTAGACCGTCTCGCCACAGAGGATGTGGTAGAGCGCCGCGCCGGCGGAGTAGATGTCGCTACGCGGACCGACGTCGCGGAATCGGGTGATCTGTTCAGGTGGCATGTAGTCCGGGGTCCCGAACGCGATCTTGCCTCGTGTGATGGGTTGGGCGGAGACCTCTTCGTAGTTCTTGGCGAGCCCGAAGTCGGTGAGCTTCGGGACCATCTTGCCTTGATCGATCCCGACTAGGATGTTGGCGGGCTTCACGTCGCGATGCACGAAGCCGCGCTCGTGGGCGTAGTGGAGCCCGTCGAGGAGCTCCGAGACGAGATCGACCGCGCGCCGTGGCGCGATGCGCCCGCCGGCTTGGCGGCGGTAAAGGTCGAGGTCGACGCCCTCGACGTACTCCATCACGAAGAAGAACTCGCCCCCGACGAAGCCTTCATCGACGAAGGCCACGATGTTTCGGTGCGTGAGCGCCCGCATGGCGGCGGCTTCGCGCAGGAAACGACGGGCGTCGGTGTCGGCGATCTGCAGGTCAGGCCTCAGGCACTTGAGCGCAAAACGCTGGCCGTCAGACTCGCGTTCGACGAGGTGCACTGCACCCATGTTGCCTTCCCCGATCGTCTCGAGGATCTGGTAGCCTGGGAACCGGTGCAGCTCCGGGTCGGCGTTGTCCGGGGTTCCGAGCGCAGGGAGGACGACGTGGACCTGGACCACGAACGTCGAGTGACCCGCTTCGAGCCGGTCACCATCGAAGAGCGCCACTCGCCCGCGCAGGGGCTCGCCGTTCAGCTCGGTCCCGTTGGCGGACCCGAGGTCGGATGCGACATAGCCCTTGGGAGTAGCCTCGATGCTGAAGTGATTGCGAGAAATGGCGCTGTCGTTCGGGATGTAGAGCGTCACGTCTGGCGAACGACCAACGCGGATCTCACCCGTGGCTCCCAGCTCGACGCGGCGTCCGGCAGCGGGTCCAGTGAGGGCTTCGAGGACGAGAGACGGCGCATCCATTGCGGGGACCATAACACGGCGCGGCCCTGTTCGCCGGTTATGGTCCGAAGACGTGATCTTCTCAGTTGTGCAGCGCGCCGGCCTCGGCCATCGTAGGGCAGATGATGACTCGGCACTCTTACTCTCTCTCGGCGCGCTCGGCCTTCACGGTGCTCGCGCTGCCTGCACTCCTCGCGTGTTCTGAGTCGAGCGAGCTTGATCCCCAGCCGTTTCAAGGGGGCGCCGCGATGGACACCTCCAGCGGCTTCGGCACTTCGGACACGTCGGACGCCCTCGCCGCCGACGTCGAGGGCGGGCAGCAAGACGGCAACGTCTCCGTAGACGGGGCGCCAATCGGGGTGGAGGACGCCGCGTTCGTCCCCGACGGAGACTCGCTGGGCGACACCTCCAGGGTCGACGACGTGGGCGCAAACGACGAGTTCGATGCCGAGCTCCCTGAGGATACGGGCGTCGATGGGAGCGAACTCGACGACCTCGGGAGCGCTCCGGACGTCGACGAGCCAGTCGATGTCGGCACGCCGGACGCGGTGGGGCAGGACGTGGCTGTCGACACGACCGTGCCGGACACGACCCCCGAGGATCCGACACTCGGCTTGAACGCCGGCTTCATCGGTGGCCTCTGCGGCGACGTGTCGGAGTGCGATTTCGCCGGTGCGGTCTGCCTGACCGCGGGCTTCCCGGACGGGCTGTGCACGCAGGCGTGCGACAAGTTCTGCCCAGACGCGCCTGGGATGGCGACGACCTTCTGCATCGACGCCGGGACCGCGCCGGTCCCCGGTGCAGGCGGACTGTGCACGATGCGTTGCGACTTCGACTCCAGCCCAACCGGCTGCCGGCCTGGTTACGTCTGCTCGCTCATGCCCCGGCACAACGACCCGGCGACGAAGGTGCTCGCGTGCGTGCCTGACAACGGCCAGGGATCGGACGTCTCCGAGTGCCAACAGGCGCTCATCGACATGGGAGTGCCCTTCGAAGCGGCGGCGAGCCCGAACGACCATCCCGAGGGCCACCCCGAGCTCATCTGCGTCATCAAGGACCCCATCCGCATCGGCCCGACCATCTTCGGAGTCGACTACCGCTACGACAAGATCACGAACGCTCCCGGCAAGATGTTCGTCGCGTGTGACCTCGCTCTCGCCATCGCGACCATGACCGCGGAGCTCGCTGTCGACGAAGTCACCGACGTCCTCCACCTCGGCACCTACAACTGCCGCGTCATCGCCGGGACCAGCAAGATCAGCCAACACGGCCTCGCCACCGCCATCGACATCGCCGGCGTCGGCTTCGGCGACCAGACGGTCTGGACGGTCCTTGGGCAGTGGGAAGATGGCGTCGCCAGCCCGGTCACGACGGCGGGCAAGTTCCTGAGGGGCCTCGTGCAGTGGCTCTACGACGAAGACGTGTTCAACGTCCTGCTCACGCCCGAGTACAACGCAGCACACGACAACCACTTCCATCTCGACCTGACGCCCGGCGCCAACACCTTGAACTGACTCGGCCTCATCGCGCCTTTGGCACCACTACTCTCTCGAGCTGAAGTACAACGCCGCGCACGACAACCACTTCCATCTCGAGCTGACGCCCGGTGCCAACACCTTGAACTGACTCGGCCTCATCGCGCCTTTGGCACCACTACTCTCTCGAGCTGACAGCGTCCTCCGCCGCCCTGGCGCGTGATGTGAGCGGGCCATAAGAGCCCGGCGTCGCTGGTCCACGCGTAGTTCGTTGTCAGGATGGGGGCCTCGTTTGGAGCGGCATTCAAACGGTAGCTCGCGACGTCGATGGGCTCTACGCCGACCGAAACCGTGATGCGCGCCGAGCGCTCGTTCAGTGACGTTCCGGAAGGTTGGCCGAGGTTCCTGTCGGAAAGACGGCGCTGTCACTCTTCGGAAGGAAGACGCCGAGAGCTGTCAGCGCGCCCGAGACTGCGATGACGGTGCCTAGGGTCAGGGCCTTGCCCGTCACCATCACGATGACGAAGGAGATCGTGACCTCCGCTGCCATCCCGAGACCGAGTGCGACGGCGAGTCGCTCCGGCGCCGTAGCGGCTACGGTCAGCCGACTGGCCAGAAGGATGCCCGGGACGAGCCAGCAGCCGAGGAGGAGGAGGAGGTAGAGAAGGCCCATATTCCCATTCGAGGCTGGGCAGCACCATCAGCGCCGGGGCCGATGGGGACCGGCCAGCGCTCACTCGCCGTTCACATCACTTGCACCAAAAGACGGGAACGCCCACGCAGGCCCCGTTCAGGCACTGATCGTGCGTCGCGCAGGTCGGTGGTGTGCCCGCCGGCAGATCCACGTTGATATCGCCCTTCGAGGAATAGACTTTGCCCGCCGTGTAGTGCGAGAAGAGGTACCACTGCGACATGCCGTTGTTCAGGTTCTTGCCGTTCGCACGGGCACCCATCTGAAGCGGGAATTGACCGTTACCCGGGTACTGCGTCAAGACGGCGTGATCACCCGAGCCATTGCGGGTCAGCGTGCCGGTGGCAAGATCGTAGTAGCGCCACTCGTTCGTGATACTCGCCGGCTGCCAACCGCTCGTGAGCTCGAGCTTCGGGCCGCCCCAACCTTGGCCAGCGGCGCCCTTTTCGCGGTAGGTGAAGGTCAAGCTCCCGGTCCAGCCTTCGCCAATACGTGCCGACGGACCACTCGTGAGCTTGAGCACCGCGTGCATCGTCGCGGTGCCGTTCGGGTGGAGGTCGAGGTAAGAGCCCGGAAGGAACGTGAAGACCGCGTCTGCACCGCCGAAGAAGCCACCAAAGATGAAGCCGTGATTGGCGTACGGCGTGACGCTGTACGGAGTGCCGAGCCCGTTGACGATGCCGAAGCGCTCGGTGACTTGATACGCGCAGGGCACCGCCGTGCATGCGTTGCCGTCACTGCAGGTCGTGCCGTTCGCTACCGCAGAGGTTGCGCAGCCGATGTTGGGATTGCAGCTGTCGATGGTGCATGTGTTGCCGTCATTGCAAGCGATGACCTGGCCCGAACACGTGCCGTTCCAGCATTGGTCGTTGTGGGTACACGCTGAGCTATCGGAGCAGGTGCGGCCGTTGGCGTTCGTCGCGACGCAGCTTCCAGTGCCGCCATCGCACGCATCGTCGGTGCAGGGGTTGCCGTCGTTGCACACGACACCCGTTCCCGCGCATACGCCGCCGCCGCAGACGTCGCCTTTCGTGCAGGCGTTGCCATCGGTGCAGGGGGTCCCGGGGCTCACGAGCGATGTGGTGCACCCGGTCGTCGGGTCGCAGCCGTCACTCGTGCACGCGTTGCCGTCGTCGCAATCGACCGCCAAACCCTTGCAGGCGCCGGAGAGGCAGGCGTCGGTCTTCGTACACGCGCTGCCGTCGCTACACGCCGCGCCGTCGGTGTTCGTCGCCACGCAGCCCGTGCCGGGGTCGCAGGCGTCAGCCGTGCAGGCGTTGCCGTCATTGCACGCGATGGTGAGGCCCGCGCAGGTCCCGGCGAGGCACGTGTCGGTCGCGGTACAGGCGCTGCCGTCATCGCACGTCACCCCGTCGGTGAAGGTCGTCAGGCAGCCTTTCGCGACGTCACAGGCGTCGGCGGTACACGGGTTACCGTCGTCGCAGATGACGCCTTGACCGGCACAGGTCACGCCGCCACAGACGTCGCCAGAGGTGCAAGCGCTCCCGTCGTCGCACGCGAGTCCCTCTTCGGCTCGATAGAGACAGCCGCTGGCGGCGTCGCACGAATCCGAGGTGCAGACGTTGCCGTCGTCACACGAGATGGACGAGCCGGCGCAGCTACCGCCGCCACACACGTCTCCGCCGGTGCAGGCGTCGCCGTCGTCGCACGAGAGTCCGTCCGCGGGCTTCGTCTCGCAGCCGGACGCGCTGTCACAGCCGTCGAAGGTGCATGGGTTGCCGTCGTCGCACTCCACCGACTTGCCGTGGCACCCGCCGCCGAAGCAGGTGTCCGAGATGGTGCAGGCTGAGCCGTCATCACACGCGGCGCCGTTCTCGAGCTCGGTGGTGCATCCCGTGGCGGGGTCACAGGCGTCGGTCGTACACGCGTTGCCGTCGTCGCACGTGACCGACTTGCCGGCGCAGTTGCCGGCAGCGCAGGTGTCTCCAGTCGTGCAGACCGTGCCGTCATTGCAGGCGGTCCCATCGTCGTTCTGGGCACGACATCCCTTGGCCGAGTCACACGAGTCGGTCGTACAGACGTTGCCGTCGTCGCAGGTGAGGGCCTGCCCGCCGCACGCGCCGGCGTCACAGGCGTCGCCGGTCGTGCACGCGTCGCCGTCGTCACAGCTGTTGCCAGTGAGGTCGGTGAAGTCGCAGCCCTTGGCCGAGCTGCACGTGTCTGCGGTGCAGCCGTTGGCGTCGTCGCAAGTCACGGTCTTTCCGGTGCAGGACGCGTCCGCGCAGGTGTCGGCGGCAGTGCAGGCGTCTCCGTCGTCGCAGGACTTGCCGTCCGCGTTCTTCGTGGTGCAACCGGTGGAGGGGTCGCAGGCGTCGGTCGTGCAGATGTTCCCGTCGTCGCAGGTCAACGCGCTGCCACGGCAGGTACCCGCGTCGCACGCGTCGCCTCCGGTGCAAGAGCTGCCATCGTCGCAGGCGTTGCCCGTCACGGCGACGTGGTTGCACCCGGTCTTCGGGTCGCACTGGTCCGAGGTGCATGCATTGCCATCGTCACAGGAGAGAGCGGTGCCGGTGCAAGCGCCGCCCGTACACGCGTCGCCTTGAGTACAAACGTTGCCATCGGTGCAAGCGCCTAGCGCTGGCGCTGACGTGCAGCCGCCGGCGGGGTCACAGGACTCGGCGGTGCAAGGGTTCCCGTCCGAACAATCGACGGCCTTGCCATACTGGCACGCGGCGTCCCAACAGAACTCTTTGGCGGTGCAAGCGTTACCGTCGTCACACGGCTTGCCGTTGTGCGGGTCGTTTCGGCAGTTCCCGCTGGCGGGGTTGCAGTTGTCGTCCGTACACGGGTTTCCGTCTTCGCAGAAGTTCCAAGAGCCCTGGCAGACGCCGTTGCCACAGGTATCCGAGATGGTGCACAGGTCGCTGTCGTCGCACCCAGCACCGTCGTTCGCCACCGACACGCACCCTTGACCGGGCACGCACTGGTCGGTCGTGCACGCGTTGCCGTCGTCGCAGTCGATGACTCGTCCGACGCAGCCATCGCGCGTGCACAGGTCGTCGAAGGTGCAGCTGCTTCTGTCGTCGCACGCGGACCCGGTGCGGACGAGGTTGACGCACCCGATCGCCGGGTCGCACGAGTCCGTCGTGCACACGTTGCCGTCGTCGCACGAGAGCGCCGTCTTGCCCTTACAGTGGTTGCCAACGCAAGCGTCATTCGCCGTGCAGGCGGTGCCATCGTCGCATGGCGCCTTGGGGTCGGCCGGGTGGGTACACGTCTTCCCGATGCACTCGTCGCGGGTACATGGGTTACCGTCGTCGCAGCTCGTGGCACAGCCGTCGGACGGGGCGGGCTGTTCGCTGGGCGGTGTGGTCGTGGCCGGTGTCTCGGGTGGCGGCGGCTCGCTCGGTGGCGCTACAGGCTGAACCATGACGCTACCGGTGCTCGACGCGGTGGAGGGTCCAGAGCTTTCAGCTTCGCATCCGAGGAGCAACAGAGCAGACGCCAGCCCCGCGAAGGTGGCCCACGTGCGAACGGTACGATTCGATTGGAATGCGTTACGGACGTCGACGCTGCTCATGATTGGTCCCCCCTCGTGTGACGCTCGACCCGTTTACGGCTCGAAGGTCTCGCTATCTGACCGAGAGTGCTTACGTCGACGGGATGCCGTGCTCGGATGACGTCGCGCGACTTTCGCGTGGCAACGTTCGGCGCGTCAGCATCACAGCATCAGCGCAACAGCATGGCCGGTCGAAGCTAGCCCTCTTCACCTGCCACGGTCGAGGGTATCTGCTTGGATGTCAAGCGACTGACGCCCTTCAGCGCGAAAAAATGCCGAGGGTTAGGGCAAAGATGAGTTGAGCCGCGTAGTAGAGAGGTAACCCTACGGCGCGATTGAGGAACTCGGGTCCGACGAAGCGCTGCCGAGCGACGAAGACGTCCGATACGTAGAAGAGAAGGGCCGCGATGAGCAGTAGGGGCTCGCCCGTCTTCCACGTCGCACCGGTCGCGAGCGCGACCATGGCCGAGATGACTACGATGTACGCGATGACGGGCGCCTTCATGGCCGCGCTGGCGCGCGTGACGAAGTAACGCCCGACCACGATCGCCGGCCCAGCAATGACGGCGAAGGCGACCAGGGTCGGGACGGTGGGCAAGCCTAAAGCGGCGAAAGCGAACGCGTAGGCGACGTGGCCGAGAAGGAACGAGACGAGCCCCGCGAGGAAGGCTCGCTGCGCGCCTTTCGGCACGAGGAGGAGGTCTCCAGCGAAAGAGAGGACGAGCGCCGTCACAACCGCCGCGGCGTAGGTGCCTCCGGGTATACCCGGCAGCAGCGCAGCGACCATGAAGCCGGTGCTGGCGAGGACCTTGCCACCCCACGCACACGCGAGCACGAGCGCGTCGCCCGGAGTCGTGCTTTCGGCACGCTCTGCCCAGAGAACGGCGATGAGGCCGAGAACTACGAAGAACAGACCTACGATCATCGAGGACTCCACCGCATGAACCGGGGCCCGGTCAGCGCACCTTGAGCGTCAAGAGCCCGAACAGCGCCAAAATGATCGAGACGATCCAGAAGCGAATGACCACTCGGGGCTCAGCCACGCCGAGGTGGCGGAATGACAGGTGGAGGGGGGCCCGGTACATGAGTCTGCGCCCCGCGATGTTCTCGCCAATCTTGCCTTGAACCAGCGAACTGCCGACTTCGACGACGAACACGCCGCCCACGATGACGAAGAGCAGCTCCTGTTTGAGCATCAACGCGACCGTGGACAGGACGCCGCCGAGCGCGAGGGCGCCGGTGTCTCCCATGAAGATTTCAGCCGGGTAGGCGTTGAACCAAAGAAAGCCGAGTCCGGCGCCCGCGATGGCGGCGCACAGGACGGTGAGTTCTTCGGTGCCCGGGATGAACTCGAAGCGGAGGTATTCCGCCAACACCTGATTGCCAATCACGTACGCGAAGACGGCGTACACCGCAGCGGTCGAGATCGCAGGGACGATCGCGAGCCCGTCGAGGCCGTCGGTGAGGTTCACGGCGTTCGTGATGGCCAGGATGACGAAGACGGCGAAGATGCCGTAGTACCAGCCAAGGTCGGTGAGCGGAAACTTCAGGAAAGGCGCGAAGAGCTGGCTAGCGAAGCCCTCCGGAAACGGTGAGACGGCCGGGTGCAAGTACACGAACGCGAACGCGATGGCATAGAGGAGCTGCAGCGCCCACTTCATGCGCTCGCTCATCCCGCCCCGGGTGCGGCCCGACTTCACTTTCTGAAGGTCGTCGATGATCCCCACGACACCGAAGTAGACGAAGGACGAGAGGCCAAGCCACCCGAAGACGTTGTCGAGCCGACCAAACAGGAGGTAGGCGAGGGTAGTCGCGCCGAGCAGGAGGAGGCCGCCCATGGTCGGCGTGCCACGTTTGCTCGACGCGTCGGCGGTGAGGACGTCCTCGGACACGTCTCGGATGCGGTGCGTGAACAGCCATACGATGACGCGGCGACCGAAGGTCACAGTCAACAGGAACGCGAAGAGCGCCGCCACGATGGCCCGGAAGGTGACGTAGTCGAAGAGTCGTAGCGCTTCGAACCCGTGGACGTTGCTCCGGATGAGATCGGCGAGCTCGGGAAACACGGGATCTCAGCTCCTGGACTCGGACGGGTGCGTATGAGGGACGTCGAGTTGCAGCCAGTGCGGGTTCGGGCGAGCGGTGGCCAGCCTCACCGCGTTCTATAAGGAGCCGAGGTGATCCACGGCGCCAGCGCGTTCCTCGAGTCGACGGGCGACACGGCGAGCCGTCTGCTTGAGGCCGAAGACGGGTCTGTACCCACCGGCCGTGAGGAGCACGTCGTCGAAGGCCTGCTGGATCGCCGCACACTCTCGTGCATCGGACGTCTGCGAGTAGACGTCGAACGTCGCAAGGACCGCTTCGCGGATCTGCCAGTTGGCGTCGTGGTGGAAGGGCTGGAGCAGGGCGAGGCCTTCCGCGATCGCCAGGGTTGAGCCTACGGCGGCGATGGCAGCGATGCGTACCTCGAAGCAGGCATCGTCGAGACCTGCGCGAACCGCATCGCGTGCCCATCCGGTCGTGGTTAGGGGTGCTCCGAGGCGCACCAGGGCGCGTAGGGCTTCGCGACGCGTCTCGAAGTAAGGATCGACGACGCCGGCGCGGAGGATCGCTTCTGACGCGTCGTCGACGAGCCCGATGAGCCCTACGGCCTCCATCGTGTTTCGCCGGATGAACCCGTTCTGCTCGCGGTCACCCCCGCAAAGCCGAGCCAGAAGGCTAGCACGCCTCGTATCGAGGGCGATGAACCGGAGGAGGGGAAGGAGCTCTCGGAGCTGCAGGAGTCCTGCGAGCTTGATGCCCTCGTTGCGGACGCGCCACTCGGAGTCAGCGAGCATCGATGCCGACCGGTACTGAAGGTACTGAAAGCCTTCGATGGTCTCGGGGGGCGCTGATGGGTTGCTGGTGCGCCACTTTCGGACGACCTCGAGGAGCGCGGTCGGCCCGAGCCCCGCCAGGGCCATCTCGACCCGCCCCGCGACCGGCGCTTCGTCTTCGGTGACGTCGCTGTCGCCAGTGGCGCCACCCATCACGTCGAGTATTCGCTGCATGGCGGCCGGATCATCGAGACGCCGAGCGTCTCGTGACATCGTGGCGAGGCGCTCGGGATCGCCGATGAGCTCGCTGATGGACGCGGCCAGGCGTCGCCCGGACACCGATGCGACGAGCCCGTCGGTCGTGACCATGGGCTCTTCGAGCAGCACTGTGGCAGCTCCAGCCTGCTCGAGGGCGAGCGCGTTCAGGACTTGATGGTCGCCCGAGAGGCCGGCCTTCGGCAGCACGATGGCGGGGCGGCCGATCGCGGCGATCTCTTTCACGGTGCCCGCGCCACCGCGACACACAACGATGGTCGCAGCTCGATAGACCGCGCCGATGTCGTCGATGTAAGGCACCGCTCGGTAGAAGCTGGCCAGATCGCGATGAAGCGCGCCCGAGCGCTGCAGTGCGGCGATGCGCTCGGCGACGTCGGCCTCGGGGTCGTAGCCGCCACGCTGCTTTCGGCCGATGCCGTGGAGGATGAAGATCTCCTCTTCGCCTTGAAGCGCCGGCAGCGCGTCCACCATGGCCCGGTTGATCGTTCGGGCGCCTTGCGAACCGCCGAAGGCCAAGATCAGCTTCCGGTCTCGCGGAATCCCAGCGAGGACCGCGGGAGTACCGGTGGACGCTTCACGGAGGGCGGGGCGTACGGGGTAGCCCACGTAGAGAGCGCGGCTGCCAGCCAGCCAGCTCTCGGAGCCCTTGAACGACACGCCAACGACGTCCGCGTAACGTGCGACGAGGGTGTTGAGTCGACCGGGGCGCATGTTCTGTTCGTGCACGAACACGCGAACGGGCAGCAGGCGGAGGGCCCGGAGGAGTACCGCGGCGAAGACGGCCGGTGCCGAGACGTACCCACCCGTCGCGACGACGATGTCGGGACGGATTCGAAGGAGGTGCCAGATGGCGAGCAGCGTCCCGAAGCCGACGCGTATCGCGAAACGGGCGAAAGCGAGCGGCTTCTTCAGGCCAGGGTACGGGGACGTGACGACGCGGAAGAAGGGGAGCCCGTTGCGCTCGGCGATAGCCTGCTCAATGCCGCCGCGCACGCCGGCGTAAGCGAAGTGAGCATCGGGGGCCTGCTCACGTACGGCTTCCGCGACGGCGAGAGCCGGGTAGACGTGCCCCCCAGTTCCTCCGCCAGTCAACAGAATCGTGCGCATTCGAACTCCTGGCTTCACGGTCCCACGTCGCTCAATCCGAGCGGGCTCCTCGTGAGCCGTCTCAGAGTGTCCCAGGCTGGCACGGCCAACCCCTTCGGCGAATCCGACCACGTCACTCCCATGCGAGACGCCGCGAACGACATCGGCACCGAAAGAAGACGAGGTCGTTTGCCGCATCGCTGGCCGGCAACTACCGGACCGGGCGCGTGCGTGCAAGAGATCATGATCTATCCCGGCTCGCGGGTCGCTCCAAGAAAATCCCCGAGGAAGAATGGATGCGGGTAGTTGCGAATCCTTGTCCACACGACCTCCTCAACATGAACTCCTCAACACGGCGCGCGTTCACGACCACGCATGCCCGATGAGATCGGCCCGGCTGTTAGCCTGCGTCGGTCATTGCCGTCACGAGGGAGCTTCCCTTGACGACGGCAGACAACGTTCGGCGGTGCGGCTGTCTTCCCGAGTTGGCCGCCGCCAGGAAGCTCGACTCGACGGAGTCCGGAGCCAACCGATGGTGGTGGGCCAAGCGTGCCGTTGCTCGTCCATTGGGGGTTCGACCCGCTCTCCGACGTCCGGTCCATCTCTGTGGGTCGGACAAAATTCCGATTGGCGTCCACCGGCAATTTTCTCGCATCGAGTTGCTCTCGCTCAAAGGCGGGAGATGCAGCCCGCCTTCGTCGATCGAGAACGCGCCTATCGGCGCCCAGTCGAAGCAAGAGGGAGGCTGCGTCGGCAGTGCATGCGCTTGCGGGTGGGGGACGACCCCCACACCCCCGGCGATCGCTCAATCTCCATTTTGTCCGAACCTCGATATTCGGGATGAGGCCGAGCAGGCTGATCGAGGGCCCTGCCGGAGGTAGAGAGGGCAGGGCGGAGGCGTACTTACGACGTCAGAGAGCTACCAGATCAAAGCATCGAGATCAAAGCATCGAGATCAAAGCATCGAGATCAAAGCATCGAGATCAAAGCATCGAGATCAAAGCATCGAGATCAAAGCATCGAGATCAAAGCATCGAGATCAA
>CANMLD010000094.1 GCA_947498315.1 Pseudomonadota bacterium | reverse complement strand
TACGCATCGGCTAGACCTGAAGCACGGAGCGCTGCCATTCGCTTCTGCGATGGAACGGGTCAACGCGCACTTGATGGCGCTTCGGTCTTCGGGAGGTCGTGGGGCGTTTCGTGCTGTCTTCATGGGGCCGGGCGCGACCTCCCTCGAGTCCGCCTGGCTGCATACCGCCCTCGCCGACGACATCGGCCAGCCGGAACGCATGCGACGGGCGCTATCACCCTTCGTCGCCGCCCATCGCCTCGACGAAGCGGCTCGTCATCTCGAAAGGGCCTGCAGTCCGGACGGACGCCTCGACGACAAAGAGCGGCGGGCCGCTCTAAGAACGGTCCATAACTTCATGCGCTTCGACGCGGCGCGCACACCGACCCTAGTCGTCATCGACGCGAGCCAGCTCACGGGGCGCCGTGCGGATGCCCTGAGCCTCGCCTTTGCTGCCTTGGCTGAATCGCCAGTGCGCGTTCTCCTGGCGGCGGAAGGGCAGCTTATCGATGTACTCCAGCCGTCCCCAGCGCCGCTTCTACTCGTAGTGCCAACGCCGGCGGGCCCTGCCATAACGCCGCGGAAGGCGGTCTGGGCTCAGAAGGCTCCCGAGAGCGAGGTGGACGCCACGGCGCCACAGGCTTGTCTCGGTCGACGGGTGGACGACGCCACCAGAGCGCTGCAGGTTGCAGGGGAGGGCGTCGTCCTAACCTCCGAGACGGACCAGAACGGTCCGCTCTCCGAAAGGCTACCGCCGAGCTCGCCGCTAATACCCGTGATTGACGACCTCGACGCAGCCCAGAACTTTAATCTAAATGAGACTCAAGAGACTCAAGAGACTCGTGAGAACTCGGCAGTACGCACCATCTCTTCCGAGGGTCGCGACGTCTGGGAGAGGGTGATTTGGGCGACGGGTGGGCTGTCGTGGGCGGGGCTCATCGACTCGTGGGCCCAGCGACCCGGGCTCTCGGCGTCGCTCGTCGCATCCGGAGTCCTGAAGACGAGGGGTGAGTACTTGCTCGTCGGCGAGCCGGCCGTGGCCCTGACCCAGACGTCGGAACCATCGCCACGTCATCGTACCGCTCCGGAGCTTCATGCCGCAGTGGCGAAGTTCATCGAGCAGGGCGCTCCGGCTGACGCCCTCGGCTGGCTGACCGAGTTGGAACGTCAGTGGCGTTGGGCGGGAGACGACTCACGCGCGAGCGCAGCTGCAGCAGCGATGGCGTCTTTGCTCGGCTGAGACCGGCACGGCGATGAGGAAGCAATGAAGTAATGGAGGGGACCCAGCGAGGTGCCGGGGTAAGCGCATCAGTTGGCGATGCACGACGTTAGGTAGGGGGAGGAGGAGGGGGTAGTTGGAGGCCGAACCCGCCCGCGTGGGCCCGGTCCTCCAGTGGAGGGACGGGACGTAAGTCTCGCTTTAGTAGCAGAGATAGGGAGGGAAAAATATTGATACGGGCTGTGGGATCTTCAGTGCTCTGGCCCGCCTGAACTAGCGCGGACCGGGTTGCGTTTGACGACTACCGATCCTCGTTAGCAGGTTCCGTGCCAACAAAAACGGCCGGACGGACGTCGAGGCGTGAAGGTCAGTTCGACGCGTTAGGCGCCAGGTCAACGCCGGTGCTGAAGGACCACTCGCGAAGGCTCTCTTCGCCGTCGATGAGGCCCGAGATCGTCACTGTGAACGTGGTACTGGGCTCGAGTGGGGCCAGCGGGATGAGCAGGACGGCGTTCCCTTGATACTCGGCCCACGGGTCATCTTTGGACTCGGGGTGGCGGAGCAAGTGCTCCACCGGAGCGCTCGTATTTCCGGCGACCAGGCTGGAGACGAGGCCTCCTCCCACGAGGGTCACTCGGGGAAACATCATCGAGATGATGGGGCCTGTTGGCGAGTCTACGTCCGTTGGGATGGGCGTGACGCCCTGCACGGGCTCGAAGGTCCTTGGCACGTTCTCCTGCTCGAGCCCAGGCCACAGAACAGGGCTGTGGCGACCCGGATCAACGTAAGCGGAGTACACGTCGAGGCAGGCGAAACCACGATCGTAGGCGAATCCCACCGTAGTCACGCCTGGGTCGAGGATGGAGAGACGGTGGTAGACCGAGTCGATCCAGCGCACCGCTGCGTCGCTCGCACGGGGCATTCCGGAAGCGAGGACGCCGTTCCGGGCGGCAGTCGCGCCCGCCTCCGAGTAGCCCGATGCGGCGGGATCTTCCTCTCGGATGAGCTTTCCCGCGGCGACCATGAAGGCAACATGTGCCTCGCATCCCTCGGAAAGTGACGGGTCAAGCTCGAGAAGAGAGAGCGAGCTCGCGATTCGTTGAGCGTTCAGTAGGTCGAGGGCCGCCGCGCTGTCATCCACGAAGTCGGAGCCGTCTCCTGAGGTCGAATCAGAGCCAGAAATGTCCGTTATGAGACCGTCACTCATCTCGGTAGTCTCATCTTGATATGGTGAGTCTGGTGCGACGCCATCGGTGGTCACGGTGGCGTCCGGGCCGGCCGCCCCATCCGCAGCATCCTGAGAGCAGGCGAGGCCCGATGAGGCGGCGACAGTCAGCGTGCACGCCGTGAGGAGCTTGCGAGCGATCGAGAGTAGGTACTGGGACACGGGTGACCTCGGGGCGGTGCTCGGAGCGGACGCGGCGTGCCGGCGTCTCCCCATCCATGATTCATACGGGCCAAGACGGAGAATTTCCAGTGCGCTGTAGGCGGCACCAACCTGCGTAGGCGGCACCAACCTGCGTAGGCGGCACCAACCTGCGCTCCTAGGGTGGCTCCATCTCCTCGTCGCAGAAGCGCACAAGGCGCGACAGGCATGGTTGCCCGTCGTGAGCCCACCACATGGATGGCAGCCCCATTAGCCCTGGGGCGCAGAGCCGTGTCACGCCACTGCGGGCCAAGGTGAGCCGGTCTACGTCCGTGATCCCGGCAACGGCGGCGCATTGCAATACGCCTGATGACGGAAGGAGCGCGATGGCGTCACCGAGTGACCCGACTGGGACGACCCACGCGGTCCGGTCATTTGGGGTGGGTTTGAGGTTCTGGCCAGGGGTCATCGCGACCCAAGGTTCGAGGTGGGGTGACTCTCTCCAGTCGGGTGAGACGCCTCGTATGGGCTCCCCAAGCGCTTGCCGCAGCCGTACAGTCTCATAAGCGCTGCGGCGTTTGGCCAGATCTGCGGGGGCGGCATGCCGTTGGGGCAGCTCGTGAGCGAGGACGATGAGCGCGGTCGAGAGCGCTCTGGCGAGCGCATCGGGGGTCACGGTGCCGCCCTCTTCGACGTAGAGGGCCTGTGGCGCCAAGCAGGCATGTTGGTCGAAGACCGAGAAGTCGTAAGCGAGGCCTCTTACGAGCGCGTCGAAGGCCGGGCCGGGCTCGAGCGCCGGCTTACCGACGAACGCGAAGCCCAAACGGTGCCCGTGCCAAGTGGCGGGGAGGCCTTGCGGAGCGCGCCGCGCGATGGCCGAAAGTGCAGCGTCACCGCCGTAGGCGACGAGATGATCGATGCCGGCAAGGAAGACGGCTTCGGTCGCGAGGTCTTCGGGAGGCCACCAAGTGACGAACAGACAGTCGGCGAGGTCTGGATCGAGTGCGGCGAGCGTGCGTGCATACGCGGCCAAGAAGACGGGCTCCCCGCGGCTGACGCGCCCGAGGCAGGCGGCCTTGACGAGGAAGGCTCGGAGCACGGTGAGGTGGGGCAGGGCAGGGATGTTGGCGCTGAAGACGCCCCCGATCAGCGCCGGTCCGACGACAGTCGTTCGCAGACTGCTTCGGCCACGGACCTTCACGAAGTGGTCTATTACGCGATGGTCGCCGAGCTCCCGGTCGAGCACGCCGAGGAGGTCGGGCAAACGGCTCGAACGCTGTTCGAGGTCGATGGCGTGGGCGACCATGGCTGGAGAGAAACCCGTGACGACCGAGATGGCGTGAATCGCCGCGCGGCGCTCCGGGCGCTCCGCGTCGAGCCAGATTGCAGCGGCGGAATCGAGCGTCTCAGCGATGGCACGAACGGGCCGTTCCGCCAAGTAGCGGCGCGCTTCACGCAGGCCAGTGCAGGCCCGCTCGAGCTCGGTTGGGCCGAGGACGGGGAAAGACAGGTTCACGAAATCCTGGCCGCGGGTGACCGTGAGCACGTGTGGAGGCGCCTTCGGCGGGTCGAACCAGCGAGGGAACCACGCCGTGTCTATCAGGTTGGTCATGTGAGGTCGGTCATATGAGGTCGGTCATGAAGATTGCCTCGCTCGGGACGAGCCCGATGCCACGCCTCGCGTCAGGAAGTCGTCAAGGCTGATGGAGCAGCCCTTGGCGTCAGCGTCGTTCACGCGACCGACGATCTCATAGCCATCCTCACGGGCGATCCCGAGGTCGTCGGTCAAGACGGCCATTGGTCGCTCGACGTTGGCGAGGTCCCAGTGCGCGATGAGGCCGCTCTCTCCGGGCGAGGCTGGAAGCAGCGTCGCGGGGTTGAGGACGCGCGTTCGCGTCCATGGGTTGTCTGATTTGACTCGGCCAGGCCGCAGGCTGGTTTCGCCGTCTCGCTCAGGGCGGTCGTAGAACTGGGAGGCGTGTTCGGTGAGGCCGAGCAGGTTCCACGAGCGCGTGATCCCGAAGGTCTGGTGAATGGCGGCATGGAGGGCGTCGCGCGTGACGACGCGGCTGCGACCCTTGAAGCCGCCTGCGTCGAGGCTCTGACTGCCGGGTGCGCACGAGAGGCGGACCCCCTTCTCGGCGAGGCCGTCGAGCAGGTGGACGAACCCGAAGCTGGCGCCAATGAGCGTGACCGGGACCCCGTAGGTCGATGACGCGTTGAGGAGCCGCAGGAGTCGCGGGACGTCGAGCCCGTTACGGCCGATGAAAAAGTCCGATCCCGCGAGCCCGTAGCGCGAGACGAGTCGCGCCATCCCCCACGCCATGATGAGACCGGGTGCCAATTCGGGTGGCGGCGCGAGAACCAGGACTCGGGACTGCCTGCCCCCTGGGAAAAGGTGTCGCTCGGCGGCCGTGTCGATGGCGGCACCCATGAGCTCGAGGCCGACGTCGCTGTAGTGGCTTCGGCTCTTGGACTCGAGCGACGTGCCGGAGGACTCGAAGGTCTTCTGGACTCGATGTGCGCCGTCGTGGAGGTTGGTCAACTTGAAAGCCGCTATGGGTAGCGGTGGGATTGCGAGAAATCCGGAGCCGCGAGTTGGGCTGGCGGCACTGTAGGCGTCAACGGCAACGATGGTGCGGCGCTGGTGAGCGTGGACCGCGAGAGCGAGGGAGTCGAACTCCGCTGGCGGGCCTCCACCACGGATGAAGTGCGACACAGCGTCATGGAGCGCGCCGCTGCTCAAAGTGGCGTTCATCACGCTGCTGGAAGCCGATGGACGGTCAGGGTCCTCTCTTCGACGTGCTGAGCCAGTTCGGCGGCGAGCGCAAGACTCGAGCTACCCAGTCGTCGAGCGAGCTCGTCGAGAGTCGAGTGGCCGTCGACCCATTCGGGCGGTGACGAGGCCCCGTCACGTCCGAGCGCGACGGGGACGGCGTCGCCGGGGAGCGGCGGCAGGTCGACGGGAGCCACCCCGAGAGGCTCGTCGAGTGGGGCGTAGGCAAAGAGCCGTGGGGGGGCGCCGAGCTTGAGCTCGAAGGCGTGGGCGTAGGCGCTCAGGCCGGCGTTGACGCCGTCCCCAAACGCCGGCAGGGTTGCGGCGTAGCGACCACCGATGTCACCGGCTGCAAATACGCCGGGCTCCGAGGTGCGACCAAAGCCGTCGAACCGGAGGAAGCCGCGTTCGTCCCGTTCGAGAGGCAGGCCGGCGAGCTGGAAGTCGGGCTGCAATTCGAAGCCGTTGTAGTCCATGAAAACGGCGCCGCAAGGCAGGGTGCGTGGGGAGCCCGCTTCTGCGTCTTTCGGTTCGAGGCACACGCCGGTCACGCCATCGTCGTCGGTCATGACGCGGGAGAGACGCTCGCGCGTGATGACGTGGACCCGGCCCGCGTGGCCCGTGTGGGCGTCGATGAGCGCCTGGAGGTGGGCGGTCTTCGCGTTCCCGATGACCACGAGGCCGCGGCCGCGAGCGTCATCGGCGGAGTGGCGGAGGAGCGCTGGGAAGTGCTCGTAACCTTTGAAGGTAATACGAACTCCTCGGAGGTAGAGTGACGACTCGTTCGCGAGCGGGCGTAGACCGGTGGCGATGACGACCGCGAGGGAGCGCAAGACGCGGCCGTCGGCCAAGGTCGTGAGCAGAAGCGTCCCGTCTCGGTCGAGCCTTATCGCGCGTCCTGTGACGACGGGGATGGCGAGTCGGTCAATGTCGCCCATGAGCTGATCGCCGAGCTTCTCCCCCGAGAAGGCCCAGCCTGGCCCGGTGAGCACGCATGAGCCCCAACGAAGTAGGCCACCGGGCTCACCACACTCGACGAGACAGACGGAGCCGGCAAGCGCGTGGTAGCCCTTGACCCATCGCACCCGCGTCGCCGCAGCGAGCCCTGCCGGGCCGGCACCAATGACGACGACGTCCGCATCGTAGGGGCCACGTCCGTCGAGGGGTGGCGTTCGCGCTGAAGTGGGCTTCAAGGGGTGATGCTCACGAGGGGCCGAGTCTCAAGAAGGCTTCGAGGCCGCCCGCGGTGGCGACCGCCTCCCAATAGGGGTCGAGCGGCGAGACCGCGATGGCGTCTCTGCCGTCCCCGAGCTGCAGAACGGTCCCGAACGGTGACTCCCCGATCGCGATGGTCGCGCCGTCGGCGACGTGATCGAGATCAGCGGCTAGCCCGGGACAGGTGAACGCAGGCAACCCGAGGTTCATCACGTTGCGATAGAAGATGCGCGCGAACGAAACAGCGACGACGGCGACGATGCCGTGGAGCAAGAACACCCGGGCACCCGTCTCCCGGCTCGACCCAATCCCGAAGTTGCGGCCCGCGATGACGACACGACCGGTGAGGTTCGAATCGGCCCGGCGCTCGTGGCCTTCGGCAGCCCTCAAGAACCCTGAACGCACCGTCGTGTCGTCGAGGCTGTAGAAGCGACTCGGGTGGAGCTCGTCGGTGTTGACGTCGTCCCCGAAGCGCAAAGCGGGACCGACGATGCGCGGTAACCACACGGGTGCGGTGGAGATCGGCTCTTGTTCCGTCATGCCCTGTCCTTGTCCGGTCCTCGTTGAGCTCAGCTTCGCCTTTTGCGACCGTCGTGACTACCGAAGGAGCCCGGCAGGGGTTCCGATCCGGGCAGGGGTTCCGATCCGGGCAGGGGTTCCGATTTGGCTCCCGCTTCGATACTCTCAGAGGCCGCGTTGCCGTGTCGAAAGAAGATGCGTAGGTAGCGTGATGGCACCGCGAGGGTTCGTGTCGGACGACGAAGACGAGTTTGAGCGCCTCATGAGCGAGCGTGGGCTTGCCGTCAAGACCAGCGTAAAGGGCATTGTGAGCAGCTCGCCGCCCATCGTTCGCGGCCCTGCGCCGTCGCACTCGGCCCAGCGTGTGCCTATCGCAGCGAAGGCGGCCGCTTCACCGCCACCGAATGTCGCGCCCAACCCCCTCTTTGCAGAGGTCTCCCGTCTGCATGCCGAGGCCGAATCACTCCGAGTGGCGCTGGCCGGAGAGCGTAGAGAGCTCGCAGCGGATCGGGCGGCGGCGAAGATGGCGAGAGCTTCGGATAGTGCGTCCCGTATCGCCCTCGAGGCGGCCCTGGCGAGCGCGGCGGCTGAGCGCGACGCTGCACGGCTAGAGCGCAGGGCCGCAGACCGGCGGCTGGGGGAGTCGCAGCAATCGCTCGCAGAGATCAAGGCGAAGATGGAACGCCTCGCTCGTTTGCGCTCTCTGAACCGAATCAGCGACGACATTGGCGAAAAGGCGCTCGCGATGCGAGCGCTCCTCGAACGATTCCCCGGCCCCACCCTCGCGGCCCTTGCCGCAGACGACGAGGCCGCTTGGGCGGCGATTGTGCAGCGAGTCGTGTTTACTTGCGAGCAACCGTCCTGCCGCATGAAGAGCGACGTGGCGCGCGTCTCCGTGCCCCGTGATCGCTGCGATGTATGCGGCGGATCGATCTTGGTGCAGCGCTTCGCGGAGTTCCTCGACGCATGCCAGAAGGAAGCCATAACGCACGTCCTCGTGGTCGGGGGCTCTCCCGCCTACCGAGAGACGCTACGCGAGCTCAGCCGGGAGCATCGGCGTGTGCTGAAGCTCACCCTCACGCAGGAGCTCGCCCCAGACGATGCCGAGCGGGCGAAGAAAGTGAAGGGGCTGGTCATCCTCTGGGGAGCCACGGAGGTCGATCACACCAAGACGGGTATCTTTGCTAGCGCCGGAGACCGTCGCCTCATCGTGGCGCACCGCGGGCTGACAGGGATGCTGAGGGAAGTCACGGGGAGACTCACAGGGCTTCCGCCAACGCCCACTGGTGGGCATGGCTGACCGAGAAGCTATCCAGGAGAAGACGAGGGCGCGTCTGGGGGGATCGGATGGCTCACCAGGAGTCGGTTCGCGAACCGAGTGATCTTCTCGCGATCTTTCTTGGGGACGCCTTCCGTGACCGCAGGATGCCGCCCGTCAATGACGGCCCGCGCAGTGCGTACGCCATTGTCGCCAGCGAGCGGCAAGGCGGCGGCGACTAGGCGAGCAGCGACCTTCGGGCTCGCCGTGAAAGCAGCTTCGAGGACCGTCTGCGCCGTCACCTCGGTCGTCAGCGCGACGAGCGCGTTCTCGGCTTCTGCTCGTACCTTCTCATCCGCGTCGGTCAGGAGAGGGACAACATCGGTAACAGCCGGTCCGACGCCTCTCGAGGTGATTGTGTGGAGTGCCGCGAGGCGGGCCGCCGGGTCAGCGCTCGCGAGGGCAGGGACGACCTCCCGCCGGAGATCTTCGAGGGCCGAGGCCATGCGAGTCGCCCACGGCCATACCGGGCCGCCGTTGTCGCACTTCTCGGCCCAGTCTTCAGGCGTACAGAGCACGCGCGCATGGATGTGGTTGTCATGGAGCTTCGCCCAAGCTGGAAGCATCATTACCTGCTCAGCTCGCCGGATGAGCTCAGGGTCTTTGCCGTTGGCCTTCGCCCATTTGATCAGGATCGTCTCGATGTAAGGAGCCACGATGAAGTACTGAAGCTCGGCCTCACTGCTGCTCATCATGAGTTCGAAGACCGCCCAGTTACGGGCGAGGTCGAGCCGGAAGCGCTTCGGCGCCTCCGTGCTACGCCCATCTTTTCTGAAGCTATGATAATACGAAGGCGCCGGCTCGCCAGACGCAGTCTCGACGATATATCCGAGGTCCACGTCGCGTCCCGTGTTGTGGCTGCGGCTCATCGGAATGTTTCCGCCAGACTCGAGGCTCAGGTTGCCCACCGACAAGGCGGCACCGCCGGGCATCGTCTCGCTGAGTCGACGCACGGTGTCCGACAAGAACCGAACGAGGTAGTCGGTGCCAAAGTAGATGCGACCACGACGAGTTGATGATTGCGTAATGTGATGAGGGCTCGTTGCCGGGAAGGCGACTGGTCGCTTGAGCCGACCGCTATACGGGTGGCCGATGGATTGCCCAGGCTGGCTGGGTTGCGGATCCTGAGCGGTCAGGATGGCGAGGACGACTGCAGCGATCTCGATAGCGATGAACATGCGCTCTTTTCCCTCGCTCGGGTACGGCTGGCGACGGGGCGCGCCTCGATCCACCCATGGCCCGTGGTCGATATGGCGGACGGCCTAGCGTACCTAGCAGATGGGGTTCCTTCCCCTCTACCTCAGGCGCCTCGCTTGCCACGCAGGGGGGAATCCGTCAAGGAAGTTGATTACGAACTGTGGGTTCGGACAAGAGCCATGAGTTCGCACAACATTCCTCCTCTCAGCGCGCTTTCCCAAACACAACGCCTTCGCTATCATGGTGTCCCTCTGCGGCCAGTGTTCGCTCCCGTGAGCGACGTGCCGCAGCCAGACCCCATGTGAGGCTCGCTCGTGCCGACTCGTCGCTCCTTCATCCTCGTTGCGCTCGCGGTTGCGCTCGCGACTGCCGCGTCGGCTGCGCCACCGGGCAAAGTCCTCGTCTTGAAGCCACAATCGGACTCTCTCGGAGAGCCCGAGAAAGCGGCTGCGCTAACTCACCTGCGCGGAACGCTCGCGAAGTATCCTGGCACGACACTCGTCGACACGCCCAAGACCGACCTCCTCGATGACATGATGGAGCTGGAGTGCACCGATGTAGACGAGGACTGCTTCGTCCGCATCGGAAAGAAGTACGGCGCCGACCAGGTCGTTTACACCGAGCTTGCATCTGCGGGCGATGGCGTCGCGGTGAAGCTCCGACTCGTCGACGTGGTCGCGAAGACCACTCTGAAGTCGCACGACGGCACGGCCAAAGTGAAGTCGGACATCTCCCCGGCGCTCGCCGACGCGCTAGCGGCCGCGTTCGGAGCGCTCCCGGTCGACAAGCCGCCAAAGAAGCCTCCCGAAAAGCCCAAGGACGATAAGTTCCCTGTGGACTTCTCTTCCAGCCCTGCCGGCGCCTCCGTCCTCTTGAATGGCGTGAAGATCGGCGTTGTCCCTCTCTCCGTTCGCCTCAAGCCTGGAAAGTACAAGGCAACGGTCAGCCTCGAAGGTCATGAGACCATCACCGACCGAGAGGTCGTCGTGACTGCAGCCGGACCGAACATGGCCTCGTTCGATCTCGCCCCCATCGCCAAAGTACCCGAGCTCCCGAAAGAGCAGCCGGGAGACCCGGATGAACTCGCTGCGTCCGGCTCACCTTTCTACAAGACATGGTGGTTCTGGACCGCCATTGGCGTCGCCGTGGTCGGCACGACGGTCGGTCTCGCCGTCGGTCTGTCGGGCGACGATGAGGCCCCCGCGTCTGGCGTCTTTCAGTTCGGATTCGGCAACCCAGACATCGACCCGGCCGTCCGGGGGGTGCAACGATGAGTCTCTTGCGTTCGACGTTTCTCCGTTTCGGTGCCCCAGCCGTCCTCACCGCTATTGCGGGCTCCTGCAATCAGGCCCCTGAAGCAACTGGCGACCGGCTGCAACTCCAGTTCAGTCCGCTCTACCTATCCGGCTTTGGGGTGTCGCACTTCGACGTCACGCTCTACTCCGGGCCTTGGACCACGAGCCGTCCCCCGGTCTTGTTCGAAGCCAAGTGCGCTGGTTACGCGACCGACGCTCCCTCCATTGGCCCCCTCGAGACTGGCAGCGACCTCACCCTCGAGGTGTCGTTCTATTCAGATGCAGCCTGTGAGAAGCCTGTCCTCCGTGGAGGGCGCGGCGGCATCGACATCGTCGATGGATCTCCCTCGGGCACCTACTTCATCCCGGTGTTTCCCATCGGGGGCTTCCGCGCGTTCCCGCAGTTCGACCCAGCGTTGCGCGATGCAGCGGCGGACGTTACCTGCACTACTGACGCCAACTGTCGAATCGCTAACCCGGACGGCAGCTACCAGCTCAGCGCCGTCGCCTACTGCGACTCCGGCACGTGTGCGATCCCCGAGACCGCCTACCCGCTCGACATGGTCAGCCCGCGCGCTTTCCACACCGCGACGGCGCTCCCAGACGGCCGCATCGCCTTCATCGGCGGCGTGGCTCGCCAGTTCCCGGACAGCCCCGGTGCGCTCCTCGGTACCGACGAGACCGTCGAAGTCTTCTCGCCGGGCTCAATGACCTTCGGCGCCGTGGACGTTCAGGGCCTGCAAGGCCAGCGCATGGCGATGCATGACGCGGTGCTTGCTAAGGACGGCTCCATCGCGGTGTTCGGTGGAGCCACCCAGCTCGATCTCGCCTTCAACGCCGGCGGCGCGACCGCTGGGCTCATCATCTCGGTGCCCGAGAAGAACCTGACGAGCACCGAGAACGTCCTCCAGCTGGTCAGCCGCATCGACCTCGCGACAGAGCGCGCAGAGGTTGGTGCTCTCCCGAAGCCGCTCGTCGGTGCCCGTGCTGTCACCATGGGGAATGGCAAGATCCTCCTGACAGGCGGCCAGACGCTCGCCGACGGCAACCTCGAGACGACCGCTACGGCGCTCGAATGCACCGTGAGCGCGGGCGCACCGCCCTCGTGTAGCAGCCTCGGCGCGCTCAAGCATCCTCGCTCGGGTCACTGCGCCTACTGTGAAGATGCGGAATGCGACACGGTCGTGCTCATCGGTGGTGCGGCCACGGACGGCGGCACCGCGTCGGACGTCATCGCAGAGGTCTACGACGGAGACAGCTTCTCGAGCGTCGCGCTCGGTTCTGGCGACCTTCAGACCAACCTGTTCAATCCCACCTGCGCTGGAGGCATCGTGGCGGGATCCACGCCGGAGCTCGGTGCGCCCCCGGCGTCGCCGCCGCTCGTCGTCTCTGTGAGCGACGTGGTGTCCGGTGTGGCCGCGTCCGGCCTCGGCACTATCGACAGCCCCTTCCGCGTCTACTCGGCTGCGGTCGCGCTCGCCGACGGCAGCGTTCTGGTCACCGGCGGCCTCGACGAGACGGGGGCCGCTCAGAACACCGCCTACCGCATCGAGGACGGCGAGATCGTCGACGTCTACACCATGGCATCTGCCCGCTTCGGCCACACGGCAACCCTGGTCACCGCAGGCCCCATGTCGGGGGCGGTCATTGTCGCGGGCGGCCTATCGACCACGGACGCGGGCGGATTGACGACCGCGACTGGCGCTGAGCTATTCCTCCCCTGAGCGTCGGCCTGGCTTCAGGGGGGCGTATACCCGTCGTTCTCGCCCTCACAGCCTTCCTCGCGTTTCTGTGGCGCGCGTCACCCGGACTGACTTGGCTCGACGCAGGCGAGCTAGCCACGGCCGCGTCGACGCTCGGTATCGCTCATCCGACCGGGTTCCCGGGTTGGATCCTCGTCGGTAAGTTGTCGACACTGCTACCTTTTGGTTCGGCGGGTTTTCGGGTCGTTCTTGTCTCGTGCGCCACGGGGGCGGTCGCGGTTGGCGCAGGTGCGGCCATCGCCGGTCGTTTGGCGTCCCGCTTCGGGCTCGCCGTGACCCCCACGATGCTTGCAGCGGCGCTGCTTCTCCTCGCCCAGCCGACCCTAGCTCTGCACTCGACGACGGTCGAGGTCTACTCGCCCACGATTGCGATGCTTTGTGTACTTTGGCTCGTCGCCTGTGGCGGCCGCACCGCCGTCGTGGGTAGTCTGGTTGGCGTACTCGCTGGGCTGCACGGGGCTTCTGCGGCGCTGCCTGCCATGGCGGCATGTATCGGGCACATGCTCTCTGCCGCCCCGCGTACGCTCTGGCGTGGTCGCTCGGCAAGTCTCGTTGCCTTTGCGCTCCTCGGTGCGATCGTCCTCGCCTATCTGCCCGTTCGAGCCGCAGCGGACCCCTACTCAGGGTGGGGGGATCCCAGCTCGTTCGGTGGGCTCTGGGACCACCTCACCGGCGCCCGTATTCGAGGTGCCTACGCTCAGGACATGGGCGCGACCGGCAAGACCTGGGTTCTTGCACAGTGGTGCTTCTCGCAGCTCTGGGATCAGCTCGGCGTCGCACTGCCTTTGGCCGCGATCGGGCTCGTCGCCCTGGCCCTCCGGTGGACGCCAATGGCCATCATGCTCGGCGGCGCACTGGCCTCCGATCTGGCTTACACCATCTTCGTGAACCCTATGGGCATGCGGGACGCACAGACCGGCGTCATCGCTGCCGTCGCGGCCGGGATCATGGCCGCATTGGGGCTAGCCGCCGTAGTCAATCGAGCGGTCGACTCGTTCGGCCTCGCCCGGGCTCGATACGCTGCTGGTGGCGTGACGCTCGCGCTAGCTCTTCTGATCTCACACCGCCTGTCGCCGTGGCCTGAGGTCTCGACGCTGAGGGGCCCCGCGCTCCTGGTCGACGGCGCTCTGGCGTCGCTTCCCCCCGCTGCCGTGCTCTTCGTCGGGAGTGACGACTTCGCAGCGACGAGCCTGTACGCGCAGGGCGTCGAACAAGCTCGCCCCGATGTGGTGCGCCTGGTCAAACAGCACATCCACGACCCACACGCTTGGCGTCGCGCGGTCCATCGTGACGGTCTCGGGCGCTTGCCAGACTCGCTGATCCCACTCGCCGATCTGCTCGGCTACCTCACACGGATTGGGGCGAGTGTCGGGTGGGAGCTAGGTGATCCCACTCTCGACGTCGAGCTCCATACGATCGGCGGCGAGTGGAGACTCGCGTACGGAGTCCCGCTCGTGTCGACGAAGCTCGCCAATGATGGTGGCCGAGACCTCAATCTCGTCGCCGACGCGAACGCCTGGCAGCGTGCGCTGGCCAGGGTCGGCGACCGCAGTTCGGAGACCCTTGCCGTTCTGGCACGAACCTTGTCTCTCGCTGGCACCGCCGTCTTGTCACAGAGTCCGGAGCTGGCCGATCGTTGGATTGTCGCCGCCCACGCGCTCGCACCGGGCGACGTGAAGGTCGCCACCAACGCGTCTGCCAGACTCCTCGAGCGTGGACGCCCCGACGACGCCATCGCAGCGGTCGAACGAGTCGTGTCGCGTCGCCCCGACGCGGTCCTGCCGCGCTACAATGCTGGGTTAGCCGCTGTCGTGGCTACTCGCCTCGACGAGGGACGGCGCTGGTTCGCAGATGCGACGCCCCTCGGGCTCTCACGACTACGTGCGGCGCGTGCGCTTCATCTGCTTGCTGTGGGAGAAGCGAACCGGGGCAATACGGCGCGTGCCGTGGCCCTCGCTTGGTTCGCGCGCGATGGACTCGACCCGAGAGCCGCCAGAGAGGTAAGCGCGATGATAACCGTCCTCGATGAGCGTCTCGACAGGGATCGGCTAAGGAGCTCTCCGTAGAACTCCCAAAGCCTGCGTCCCGTCACCTGATGTAGGAACAACCCCCGATCCCCATAGTCCTGTTGTGAATTCCGGAGCGGCCACCATCGTGTCTCGAGCGACAAAGCGACCTCGCTGGTGTCCCTATGGCGCGCTGTCGAACGAGGAGACACCATGCCTGGCAGCTCGATGGTACCCATCGTTTTGATGGAGCTTACTTCGGCCCAGTGAATTGGTTGAGTGCCAGCGGCGCGGGGCGAGACTCGCCGCGGTTGGGAGGACGTGCTGCTGGATCGATGGGTCCAACCCCGGCGACACTGGCGTCAAGCCTGGGGCCGGGTCGACGCCTCAGCCGGAGGAGGTTCAGGACCCGAGAGGGTTTCGCACGCGTACGTCCCTATTTCGCTCCGTCTATCTAACCGGTCAATCTGACTCCGGCGGCACCGGGCACTCCGAGTCTCTCCGAGGTGGCGGAGGGCGGAGTGGGTGAGACGGCGTCGAACGTCGAGGTCCCCGCGCATCTATCAGGAGGGCATGGCTGAGCCAGTCCTCGAGGTGGCAGCGTGCGGTCGTGCTCGGTCGCATCCAGCACTACCCTCGCCGCCCTCGGCGGGCGCTTCGCCTTGCCCGCCTTCGGGCGGCTCCGGATAGCGCTGGACGCGACCTGCGCGCGCCCCGGGCGGTGATCGAGCGGGGAAACTTGGAGATCCCACCGACCGAGACGGCGGGTGCTGCACCTTCGTGGGCCAGGGCGGCCACGTCTGCCGATCGCGCTACGCCGTCCAGCTCCATCACCGGATCGCGTGGGCGCACGGCGGCTCGAACACGGCGGACAACCTGAGCTTGCACTGCGGCCCGCACAATCGGCTCATGGCCAAGCGGGAGGGGTTCGGGAGGCGTCCGCGCCGTGGGTCCGAAGCAGGCTCGACGGCATCGGTCACTTGAACGGGAGGCAGTGGGAGATCCAAGTATCGGCCCTCGCCCTGCCTGCCAGCGAACGCAGGGCCGGTCAACCGTCGAGTGGAGCCGCCCGGAGGCGCGCATCGCGAAGCGCCCGTCGAGGACGGCGAACTCGATGCTTGGTCGGTCCGAGTACGCCGCTACGCTGCCCCCTCGAGGGCTGGCCCAGCCAAACCCTCTTGATTGACTCGCAGGCGTTCGCGCCAGAGACGCTCATGGTGGAGGTCTCGCGCTCGGGCCGGCCGCGGACCCGAGCTCGGCCCGGCTGAGAGGGTGGTAAAGACCCCAGTTTTTGGACAGCAGGCGAGTCCCCCGTACCATCTGATGCCATGAACAAGCAGTACCTCATCGATCAACTCGCGGCCCGCCTCCGCGCTTCCGCAGACACGGCGGAGCGCTCGGGCATCTTCGCGGCGGCCGAAGCCAGAGACTCCGCTACGCTCGCCGAGCGCAAGGAGAACTCTCAGACCGCAATTGAAGCGGCAGGGCTCGCGCGCGGCCACCTCGACCGGATGGCGCGCATCCGGGCCGACCTGGCGACGCTCGAAACGCTCGATCCGTCGCCCATGTTGCCCGGCGCACGGATCGGGCTCGGCGCCGTGGTCGAGGTCGAGAACGACGAAGGCGGCCGCACCTTCTTCCTGGCCCCCACCGGCGCCGGTGAAGAGCTGACGGCACCCGGCGGCGACGGCTTCTTCTCAGTGGTGACCCCCCACTCCCCCCTCGGTCGGGCCGTGATGAACAAAAAGCTTGGCGATGACGTCGAGGTGGACGTGGGCGGCAATACGCGGGAGTGGACAATCACCTGGGTGGTGTAGTGGGCACACTACGTGCGGAGGTCCGCGCTGGCGTCTGCGAGCTCGTTGCAGCCCGTGGCCGTCGGCTCACCCTTCGGTCCCTCTCATCCCGACACCCCGGAGCAAGTCTCTCTGGGTCGACTGCGTCACTGACCTCGTCGACGCTGAGTTGGCCCGGACGGTCACCCGTCGTGCTCTCCCGCGTGAGCCTTGGAGCGTAGGGCTGTTCACCACGACCGCTCCGCGCTCTTCCGAACCTTGGACGCGGCTACGAAAGCGGGTGTGACCGCAGCTCGACGTTTCTTTTTGGGCGTCGCCGGCGCTGGGGCTGATCGCTGATAGCCCCGGGGCAGGTCCAAGCGACGCGCCGGCTCAGCCGGCAGCAGCCTCGAAATCGAGTCAGTCATTAGCCGCCAGCCGATGCGTCTACCACAGCCCGATGCACTGGCTGCGCACACCGTCCGCGGCTCGGCGGTGAGCTGGGGCGCTCGGCGGCCTGGGACCGCGATGGGGAAAGACTCGGGCGGCACGTACTCGGAGAGAGGGCGGAGCGGCACCTCGCAGGAGCGAGCCATCGAGCGACTCGGCGGGGGGAGACATTCAGAGTCGAATAGACGTCGACTTGCCGTGTCCGAACAATGCGTTACCGTGCGGCGGAAACTGTAACCCGACCGGCTCGGTCATGACCACTTCGGAGCGTCGTATGCGAAACTTGCTCGTCCTCACCATCCTTGCGTCGACTCTCGCAGTTGGCTGCGGCAAGAAGGACGCACCAGCCGCGGGCGGGGGTGGGGCGGCGGCTCCGGCGGCAGCCGACGGACCGAACCCTTGGAAGGTCCAGAACGAGACCGTCGAGGCGTTCCTCGTCCATGTCGAGAAGGTGGGCGGCGCCGACAAGGACGCGTTCGTCGCGGCTGCTCAGAAATTCGTCGACGAGAAGAAAGAGGCCCACAAGGCCAACTGTAAGCTCATCGAAGAGTACCGCCAGGACATCAAGAAGGGCGCCATGGCCGAGGGCTTCGGTATGGACTACACCGCGACCATGGAGCGCCTCAACAAGGCCGGCGGTGGCGACCTGAAGCTCTTCGGAAAGGTGGGTCCGATCTTCCAGTCCATCTACTCCTGCGAGCAGGTCGCGAAGTAGTGAAATCCTCGGGTTCGACTTCGTACCAGATCGGGATCGTGACGGTGAGCCCCTCCTTGCCGGTGAGGTTCAG
>CANMLD010000093.1 GCA_947498315.1 Pseudomonadota bacterium | reverse complement strand
ATCCTCACCTCGCCTGATCGCGACGACCTCATCGACCTCGTTCGGCGCGGCTCCCTGCTCATCGAGAGACCGGGATTCGTCCTGCTACACGCGGGCTTACATCCATCCTGGTCGCTTGGGTTGGCGCGGGAGATCGCCGCAGAGGCCTCACACGTCCTGTCGGGCGACCGCTGGGCTGCATTCGTGCTGCGGCTCCGCGGGGCGCACCTCGACTCAGCCGATCCCTTCGAGCGACTGGCGGCCCGTGTGGGGATATTGACCCGCGTACGCGCTGTCGATGGCCAGAGTGAACCCGTCTCCTACACCGGCCCACTCGACACGCTCCCGGCGGGATGTCGACCGTGGTGGCAGGCGTCCAACGCGCTCCGCGAGAACGTCACCTGGGTGATGGGTCATTGGTCCGCGCTCGGCAGCCACTCGGAGCCAGGGATTCAGTACCTCGACACGGGCTGCGTCTGGGGTCGCGAGCTCACCGCCATGTGCCTACAGGACCGGCGGCTCACATCGGTTCCGGCGCACGCCGCGCCGGGCGACTGACCCGCCCAGGCGCTCCTCAACGGCAATCCCAACCACCAGCGCGAGACCTGACATGAACAGCCAGCTCAGCTTCCACGTCCCCACGCGGCCCATGCTGGTGGCAGCACGGTTGCGCGTGCTCTTCGAGCGACGCGGCATGATCTTGCTGCCCAAAGCCGTCACGCCGCCCTTGACCGGATTCCAATTGGCGTTGGTGCCTGCGGGACCCGCTGAGACGTGGCTGTATACCGACGTCTTCGACTCACTCCCGGACGAGCTCGGACGCGAGCTGTCGCAGGAGCTCCGCGTCGTCGTTCATGCCGTGGGCAGCGCTGAGGACGTCATCGTCGTCGAGCGTGCTGAAGCCGGTCGAGTGACCGCGACGGTCTCTGCGCGGGGGACCACGGTCCTCGCCGGCGAAGGCACCGATCTCGCGCGCGACGTCGAGGCTGGACGCACGCTGGGGCAGGTCCTCGGGACGCGCGGGCTCTCTGGATTCGAGCGTTCTTTCGAGGACGTACGAGGTCTGCCCGGCGTGCTCATCCTCGGGTTCGCGCCAAAAGTGACCGCCGGCTCCGCGGACGTGGAGGTCATCGAGATCGATGCCAGCCTCTCTTGCCCCACCTGCAGCGAAGCGATGAGAAAGGTGACCGGTCCCCGTGGGGTCTTCTTCGGCTGCGTTCGTTTCCCGCTGTGTCGTGGCAAGCTCACCGAGAAGCAGGCGGCCGCCCAGCGCTCCTGAGAGCCCTGGCACCCGAAAACAAAGCGACGGAACGGCCGCGTGGCCGCAGAGAGGGTCAGACAAAACCTTGATTGGCGTCCGCCGGCAATTTTCTAGCATCGAATTGCCTGCGCTCCTAGAAGGGCTATGAGCCCCGTGGCCGCTACGACGGAGTACGCGCCTATAGTCGCCGACTCGTTGCGTGGAAAATTGCGCGGCGTACACTCCATCTCCATTTTGTCTGACCCTCAGAGGAGAGACGCGATGAGCATGCATGCGCTACGAGGACTCGAGCTGGTTTGCATCACCCGTGAGAGCGCCTTCGACCTCGAGTACAGCGGGGGCGGCAAGTACGCCGGCCCCACCGGCGAGGTCATCGACGACCTGATGGACATGGGCTGCGTCGGCTGCGGCGCGAACTACTACACGCGGGAGAGCTCGGCGATCGACTTCTGCCCGGCGTGCGGGTTCATGGAGCGCAAACGTTTCAAGGACTTCCAGGACCTCCAAAAGTGGTCGAACGGCCAATCTTGGAAGTTCCTGAAGCGTACCGGCATGACCGCGTTTGGCGTCCTCCGAAGCGGGGACTGGCGTTTGACCTTCGGCAAAGACGCCATGGCGCTCGAGATGACGGGTCAGTTCACCGAGATTCACCCTCTGGTGCGCACGTGACCTCGCGGGCTACCGCGGCGGCCGTCATCATCGGTAACGAGGTCTTGACCGGGAAGGTCAGGGACCTCAATACGCCCGTCCTCATCGACGCGCTCCGTCGCCATGGCGTACGCCTCCAGCGCATCGTCATCATCGAGGACACCCTCGACGCTATCGCCACCGCTGTGGCGGAGGCGTCAGCGTCTTACACACACGTCTTCACGTCTGGAGGCATCGGACCGACCCACGATGACCTGACCCTCGCGGGCGTCGCTCGTGGGCTGGGGCTCGAGCTGCACGACCACCCGACACTCACCGCTTGGCTCGTCAACGTTCCTGAGGGGCCCCGGCGCGAGGCCCTAAGGCGGCTCGCTCGGGTCCCGGTGGGCACCGAGCTCGTACAGTTCGAAGGGCTCCGTTTTCCGACCATGCGCGTCAAGAACGTGTGGGTGCTCCCAGGCGTACCGGGCCTCTTCGAGAAGAAGGTCGCTGGCATCTCCGCGCTCATCGCCGAGAAGCCGGTCGTGGCCGCGACGCTCTATTGCTCCGCTGCCGAGCCGGACATCACACACCTCATTGACGCCGTAGTGTCACGCCACCAAGACACTGAGATCGGCTCTTACCCCGTGTTCGAGACGGGTGACCATCAGACCCGGCTCACGGTCGATGGTGACGACGTCCAATCCGTCGAGGCGACACTCATGGACTTCGAGAACAGCTTGCCTGCGGGTAGTGTGGTTCGAGTCGTGCGCTGACTCTCGCGTAGCGTCAGCTGGGGGCCGAACGCGCCATGGCGGCCTGCTGAATGCTCATGATGAGCCGTCCGACCGCGCCCATGTCGATGCCCGACTCGGCCGCGGCGGGCGAGAAGAGGAAGTCGATTAGGTACAAGTCGTTGAAGACGTTGAGCTTTGGTGCCGCGAGCTTGGCGTAACGGTCGAAGTAGAGGAGCTGCTTCAGGATGAGGATGAACTCGCGCGGCATCATGATGCCGTGTTTGCGCGAGTTCGCGATGATGTCCGGCAGGACGCGGCCGTACTCGATCTCCGAGAGCGCACGCGACAGCAGCGGTGAGTAGACCTGCTTCAGGTCGCGAGCGAGTGCGACGACGTCGATGTTCTTGTCGACCGCGCCCATCTCGACCATGACCCTCGAGAGCTCCTCGAAGTCCTGGGTGTTGAACGACAGCACGTAACGCAGGACCTGCATTCGCTGGCCCTTGTCGAAGCGACCGACGATTCCGAAGTCAATGAAGCCGATCTGCTTCCGCTCAGGGAGGAACATGAGGTTCCCAGCATGAACGTCGCCGTGGAAGAACCCGTGCAGCATCATCGTCATGTTCCAGCCGCGCATGCCAATGCGCAGCCACTTCTCGGCGTCGACGCCGAGCGCGTTGAACTTGGCGACGTCGTCGGCTTTGAACCCGTGGAAGCGCTCCATCGTAAGGAGCCGTGGCGCGGTGTAGTCCCAGAAGACAATCGGCGCCACGATCTCGTGGGCAGTCCCATGCTTGACCATGATGGCGTTGAACTCGTCCATGTTCCGGCCCTCAGTCCGGAAGTCGAGCTCTTCGGCGATTGTCTTCGAGAAGTCTTCGACCACGCCTGACGCGTTCGCGAGCCGTGCGGTCACGAACAACTTCTCGGCCATCCACGCCAGCTTGCGGATGAACCAGAGGTCGGCCTGAACGCGCTCCTTGATGTCCGGTCGCTGCACCTTGATGACGACGTCAGTGCCGTCAATGAGCTTTGCCGCATGCACTTGCGCGATCGAGGCGGCGGCGATCGGCTGCTCCTCCACCAGGGAGTACACCTCGGACATCGGCTTGCGGAGCTCACTCTCGATGGTCTGCTTCACTTGTGCGAACGAGAAGGGCGGGACCCGGTCGAGGCACTTCTGGAACTCGTCGACGTACTGTTTCGGGAAGAGCCCGGGGCTCGAGGCGATGATCTGCCCGAACTTCAAGTAGGTCGGGCCGAGGCGCTCGAAACCACGCCGCATCAGCGCTGGCCGCTGGCTCCTCAGAAAGATCCACGGAAACCCGTAGCGGAGCAGGATCCACCAGACGACGAAGGCCCGGCGCAAGATGTTTAGAAACATGGAGGCCTCAGGGGTCGCTGGCCGACCAAGCCTGGAGTTGAACTACCCGACGCGCGCCCGACTGCCCACAGGCTGGCCGCCCGGATCAATCCGGTGCGGTCGAGGCCAGGGTCAGCGCGTCGCGATGAAGTACGCGATCAGCGCCACTCCGAACATGATCCCGAAGATGTTCAGAAAGCGCCGGGTGGTTGGATCGAGCCCGCCCTTCTTGCCGTGCTTATGTCCGACAGCGTGGGCGATCTTCTTCTCTTGGGGCTGCTTCGTCATGACAACTAATCCTCCTCATCCTCGAACTCGCTATTGACCTTCGACGCTCGGGGGCGCGCGCCCTCGTCGTCGTCACGGCGCCGATACAGCAGAGCGACGCCGCCAATTCGTTGAATCAGCGTCGCGCCGGTCTCCACACAGAGGACTGCCGCGGCCTCACTCTTGTCAACCGAGGTAGACTGAAGCAGCTTCACCTTGATCAGCTCGTGCTGGTGGAGCGCCGCGTCCACGGCCGCGATGACGCCCGGCGTCACGTTGTCCTTGCCGATGATGACGATGGGATTCAAGTTGTGCGCTTCGGCGCGCATCGCCTTCTTCTCCTTGTCGGAGACCTCGGGCGCGCCCTCCTTCTTCTTGGACGTCCGGCGCTTCGGTTCGGATTTAGCGGCCGGAGTACGCTCGAGAGTGTTACTGCCGGCGGACGGGGTCCTCGTGCGGATGTACTTCTTTGCGGATGAAGCAGATTTTGCCATGGCGGGCCTCAGAATGTCAGGGTAGCGGAGAGGCCGCCACCGTCGCCTGTCGCCCAGGGGAAGGCGATGAACTGGGGATTGGACGGACCGAAGCTCATGGCTTCTTCGTCCTCGAACTGCACGAGCGTGAAGACCAGGATGCTGCCCACGAGGGCGGCACCACCGATGCCGGCGACGATCCCCGTCTGAAGCTCGAGATCACGAGCGCGCTCGGCTTCACCAAGCCTGTCATCGTAGGAGCCGTAGTCGGCGCTGGTAGCGTTATCGCGAGCGTCGAAGTATTGCGTACCGAGCACGGCAGCGACGGAGCCAAGGGCAACGGCCGAGCCAGCGAGCGTCCAGCCGATCCAGTTCTTGTACCAGGGCTTGTAGACCACGCCGCCGGACGCGAGTGACAGGTCCTTCCCGGCGAGGAACGCGGACATCTCTTCGACGCGACGGGTCGACACCACGTTCGCCTTTACGGCGAAGTCCTGCTGACGCACTACCGTGCGAGCCTTCACGTCCACTTGGTAGCCTGCCAGGACGGGCGAGCCGTTACGGTTCACGACACCGACCAGCATGATGAAGTCGACCTCGAGGAACTTCCCGAGCTTCTCCGTGTAGTTGAGGACGTTCGCCTTGAGCGAACTCTCGTCAGTGAACGTGAGACCGAAGGCCTCGCCAGCGAAGGAGAGCGCGGACTCGTACTCGAGGTCGATGTCGATCTTGCCCGAACCGTTGGCAGGCACCTCCACCTTTCGCACCATGGACTGCAGGTTTCCCTTTCGGACGTTGATGCGCAGCGGCCCGGGGTAAAGCCCCTCGAAGGTGTAGGGCGTCTTCTGCCGGAGCGGGCGACCGTTGATGAAGACGTCACAGCCGGGAGGATTGGTCGTGACGGTCAGCGACGCCGTTCGTTCGGCCTGAAGGCTGCGAAAGACCTCCCTGTAGAGCTCGACGACCCGCGGGTGATAGTCCTTGGTCGTGACCGGGTTCTCGTCTTCGAAGACCCGGACGATCTCGACCATGATCTCGCGCGCTTTCGGCTCGTTCTCGTTCTCGAGGTGGCTCGTCACGAGCAGCATCTGCGTCGTGAAGTAGTCTCGTCGGATCTTCTCGTCGAGCGACACGTGCTCGACCAGCTCCTTGAGCTCCTCTTTTGCCTGCCGCAAGACTTCGATGGCCTGCTTCGGGTTGGTGTAGGCCAGCTTGTCGCCTTCCTGCACCATCTTCTCGATGCTCTTGAGTCGCTCCGCGGTCACCCGCTTGGCCGGCGTGATCATTTGCGTCTTCAGACGGTCGCCCGCGTCGGTCCGCGCGAGGACCGAGTAGGTCTTGTGGCGTCGGATGTCGTCTTGAACCGCGTTCACGTACTCGGGGGTCTTCGCGCCCGCCGAATCACGGAAGTAGAGATCGAAGAACACGACGCTGGGTTCGAGGTCGGCGGTCTGTTGCGCTAATACGACCGTAGGAACCAGCGTGGCCGCCACCGCCATCAGTGCCACCACACGACCTGAGCGACCCATCGCAAAGGGAGCTGAGATTGCTCGAGAGTTTAGCTGCGTCTTCGCCATGTGTCGTCCTGCCCAGGCTGGTCTGAGGGCGACATGCTAATCCTAAAGTCTGCCGTGTCATGCAAGTTTTCGGGTTCCGTGCCCCATTCGAGCGTTGGTATCACCCCCGATGGCTGCGCCGAGGTCCACTCTTGCGCGTCAGGGCGCACACGCCAGAACGGCGCGTGCGCCCACTCGAGCTCAGGGTTCTCGTAGCGGCGCGACCACGTCCCGTCCGGGGCCAGAACGATCTCGTCCAGATACTGCGGTCCGGAGGAGCGTGACGCTCGAGCGCTCGACGCCCGCCGGTGCGCCCGAGCGCCAGCCCGTGCGGTGGGCGTCGCCTCCTCTCGGGCCTCTCGGACCTCTCGGGCTGCACGGGCCTCTCGGGCTGCAGAGCCGGCGGACGCTCCCAGCCGCTCCCGAGACGCGAACACCGCCGGAGGAGCCACCCCGATCGAGTGCACTACGTGGACGAGAAGTCGCAGGTGGTCACGACGTTCTCGCGCTCGCCGCTGAACGCCTGGGGCGAGCCGCAGGGGAAAGCCCTCGCGGTCCACCGTCAGAGTCCACGACTCGCCTGGCCCAGCGAAGGTAACGACCCCAAGGAGTTGGGCGACACATGTTGGAGAGGAGATGGCATCGAAGATGAGTGGTGTGAACATGGTCACCGGTCAGAGCACCAGCCGTGCCAGCTCGAGAGATCCCATGGCTACGGGGTTCCCGCGGCGAGAGTGTCCGATGGTCTGTTTCGTTTTCGGACAGCCGCGTTGCGTTTCGGGACTACGCATGAACATGTTTGAAAATTATTTTTCGTAAGTGAGTCCACGGGCCTTTGGCCTCTCGAGCTCGTCGTGCTGATCGGTCGGCCCAAGTGATGTGGCCGCCCACCAGCATCTTCGCGTCTGGGCCTGTGTATTTGCCGAGGCAAGCTCCGGGCGACGCTGCAGGGTCTTGACGGACCAAACGCCGCGGGCTACATGCGAGCGCCTTAGCCAAGGACCGATTCAGGGAGACCACGCTGATGCGTAACAAACTCATGGGCCTCGCGATGGCCGCCATCTTGACGAACGCTGGCATCAATGCCGGCTGCGGAAGCACTCACTCGGCCGGCATGTGTGCCGAAGGTCAGTTCCCCGCCGCGAAGCAGGGTGATCTGGCCGCGACTGAAGCGGCAGCCCAGGCCGCCTGGAGCGGCCGTAAGGACGTGGCGAAGCTCCGTGAGGCCATCGGCCACTGGAAGGAGGCGGTCGCCATCGACCCTCGCAAGTCCGAGAACTACGTGCACCTCGGCCGGGCCGTGTACTTCCTCGCCGACGGTTACACACGCCTCGAAATGCAGCGCGCCGAAGCCGACAGCAAAGATGACCTTCAGGAGAGCAAAGAGGAGGAGATGGTCGCCCTCCTCGAAGAGTCGTTCCTGACGTCCGAGAAGGCCATCCGTCTCCAGAACGAGGACTACCAGTCTGCGGCCTGCAACAAAGAGCCGCTCGAGGACTCCATCGCGACGCTGAAGAAGTCCGACTTGCCCGCCGTCTACTGGTACGCGGTGGCCCTCGGCAAGTACGGCCTCGCGACCAGCATCGTGACGGTGCTGAACAACAAGGAGAAGATCTTCCAAATGATGAGCCGCATCGAGAAGCTCGACCCCGAGTACTTCTACCATGCGTCTGATCGCTACTTCGGTGGCTACTACACGAAGGTCCCATTCCCGAGTGGCGACCTCGAGGAGAGCCGGAAGCGCTTCGAGAGATCCCTCAGGAACTCGCCTAACTACCTCGCCACTCGCGTTCTCTTCGCAGAGATGTGGGCAACGCGCTGGAAGGACAAGGTCGAGGGGAAGAAGATCTTCGACGAGCAACTGAAGTTGGTAGAGAGCATTTCGGCGGACGTTCTCCCCGAGGTCGAAGCCGAGAACCTGCTCGAGAAGGAGAAGGCCAAGATGCTCAAGGAGAAGTTCGACGAGAGCTACTGGGAAGACTGATCCCGACTCCAACTCAAAGCCCACCGCCACCCCTGTCGGAGTCCCTCATGCTCAAGTTCCATGCTCCCCTGTTCGCTTCCCTCCTTCTACTCAGCGGCGCTGCCATCGCGCAGAGCCCGATCGTGATGAAGATCGCGACGGTCGCTCCTGAGAAGACCCCGTGGGACCGCCTTCTGCGTGAGTACAAGAAGAACGTAGAGGCCAAAACCGGCGGGCGGATCTCCGTCAAGGTCTATACGGGGGGCACGAAGGGCGACGAGAACGACACGGTCCTGAAGACTCGCCGCGGCGAGCTTCAGGCGGTTGGCGCTTCGACGGGCGCGATCGGCAGCATCGTGACCGAGCTCAACGTCATCGAGCTGCCGTACCTCTTCAAGTCGTTCCGAGAGGCGGACGCCGTACTCGACAACGTCGTCTCCAGCCGTCTCGACCCGATCCTTCGAGGATACGGCTTCGTCCTCGGCTTCTGGTCGGAGAACGGGTTTCGCCACTTCGGCACCCGCGATGGCTTCGTAAAGGCGCCCTCGAACCTGAAGGGCAAGAAGATGCGGTCGCAGGAGAGCAAGGTCCACCTCGAGACGTGGAAGGCCTTCTCAGCGTCGCCGACGCCAGTGCCCACCACGGAGACCCTCACGGCACTCGAGAACAAGACGGTCGACGGCTTCGATCAGGCGCTCCTGTTCATGATCGCCGCGTCCTGGCACACGACCGTCAAGTACGTGACCCTCTCCAGCCACATCTACCAGCCTGCGCTCATCGTCTTCAACAAGGCTTGGTTCGATGGTCTGCCCGCCGACCTTCAGAAGATCCTGATGGACGAAGGTCGCGCGCTTCAGCCCAAGGGTCGCACGGCGGTCCGCGCGCTGAACAAGAAGCTCGTCGAGCTGCTGACGAGCCCCGAAGTTGGCGTGCAGGTCCACCAGCTCACAGCTGACGAGCGTACGACCTTCGAGACCGCCGCCCGTGGCGTCCGCGCGACCCTTCGAGCGGACCCCAAGATGCCGAAGGCCGGGCTCGAGCTGCTCGACGCCATCGAAGCGTACCTCAAGACCTTCAAGTGAGCGGTACAGCTCCCACGACGCCCGGAGCGCGGCCGAGCGGCGGCCTAGCTCTCATCGATTGGGGCATCTACCAAGCGGAGCGTGCCGCAGGAGGGTTCCTCTTTCTCACGATGTCGCTGGTCATGTTCGCCAACGTGCTCGAGCGCGTGTTCTCACGCGACGAGTCACGGCTCGTGACCCTCGTCTTCGGCAAGTTACCGACGCCCGAGAACGAGTGGTGGCACCACTCCTTTTCGCTGTATCTGAACCTCGGCCTCACCTTCCTGGTCTCGCTCCTCGGCGTCCGCACCATGAAGCGCTCTGGGCCACCGCAGCCTTTCGTGATGAGTCTCGGCCTCGCTGCCGCCATCACGGCGCTCCTCGCGGGTTTCGTCTGGGTCGTGCTCGACCAGTTCCCAAATGGTCTCGTCTGGGCACCGCGCGTGTCGGGCGTGTGCATGTTGTGCGTCGGGCTCGTCGGTGCGTCCATCGCGACGTACGAGAAGCGCCACTTGGCCCTCGAGATGGGCGACAAGCTCTGGCGCGCATCAATTGCCCACTTCGTGAAGTCCCTCTCGTTCCTCACCGCGGTCGCGATGTGTCTGTTCCTCGCTTGGCTCTCATGGAAGTCGATCCTCGACTACAAGGTTCACGGCGACGTCGTCGACCCGTCCTCGCTCCCGTGGGCCAAGTGGAAGGTCTTGCTCATCGTGCCCTTCAGCCTGTGCATGATGGCGCTGCGGTTCCTCGGGCTCGCTGTCCGCGTCATCTTCAACCCAGAAGCGGGCGCGTCGGGCGAGCTCATCCCCGGAATGCCCACCGGCGATGATGCTGGCTCAGAGAGCCAAGGGGAGGCGCGCTGATGCTGACCCCGTTCATCCTCGTTCTGCTCTTCCTGGTCATCGTCGGAGCGCCGCTCTTCGTCATCATGGGCTCTGCCACCGCGCTGAGCTTCTACTGGTTCACTGACGATCACGGCACGCTCGACTCACTGCTGGTCATCCTCCAGGCCACAGAGAATCTAGTCACGCGCCAAGAGTTCCTCGCGATCCCACTCTTCATGGCGTCGGGCGCCATCATGACGACGGGCGGTATCGCCAGCCGGCTCGTGACCATCGCCCGAGCCGGCCTCGGCTGGCTCCCTGGCGGCGTCGCCGTGGCCTCCGTCATCGCCTGCATCTTCTTTGCGGCCATCTCAGGGAGCTCGCCCGTCACGCTCATCGCGGTCGGCTCGATCATGTACCCAGCCATGATCAAGAGCGGTTACGGCGAGAACTTCTCGCTCGGGCTCGTGACGACGGCAGGCTCTTTGGGGTGCCTCGTCCCCCCGTCGCTCGCGATGCTCATCTACGCCATCAGCATCAGCGCCTCGAGCGCCAAGGTGAACCCACAGGACATGTTCCTCGCTGGGCTCGTTCCGGCGCTCTTCATCGGCGGACTCCTCTGTCTCTACGCGATCTGGACGGGCCTCCGCACCAAGGTCGCGCGCGAGCCCTTCGTCTGGGCGAAGCTCAAGGCGGCGCTCATCGACGGCATCTGGGCGCTCGCGCTGCCTTTCGTGGTCCTCGGCGGCATCTACGGCGGCTTCTTCAACCCATCCGAGGCAGGCGCCGTCGCGACCGTCTACGCGCTCTTTGTGACCATGGGGATCTACAAAGAGCTCGACGGCCGCAAGTTGATGCGCTCGCTCATCGAGTCCGCGTCACTGATGGGCACGCTCATCCTCATCATCGTGCTCTCGTTTGGCCTCAACGAGTTCCTGAACGACATCCAGCTGAACGAGAAGCTCATCGGCTGGATCCGCGACATGGAGCTCGGGCCTTTCGGGTTCATGCTGCTCGTCAACGTCATCTTGATCGTGCTCGGCGCGCTCATGGACTCCATCAGCTGCACGCTCATCTTCGCCCCGATTCTGGCGCCAGTGGCGTGGGAGGTCTACGGCATCGACCCGCTCCACTTCGGCGTCGTCTTCGTCGTGAACATGGAGATTGGCTATCTGGCGCCGCCGGTCGCGACCAACCTCTTCGTCTCCGCTGCCGTCTTCAAGAAGCCCTTCGGGCAGGTCGTGCGCGCCGTGATGCCTACCCTTGGCATCACCGTCGCGGCGCTCATCTTCATCATGTACGTGCCCACCATCAGCAAGGGCATCGTGAACTGGCGCGACGACCGACCGATCGTCGAAGGCTTCCCTTGGGACGGCAAACCGGTTGGAATGCATAACAGCACGGGCCCGGCCACCGACATCGGGTCGCTCACCGATCAGTATATGGACGATCTCGACGCCACGCTCGAAGCGGACCCAACGGCACCGGCCGTAGACCCCACGGCACCGGCGGATCCCGATGACGATCCCTATGGTGTCGGCGGTGGTAAGGCTCCGGGTGGCGTGGCCCCCGCTAGCCCAGACGACGACCCCTACGGCATGGGTGACCCGGCTCCCAAGGCCCCGGCCGCGGGCGATCCTGCAGCCCCCAAACCTGCCGATGGCGCGAAGCCGGCCGAGGAGACCTACGACTTCTAGCCGCCGCGACGTGATCACCGCGCTGAGCAGCGCGGGGCTACTCCCACAGGACGAGACGCCGTGGAGCGACGCACAGCGCCGACTCATCGACGCTGGAGAGAAGGCGGTCACCGCCGATCTCGAGCCCGTGGTGGTGGCGCGTATCGCGCAGGCTGGCTCGGAGCTCGCTGCGATCGAAGCCGCGGCGCTCATTCGAGAAGCCAGCGTTGGACCTGAGGCGCTCCACCGTGAGGGGCATCGTCGACGAGCGCTCAGCAAGCTGGTCGCGGCGACCCGGCACGGGGTGGTGTCGACCACCATGAGGCGCCTGACGTCGCTCTCCGACCCCTTCCACGAATACGCGTCCGAGCAGCTCCACGTCCCGAGCCCGCTCTTTTTGGCGCAACACGGCTTCGCCGACAGTGAAGCGGCTTTGCGCGAGCGCATCGACGCTGGGGACGCGGCCGCGGCGCTTCTTCTTGGGCGGCTGCTCATCGGCCTCGGTCGTCACGCAGAGGCGTGCCGTTGGCTCACGCGCAGCCTCCTCGATCACGTGGATGACGCGGCCGCGTACGCACACCTCGCGCTCACGCAAGCGTTCTTGGGCGAGCCCGACGATGCGCGGCGTTCAGCCGATCGCGCGATGCAGCTTGCACCCAATCGTCCGATGTCATTGATCTTTTCGGCGGTCGTTCGCGCCTATGCGGCCGGAGCCACCGAGGACGTCTTCCTCGGCTCGACCCTGGTAACCGAGGCGCTCGAGCTCCTCGAAAGAAGCCGAGCCGGCCGTGTGGCCCCGGATCCGGCTTCACCGCCAATCCACGCGATCTTTGAAGAGCTCGAGGTTCGCATCACGCGGGGACGGCTCAGCGTCGTTCTGCCGCCGGACTTCGGGATCCATCAAAAGGGCGTTGACGACCTGGAGCGAGCGATGGAGCTCACCCGAGCGGGCCCGGCCAACAGCTCATCCCTCGTTCCACGCGGCGCGCTCGACCTGTTCCGAATCCATGCGGCTTACTTCCTCGGCATGGCCCACGCCGACGCCGGACGTCTAGAGCTCGCCCGAGGCGCACTCCATGACGTCCTCCTCATCGATCCCGCTTGCCCCTTTGCGGAGCGGGCGTACCGCCGCCTGTCGGAGCTGCATCAGAGCGCGCGGTGAAACATGTTCTGCGAAGGCCGAGGTCGTCCCTTACGCTTTCGTGTAGTCTCGCCACGGACCGTGGAACTTACGGAGTCACTCATGAACGACATTAGGGTTCTCTGCGGCGGCGTAGTCGGGCGCCTGCTCTCTCTGTCACTGGCTTCGGCCGCCGTCCTCGCTTGTGAGACGTCGCCCACGTCTTCCGGTTCGACGGACGGCGCCACGGAGGGCAGCGACTCGGACGTCTCCTTCGCGTCGGACACGACCGAGGCTGACGACGACACCGCTGAAGGCGGCACCGAGGCGTCTGACTCGGATACCTCCGGCTCGGTCGATGGCGATGCCTCGGTGCCCGACACGTCCACGGTAGACCCCGACGGCCCTCCGGCGCCCAAAGCCTACACAGGCGGTACGTGTCCGACCTTCAAGGTCGGCAAGCAGAGCTTCGTGTCGAGCGATCTCGAGCGTGAGGTCGTCGTGACGCTACCCGAGGACCCAACCGGGGCAGGCGTGCTCTTTCTCTGGCACGGCTTCGGAGACACGCACACCGAGTTCTCGTCCGCGCTAGGCGCCAAGTCCATCAGCGGCTCGGAGAACCTCATCACGGTGGCGCCGCAGGCGGTCATCGACCCCGTGAGTTCAGAGAAGCTCGCTCCCTACAAGGACGTGGCGGCTCAGTTCTTCGGGCCCCTGCCGCCGACGTGGTCGGTGCTCGACGGACCGGAGCCGGACATCAGCCTCTTCGACGATCTGCTCTCGTGTCTCGCGGCTCAGTACGATGTCGACCTGAAGCGGGTCTACACCCTCGGGTTCAGCCAAGGGGCGCTCTTCAGCACACGGCTCGTGCTCCTCCGATCGGACGTCCTCGCCGGCGCGGCGCTTTGGAGCGGCGGCCTGGGCTCGTCGGGTGGTCTCCTCGAGCTCGTGCGCTTCGAGTACGAGAGCCCGAAACGCAAGGTCCCTGTGCTTGCGGTCGCGGGCGGCGCGACGGATCTCTGGCCGAACGATCAGCTCCCGCTCGTCAACTTCCAGACCGGCACAACCGAGCTAGCAGAGGCGCTGCGTACCGATGGCCACGCCGTCGTCGAGTGCAACCATGGCCTTGGCCACACGATCCCGTCGGATGGTCTGCAGTGGGGGCTGCCCTTCCTGTTCGGCCACGAGTGGACCCGGGACGGCGCCAGCACCTACTTCGGCGCCGACGGGAAAGCCTTCCCGAAGTACTGCACGATGCCGGCGGCTCAGTAGGAGGGAGTCGCCCTCAGGAGGGGACCTTGCCTGTCGTGGTCGGCGAGGTTCCCGCATGCGTAAAGCCAAGCGCGGCCCCGCACGCGCCTCCGAGCAGGTGAGCGAGCTGCGAGATCCCGTCGGCGCGAAAGGCGCTGATGACTTCGGTAGATAAAAAGAGCGCGACCACGAGCATGAACGATAGCGGGATGGTCCCGGCAGTCGCATTCGAGAAGCTCGACAGCACGATGAACATGAAGACGATGCCACTCGCGCCGAGGAGGCCCGTGTCGAAGAGCAACATGTTGACCATGCCCGACGCGATGGCGGTGAAGGCCATCATCCCGGAGAGCCGACCCGCGCCGTGATGGCGCTCTAGCGCGGGGCCGAGGAGCAGGAGCAGGCTCATATTGCTCATCAGGTGTCCCCAGTCCGCGTGCCCGCAGATGTAGGTGCAGAGCCGCCACCAGCTCAAAAAGTCGGTGAACTCTCCGCCGAGCACGAAGAACGCCATGGTGGAACGACCGCCCGTTATCGTGCTCAGCGCCATGGCGATCGTGCAGGCCAGCGCGAACGTCAGGACCAGCGGAGAGTCGTAGCGGATCTTGGCAATCATTCTGACTTCATGCCGGTTTTCGACCTCCGTTGCTATGGTCGAAGCGGGAGCTGCGCAGTCTCGCCGAAAAAAGCCGGAGCGTGTAGGCCGGGCCGTAGAGGCCCGGGAGTGGGTCGTCAATCGCCCAGAGTGCGTCGACTTGAGCCGAAGGCGCCAGGGGATCGCGCGCCGCGTAGCGCCAGGTTCGACCGGCTGGCACCGCTCGTGCCGGTGGTCGCGCTTTGCCCGCGCGCTCAGCATAAGCGTCGACTAGGACTTCATCGGCGACAGCGCTCCAAAGGACGGGTCGCGGGTTTACTTCGATGAGCCAGCGTATGCCGGCCCACTCCTTCCATTCGATGGCGAGCGTCCCCGTGAGGCCGAGCGCGCCGATGAGCGCGCGGCTCTCCGCTTCCACGACGTCCGAGGCGATGCTCTCGAGCCACGACGCGCTGCCGAACGGCGAAGGGCGCTCCCGGCGTTTGCGACCGACGACCGTCGGGCCGATCCGGCCGTCGCTGCCGACGTGTCCCGCCCAGACGAGGATAGCGTCGACTGGGCCGGGGATTAGCTCCTGCACCACGAGCTCGGGGTCCTCGGCCGGAATCGACGTAACCAGCCGTGCTTTCTCGGGAAAAGGTCTCGATTTTGTGGCGGCGCCCATGGCCGGCTTCACGACCAAAGGGCCTTGCGCGTTGGACATAGTCAGGTCGATGCCGACGGTTCGCGGGGTGCGTATGCCGGCGGCGGCCGCCGCCCGTATCAGGCGGCGCTTGTCGAGCACCCACGGGTCGCTCGGCAAAAAGCAAAACGGTGCGAGCGCGTCGCGGTGAGCCTCGACCGCGACGAGGGCGGGATCGCCACACGGGAAGAGAACGGCGCGGTCGGCCGGGTGCGGCGGGGAGCCGACCGTCAGTGAAGCGAAGTCCTTAGATGCGCTGCCAACATAGCGCGACCGGAGCCCGACCTCCCATGAGAGCGCTTCAACGGCATGGACCGAGTAGCCACGGCGACCGAGAGCGCGCGCTACAGCGAGCCCTGTCGCGGACAAGCCGGCGACAACGACATGGGGGCGAAGAGGGGGCACGGCGGACAGGCTACCACCAGCCGGCCTGGGATCACGCACCACCCGAGATCTTCCGAGTGCTTAGGCAGCCATAGCGCGAACCTGCGCGCGGGCGTAAGGGAAGGAGCTGCGGATGAGCTCGCTCATGAGCACGTAGAAGCCCTCGGCGAGGACGTCCACGGGGACGAGGCCTTCGACGAAGTAGCGGTGCATGACCTTCGGCTGCGTGTAGAACTCGAACATCGCACGGCGCTGCAGATACATGAGCTCGCGAGTCGGGAGCGAGTCCCCGGCAAGGATGTTGTCCGCGTCGTTGATGTTCGCGTTGTACCAGCCGCTGTACTTCCAGGTTGGCTGGCCGTCGACGCGATGCTTGTATCGCTCCCAGAGCTCGCTGCCCGGGAACGGGATCGCGACGTTGAACTTCACGATGTCCGGGTCGAGCTCCTTGGCGAAAGCGATGGTCCGCAGGATCTGCTCGCGCGTCTCACCGGGCATGCCCACTACGAAGAGACCAAAACTCAGGATCCCGAGGTCTCGCGTCCACTTGAGGGCGAGGCGGGCCTGATTCACGCCGGTCTTTTTCCGCATGAGCTTGGTGAGGACGTGATCGTCGCCGCTCTCGATGCCGTACTGAATGAACTTCAGGCCCGATTCCTTCAAGTGCTTCAGGAGGTCGGGGCTCACGAGATCGACGCGCGTCTCTGTGAACCACGAGATCTTCTTGTGGAGCCCGCGGCGGATCATCTCGTCGGCGAAGGCGTGGCCCTGCTTCGGGCTGAGCGGGAAGATGGCGTCGATGAAGCCGAAGACCGTCGTCCCATAGGTGTGGTGGACGTACTCGATCTCGTTGACGACCGATTCCGGCCCGCGGACCCGGACCCGCTTGTACATGGTGTCCTGGCTGCAGAAGGTGCACGCAAAGGGGCACCCACGGGACGCCTGGATCGCGAGCGGTTGGGCTTTGGACTGAAGCGGCGCGAGGTTGAGCGGGTCGGGGACGTAGGAGTAGCCGTCGAGCAGGTGCCAGGCGGGGTAGGGAAGCCGTTCGAGGTCGATCATCGCTGGCGTCGGGTTGTGGCGGACGGCACCACCTTCCCGGCAAGTGATGCCGTTGACCTCGGTCGGCTCGCGCCCGTCACGGAGGCCTCGGCAGATGGCTAGGATGGCCTCCTCCCCCTCTTCGCGGACGACGTAGTCCGCGATCTCGGACTCGATCATCTCCTTCGGGAAGTAGGTCGCGTGGATGTTACCCGCGAGGATCTTGATCTTCGGGTGCTTCCTGCGGATGCGACGGGATGCATCTTCGACGGTCTCCATCACGAAGGTCAGGCACGAGAAGCCCACTACGTCCGGCTTAAAGAGGTCGATGATCCCCATCAAGTCGTCGTTGTCGCCGTAGATGGCGTGCTGGTCGTAGATGCGCACCTCGAAGCCGTCCCGCTCGAGGATGGCGCCGAGATAAGCGAGCCCGGTCGGCGGGACCGCGGTGGTGAACCGCCAGTAGGAGCCGAGACGCTTGCGATTGAGCGATGGGTTTACGAGCAGAACCTTCATGCCGCTTCCTACCGAGCGACCGCGTCTCAGGTTCCCTCAGGAAATTTCGCTCCATCAACAGAGGCGGTAGCGTCTCGGACCGGCGCCTGGAGATCCACTACGGGCAGTCTGTCAACTGCCACGAGGATGGGACCACCCCGCCGCCATGAACTGGGGACCATCTCACGAGCCACTGCCGGACGGCCGGTGGGCCGGCCGGTGGGCCGGTGGGACGGCCGGTGGGCCGGTGGGCCGGCCGGTGGGTCGGTGGGCCGGACGGCCGGTGGGCCGGAGGGCCGGTGGGCCGGTGGGCCGGTGGGCCGGCCGGTGGGCCGACGTATGCG
>CANMLD010000092.1 GCA_947498315.1 Pseudomonadota bacterium | reverse complement strand
CGTAGACGACGCCCGTGAGGCTGCCGACCGGCACGTCATCGAGGACACGCTCGAAGCGAGCCGACGCGCCCGCGATCACTGGGCTATGGAACGCGCAGGCGACTGGGATGGCGCGGGCTATGTAGCCCGCCGCCGTGAGGGCCGAGACGGCGGCAGCGACGCCCGACGTGGTGCCCGAGATGACCGTCTGGCCAGGCGCGTTCACGTTCGCGACCACGACACCAGCGCTGGGCCCGAGACCGTCGAGCACGGTGCGCACGGGGGCCGCGTCGGCACCGACTGCGGCCATTGTGCCTGCGTCGGCCGAGCTGGCGTCGCCCTTACCTGACACCGCATCGAGGATGGCGTCGGCGCGAGCGCGTGAGAGCGCTACGAGCCCATCCACCGGCAGCGCGCCTGCCACGGTCAGCGCCACGACTTCGCCATAGCTGTGTCCAGCGAGGAGATCTGCCTTGACGCCGAACTCGCGGAGCAGCGCGGCACCGGCGACGCCCACCATGCCGAGAGTCGGCTGGGCCGCACGGGTGTCTGTGATGGCGCTCTTCTGAGCCGACCGGTGGCCCTCATCGAAAGCCGCTTCTGGGAAGAGGACCGCCGCCCATTCCGGGGGGACGACACTTCGCAAGTGCGGCCAGTTCACGAAGAGATCCGAGAACATACCGGGCCGCTGACTGCCTTGGCCCGGGAAGAGGAACGCGACCTTTGCCGGCGCGTCACCGCCACTGACGGAGACGCCGCGGACCGCGTCATTGGCTGCGAGCGCGTCGAGCCGCTCGGCGAGCTGAATCATCGTGCTCGCGGTGATGAGGGCGGTAGCCGGCTCGGGTCGCGCGCTTCGCGTGATGGCGGCGCACACGTCTGTGAGGGTCACGCAGAGCGTGTCCGCGCCACGCACGAGGGTGGCTAGCGTCCGAGCACGCTCCCGAAGCGCTGGCAACGTCGCCGCTGAGAGCGCGGCCAACTCGACGGGATAATGCGGGAGCACGACACGCGGCTTCCGGGAGACGGGATCGCCTTCGAGGACCAGGTGGAAGTTCGTGCCACCGAAGCCGAACGCCGAGAGCGCGGCGACGCGGCGCGACGCGAGCCACGGACGTGAGGCCGATTGAAAGACGAAGGGGCTGTGATCCCGCCGCCAGTAGGTGTTTGGGCTCTCGAGGTTGAGTGTCGGTGGCAAGACGCCGTGGTGCACCGCGAGCGCCGACTTGATGAGCCCTGCGAGCCCAGCCGCGCACTTGGTATGGCCGATGTTGCTCTTGACGGAGCCGAGGGTAATGGAGCCGGGGCTCGCGCCACCCTCGAGATAGGCCTCGGTGAGCGTCGCGAGCTCGGTCTTGTCTCCGACGACCGTGCCGGTGCCATGTGCTTCGACCAGGCCGACGTCGCGCGGTGAGACCCCCGCCCGTGCCATCGCGCGAGCGACGGCGCGTTGTTGGCCTTCTTTGCGAGGCGCGGTGAGGCCGAGGCTCTTCCCGTCCGACGACGCGCCGATGCCCCGGATAACGGCGTAGACCCGGTCTCCGTCGCGCTCAGCGTCGGCGAGCCGCTTCAGGACCACGACGCCGACCCCTTCGCCCAGCGCGATGCCGTCGGCGCGGGCGTCGAAGGTGCGGCACTGACCGGTCTTCGACAGCGCGTGAACGCTCGAGAAGAGGAGGTAGTCTCCGATGGCGTTGTGCAGGTCGACGCCACCGGCGAGCGCCATCGCGCTCTCTCCCGCGAGGAGCGACTTCACGGCCACGTCGACGGCGGCCAGCGAGCTCGCGCAGGCGGCGTCGACCGTGTAGTTGGCGCCACCGAGGTTCAGCCGGTTCGCGATGCGGCCCGAAATGACGTTCGCGAGCACGCCTGGGAAGGAGTCCTCCGTCGTCTTCGGGAGGATGGCATCGAGCTCGGGCGGGAGCTCGCCGAGGAGCTGTGGCCACAGGAAGCGGAACCCGTAAGCGCCGCCAAGATCGGTGCCCGACTCCGCGCCGAACATCACGGACGTGCGCTCGCGGTCGAAGGATCGGAGCCTCGGGTCACGGCTCTCGCGTCCAGCGTCGGCCGCGTAGCCGGCGTCCTCGAGCGCTCGCCGTGCGGTCTCGAGCGCGAGGATCTGGGACGGGTCTATCGCAGCGAGAGACCGCGGCGGGATGCCGTATTCGAGTGGGTCGAAGAGCGATTGGGACAAGAAGCCGCCCCACTTCGATGGCGTCTTCGTCCCATCTTGGGAGTTCGGATCGTAGTACGCGTCCACGTTCCAACGTTCGGGCGGGACGAGCCCGACGCTGTTACGCCCAAGCACCACGTTCGACCAGAACGAGCCGAGGTCGGGCGCCCCCGGGAGCACGCACGCCATCCCGATGATGGCGACGTCGATGGGCGGCAGCGGCGCGTCCTCTAGGGCGGTCGAGGCCGCCGCGAAGCTCCCGAGGTGAACGACGGCATCGCCCGTCACCTCACGGTGGAGGTCCGCGACCTTGGTGACACGGTCGCGGAGCACGGCGACCTGCCCGATCATGAACATCCCTTCTTCGCGCTGTTCGGTCTCATCGACGCGGACGATGTCCGAACCACGACGAACCAGTCCCTTGGAGGCGATGCGGAGACGGCCGAGGTTCATCTCTTCGAGGCTGGCCCAGATCGCGTCCTTCGGCAGCCCCTCGTTGACCAACCGGGCCCGTTCAGCCCGAAACGCTTGAACGAAGGGGCTCTCGGCACAACGGGTCGCGTGGCCGGGTGCGGTCTCGACGAGCGCCGTGTCGTGACAATCGACCGCTGACGCCTGAAAGACGGGACCGATGGCGCCCGACGAGACCGCCTCTTCCGTGAAGAGGTAGGCCGTCCCCATGAGCACGCCGACCCGCGCGCCCCTAGCAGCAAGGGGTGCGGCGATAGCCATGACCATCGCGCTCGAACGGGCATCGTGAATGCCACCCGCGAAGACAGCGGAGACGTCGCTCAAGTCCCCAGCCCAGGCGAGCAGTCGCTCTACCTGTTGCTCCCACAACACAAACGAGCTGCGGGGCCCGACATGGCCGCCACATTCACGGCCCTCGAAGACGAAGCGTCGCGCGCCATCCTTCAAATAGAGGTCGAGGAGCCCCGGTGAGGGCACGTGTAGATAGACCTTGATGCCGACGGCTTCGAGAGGCCTCGACTGGGACGGACGGCCACCCGCGATGAGCGCAAAGGCCGGACGAACGGCGAGGACCTCATCGAGCTGCTGAGCGCGCAGCTCTGGCGGCACGAAGCCGAGGATCCCCACACCGAATGGGCGCTGCTGGAGCTTCTCCTTGGTCTCGGCGAGGAGTCTCTTCACCTCGGGGCCGGCCATGAGCGCGAGCGCAAGGAAGGGTAGCCCGCCACCGTTCGCGACCGCAGAAGCGAACTCAGCGCGATCGCTGACGCGCGTCATCGGCCCCTGAAGGACGCCGCAGGCGGTGCCATGATCGTCAGCGAGCCGTTCGAGCGCCTCTGGGCTCACGGCCGCGGCACGTGCCGGGCCGGACTCGAAGGCAGCGCCGACTCCGCGAACGATCCCGGCGACGGTCCCGAAGGACGCAGCCAGACCCTTCGCGAGAGGCGCATCCTGACCCCATGGCACGGGCCCTGACGACGAACGGCCGGAAAAGGAAAGGTCACGGGCGACGAGGTCGCCGCCCCGCTCTAAGGTGCGGTAGGGCTCGTCGTCCCCTCCGATGAGCATGGACTCGCTGCCATCCGACGCGGTCAGAAGCGCCCGAATCGACTCCGAGAGATCGATATCGGCCGCGAGGCCGAGCGCGAGGTCGAGGGCGACGCCCGCCGCGCCGCCGACCCGCGCCGCCGCGGCCGTGTTCACCCCAATGCCGCCCTGCAGCCATATCGGCAGCGAGGTCCGCTGAACGAGGCGCTGAAGGAGCACGAACGACGTCTCGTGGCCGACCTCACCACCGGCTTCGTTTCCTCTGGCGAGCAAGGCTCGCGCTCCCGCCGCTTGCGCGCGCGCGGCATCGCTCTCGGAGGACACGAGGACCATGGCGTCGCGCCCACGGCCCCACCCGGACTCGGCCTGGACGACCGTGAGCAGCAGTGGGCACTCGAGAGGCACGGCGGCGGGGACGGTCGCCCCGGCGAGACCGGTCAGATCGACTAGGCACGGGACCTTCGCTGCGTGGAGCACTGCGAACAGATCAGCGGAACCGATGTCCGTCTGGAGGCTCAGAACACCGAGCCCACCGGCCCGGGACACCGCCGCCACCAATGCCGTATCGGGCGTACGGAAAGGAGAGAAGCCGAGGACCTGGCGCAAACGGGAACCATCCAACTGGCAACCTCTCTACGTGTTCGACGCGCCTACGGCTACGCCGAGGTACTACCGCGGCCTCACCGCGCTCCGGACCACCTGGTCCAGAGGGGCGAGAGCATAACTCAACGCGGGCGGGATGGCGCGCGCCTGCAGCAGAGGCCGAAGTGAAACTCAGTTCCATCCCCGATCGCGTTGGAGGCGATCCGCCCTTTCCGTCACCTGAGCTTGACTGCTCGTCAGCGACCCAACCAGCGCACCGAGTCGGTCGCCGGGTCAAGCCGCGAACCTTGGCTGTACTCACCCCGAGAGCCAAGGCCATCACTCGATGCCCGTCGACTACCGGCAGCCAAGGGCCTACAGTACCCTCGTGGGCCCCACTTTCATCCTTGCCGCCGGCTTGACCACGGCCGCTGCCATCGCGGCCGCCCGCCTATGGCGCGCAGAGAGGCGGCCTGGGGTCGCGGTGCTGCTCTACCACCGCGTGAGAGACGACGCCGAGTGGGACGGCCTCATCGGCGCCGAGCGTAACTTCTCCATCTCCGCGCGCCGCTTCGAAGAACAACTCACGCTCCTTCGTGAGCGCGGCGCGACGTTCCTGACCGTCGCCGACACCCTCGCCGTGGCCAGAGGTGAGCGCCCCTGCCCTCCGAACGCCGTGTGCATGACCTTCGACGACGGGTCCGAGTCCGTAGCCTCCCGCGCCGCCGACCGGCTGAACGCCCTCGGCATCCCCGCCGCCGTCTTCGTCACGACCGACCCAGCCTCGTGGGTGTTCGAGGACCAGCCTCGCTTGACTGGGGAACAGCTCCTCGCCCTGAACCGCGGTGGCTGGCACATCGGCGCGCACGGCGTGAGCCATCATGGCCTGAACGAAGCCGACGCCGATTCACTCCGCGCCGAGCTCAAGGACTCTCGAGGCCACCTCGAAGCGCTGCTGGGGCGGTCCGTGACCACCATGGCGGTCCCGCTCAACTTCTACGATGACCGCGTGCTCGAGGAAGCCGCACGCCTCGGCTACGACGCTGTGTTCACGGCGAACCCGGGCCGTGTCCGTGCCGGCGCCCGTCTCCTCGAACTCCCGCGCATCGCCATTGAAGGCGGCATGGACCTCAGCGCGTTCGAGCGTGCGCTGTCTCCAGACGCCCTCCTCGTCCGGCGCGTCATCCACCGGTTGAAGCGTATCCCACCGCGCTTACTGGGAGAGACCCGCTGGATGCCCATACGTCGCGCGCTCTTCGAATCGCCGCTCGGCCGCTACCTCACAGTTCAGTACTTGAGCCGCGTAGTCGTTGCGTGGGCAGTGCTCTGGACCGGCACCCTGGTGGTCCTGGCGCTCTCCCCGGTCTGAAGGTAGGCTCTCATCGTGCCCACACGCTGTCTCATCTCGGACCGGATCCTCATCCTCGGGGCCCTCCGCCCCGGCGCTGTTGCGATCAGGGACGGTCGTATCATTGGCGTCGCCACCGATCCTGACCGCCGCTTGGCCGGCGAGCTCTTGGCCCTCACGCCCAGCGAACCGAACGAGGTCGTCGAGGTCGAGGATCTCGGCGGCGCCATCCTCGCGCCCGCTTTCGTCGACGCCCACACTCACCTCGCGCTTCACGCCCTCCGCGGCGGCGCCGGGCCGCAGGAGTCGCGTTGGAACCTGGTCGAGGACTTTTTCTACCGCTTCGAGCACGGTCTCACTCACGACGAGGTTCGCGCCTTCGCTCGAGTGGGTGCGATGGAAGCGCTGACCCACGGCACCGGGCTGGTCTTCGATCACTACTTCCACGGCGACGCGATCGCCGAAGCACTTACTGACGTCGGCCTCACTGGGGTCGTCGCCCCAACGGTGCAAGACCTCGGCGGCCCTTTCGCGGACGCGTTCGAGGCTGGGCTCGAGGCCACCGTTCGCCTTGATTCGCGCGCGTGGCGGCAGCGGGGCATCGGCGCGGCACTCGGCCCGCACGCGATGGACACGGTCAGCCCCGACCTCTGGCGGCGAGTGAACCTCATCGCGTCACAGCGGCGGCTCCCGGTCCACGTCCACGTCGCTCAGTCCATCGACGAGGTGCGTCGCGTCAGCGGGCGCACCGGCCGGTCCCCGGTCGCAGAGCTCATCCACCAGGAGGTCCTCGACGCCGCGCCGCGCACCATGCTCATCCACGGCATCTACGCGCCCACCCGCGACTTGGAGACGCTCGTTGGAAAGCGGGTCGACCTGGGCGTCTGCCCCCACTCCGCCTGGGTCTTCGGACACCCCGCACGCGTGGACGAGTGGGAGCGCCTCAAGCTGTCCTGGTTCGTCGGCTCCGATTGTGCGGCCTCGAACGACGCCCTCGACGTTCGCGGTGAGCTGCGCGCCATCCTTGGGTTCTCCGCCATGCATGGGACTTGGTCGCGTGCCTATAGCGACTATCTCGAGACGGGCGATCTCGGCGCCGCTGAAGACGCGTTTCGCGCCCGTACCGACACGCGTGATCGGCTCTCGCGGCTGCAAGCACCCGACGAGCTGCTTGGGCTCGTGACGCGCGTCCCGGGCGCTATCCACCCCTACATCACCGCTGGCGTGATCGCGCCGGGCAGCCTCGCCAACTTCACCTTGTGGGACCCGAGCCACCCCTGCTTCTGGCCGGGCTCCGATCCAGTCCGAGCCCTCGCGCTCGCGAACCCCTCACCCGCACTGCTTCAGGTGATGACCCATGGGACGTGGCGCGGCGAGCGCGGTCGTTACGTGGAGAGCCTTCGCCAATCCGAGTCGTGGCAGGCCTGGATCGATGAGGCCTCCGCGCGCCTCACTGAGCGCCTGAACCACGTCCGGCTCCACTGACGGCACTCTCCGTGCGGACGATCGCCCATCTCATTCAGTACTTCGAAGTCGGCGGCATCGAACGCTTGGTGTTGAGCCTAGGCAAGGCCGCCCAAGACCACGGAGTGCGGACCATCGCCATCGCCTACTCGGGCGAAGGACCCTTCCGCTCTATCCTCGACGACGCCGGCATCGAGACCCTCTTTCTGCCGTCCCCCCCCGGGATACAGATGCGGCTCCCTTTTCGCCTCGCCGCCGAGCTGCGAGCGCGACGAGTCGACCTCCTTCAAACCCACCACGTCGGCCCCTTCATCTACGGGGGCGTCGCAGCACGCCTTCTGGGACTGCCACACCTGCACATCGAACATTCACGTGAGCTCTACGACACGCGACGCCGGCGTGCGATCGGCCGCCTGATGCCGCGAGCGGCCCACGTCGTCGTCGTCTCCGAGGAGCTCGCTCGTTACCGAACGTTGGCTTTCGGCGACGTGCCCGAGGTCATCCCGAACGGCGTGCCACTACCGCCACCTACGTCGTCCGATCGCCGCCGCGAGATTCGGGCGTCATTCGGAGTAGGTCAAGACGAGGTCCTCATTGGCGCGGTTGGCCGCTTGTCGCCCGAGAAAGGCCACATCGACCTCGTTCACGCTCTCACTCATCTTCCGCCCACCTTTAGGCTCCTTCTCGTGGGCGACGGCACCGAACGCGCCGTTCTCGAAGCGGCGAGCGACGGTCGAGTCATCTTCGCCGGCTTCCGTTCCGACATTGACGCGCTCCTCCCGGCGATGGACGTCTTCGCCATGCCGAGCCGCCGGGAGGGACTCCCGCTCGCGTTGCTCGAAGCGATGGCTCATGGGCTCCCCGTCGTTGGAAGCGCCGTGGGCGAGATCCCAGCCGTGCTCGCGCTTGGTGGCGGGACGGTTGTGCCGCCTCACTCTCCCGTTGCGTTGGCCGAACATCTCTCAAGATATGTTGATGAGGCGCTCCGAGTGCAGAACGGGGTTTCGGCACGGCGCGTAGTCGAGACAAACTACTCCAGCGAAGCGATGGTCTCCCGATACCTGCGATGTTGGGAGGGGCTCCTCGCGAAATGAGGCGCGTCATCGCACGCCACTCAAAACTGCCGAGGAGCTCTTCCTCTCACCGGCACCCTAAGCGCCACGTGTCCACGTGGTGAGAACCGTGCTCCGAGGCTGATTGCGGGTCCTTCATCTCATCGCTCCAGGACGTATCGCCGGTGCCGAACGAGTCGTTCTCACGGGCCTCCCGGCATTGCAGCACGTCGCCCACGTCGCGCTCGGCGCCTTCATCGATGTCCGCGACCCCACCCTGGGTGAGAGCTTCGTGGACGCCGCTCTGCAGGCGCGTATCGGCGACGTACGCAAGCTCTTCTGTACCGGACGCGTCGACCCGAGGCTCGTGGCGCGGCTCCGAGAGTCCACCACCGGCGGCGTCTGGGACATCATTCATACCCACGGCTACAAGGCCCTCGCCTACACCGCCCTCGCCATCGCTGGCGCGAAGCGACAGCCCTGCATCGTGGCGACCCATCACGGTGACACCCGCAGCACGTGGGCGGTCCGCACGTATGAGTCGCTCGCGCGTCTCACCTATCACCGAACCAGGGCGGTCGTCGCGGTATCGACCGCCGTCGGAGAGGCGTTGACAGCAGAGGGGGTACCTCGCGTCGCGGTCATCGACAACCCGGTTGGCGCCGTCAGCGAGCCTGCCGCCCCTCCGAAGTCGAACCTGCTGCGGCTCATCGTGACCGCTCGGCTGGTGCCGGAGAAGGGCGTCGACGTGCTCCTCGAGGCCATCCGAGATCCTCGGCTAGCCGACGTCTCACTGGTCATCGTCGGCGACGGGCCCGCCCGAAGCGCCCTCGAGACCCAGGCGGCCCCTCTGCTCGAACGCGTCCGATTCGCCGGATGGGCCAGCGATCCCGGTCCCTACGTCCAAGCCGCCGACGCCATGGTCCTCCCGTCACGCCGTGAAGGGCTGCCCATCTCGGTTCTCGAAGCCCTCGTTCAGGGACGTCCCGTCATCGCCTCGCGAGTTGGCGGGATCCCCGAGGTGGTCGACCACGGGCTCACAGGGCTCCTGGTTCCACCGGGAGACGCGCGAGCCCTCGCCGACGCACTGGTAGAGTTCTCACAACACAGAGACCAGTTCGCCGCGGCAGCGATGGCGGCAGCCGGTGCGACTGCCGCGCGCTTCGGAGCGGCCCGGTGGGCCGAGCGCAGTCTAGCACTCTACGATCAGGTGCTCGGAGACGCGTCATGACGTGGGCTTTCGTCTCCATCGGTTTGCTCGGGCTCCTCTTCCTCTTTCCATACGTCATATACCCATTGGTCGTACGGCTTTTCAAGACAACGCGCCTCGACGTTCCGGCGAGCGATACGCCGTCCCCGCTGCGGCTCAGCGGCCAGGGCGTCCTCCCCTCGGTCGCTGTGCTCATCCCCGCGCACAACGAGGCCCGGACGCTGCGGGGCAAGCTGAACAACTCGCTCAACCTCGATTACCCAACCGATCGTTTGAAGCTCTTGGTCTGCTCCGACGGTTCGACCGACGGCACCGACGACATTACGGCTGCTTTCAGCCATCGGGGCGTCACGTTGCTCCGCACTGAGGTGCGAACTGGCAAAGCCACCGCTGTCGTCCGTCTGTTCGACGCCTCTGACGGGGAGCTTGTCCTCTTTACGGACGCGTCCGCCCGTCTGCAGCCCGACTGCCTGAAGCGCCTCGTCGATGCACTTGACGCGCCCGGAGTGGCCATCGCCGTTGCTCGCTACGAGGTGCGGCCTGGTACCTCAGAGGATGACGTCAGCCCCAACCCGCAAGCGGAGGCAGCGTACTGGGGTTTCGAGGCCCGACTGCGTCAGGCCGAAGCGGAACGTGACATGCTCCTCGGCGCATCCGGCGCAGGCTACCTCATTCGCCGAGACGTGGTGACCCTCCCGCCCAAAGACACCATCAACGACGACTTCGTCATTCCGTTTACGGCGCGGCTCGCCGGCCACCGGGTCGCTTACGTCCACGACGCGGTCGTCACCGAGACCCCTACCGAATCCACCACCACCCAATATCGACGTTGGGTGCGCATCGCCTACGGCAACTGGCAGATGATGGCGCGGCATGCTGCCGCGTTCTCCCTGAGGCGTCCTCGCGTCGCCCTCCCCTTTCTCCGAAAGCTCACACGCACTCTCGGCCCCTGGTTCCTGCTCGCTGGCGTCATCACCTTGGCCGTCGCCGCAGCAGTGTCGGATGCTTGGCTGTGGCCGGCGGTCTCTGCTGCTGGCGGCGCCGCGCTGGCCGCGACGGCCATCTTCCTCGACGGCACCAATCCCGGCGCGCTGCGGCTAGTGCAGCTGACCCGCTTCGCCGCGTTGGCTCAGATCGCGTACTTCCACGGGTCGCTCCGCTTCATCTTCGGTCAAGGCAAAGGGATTTGGAGGCGGGCAGACGACAACGAAGCGCTGGTGCTCGATCGCCCCGCGCCCATCCCTGCCCACGTTCGCGCGGCCAAACGGTTCGTGGACGTCCTCGGCGCCACGGTCGCTCTCATCGTGTTCGCGCCCGCCATGGCAGTAGTCGGGCTCTGGATCAAGCTCGATAGCCCCGGCAATGTCTTCTACGTCCAGGAGCGCGAGCGTCCCGGCAAGAGCGGACGCCCACGCCCCTTTCGCATGTTCAAGTTCCGCAGCATGGTGATGAACGCGGAGGCCACGACGGGGCCAGTCTGGGCGGCGTCCAGCCCAAACGCGGGGCGAGTGACCAAAGTGGGCCACTTCATCCGGAAGTACCATCTCGATGAGTTGCCGCAGTTCATCAATGTTCTCTTGGGTGACATGAGCATCGTCGGCCCTCGGCCCGAACGCCCCTTCTTCACCCGGATCCTCGAGGAGCAGGTTCCCGGGTACTCGGACCGCATCTCACAGCTCAAGCCGGGTATCACAGGTTGGGCGCAGGTTCACGTCGCGTCAGACACCACGGTCGACAGCGTCAAAGAGAAGGTCATGCACGATCTGGTCTACCTCGCGCACTGCTACGACCTCGGTTCCTACCTGAGGATGGAGCTCTACGTCCTCTGGCGGACGGTGTTCGTCATGCTGTCGGGGAAAGGGGCGGCCCTCACGTCATCACGCGAGCGCCGCCCGCCGTCGAGGCAGTGACGGCGCGGCGGTATCGGCCTGCGCCGCATAACGAGCGGCTGTGAACCCGTACTGGCGTCGGAACTGTCGAGTGAACTCACCAGCCGTCCGAAATCCCGTCAACGTCGCCACTTGCCCAATGGCGGCACCATCATCGAGGAGGTGCCGCGCCATCTCGAGCCGAACCCGTTGGTGGTACATGAGTGGTGTGCTGCCGACCTCCTCAACGAAGCTCCGGATCAGGGTGAGGCGGTCGACGTCGACGATCTCGACCAACTCGTCGAGGGACACTTGGCTTCGAGTGGTGCGAAGAAAGAGGTCGGCATCGTTGACACAGGTCGCTGCGTCCCGGAGGGGGGCACGGTCTGGCAGGGTCGCGAGGACGGCAATACATTCATCGAGGCGGTCGTCCATAGCGGCTTCGTCCACGATGTCGTCGATCGCGTCAGCGAGCTCCAAGATGGTCCGAACGGCCGTCCGCTCCGTCAAATGACGGGTCTTGATGAGCAGGTCCCGCGGTAAGTCGAGCCGACGCCGAGCCTTCTCCACACCGAATGCGCTCACGAGCACGACAATGAAGTCACACGTGGGAGTCACGGTGCGCGAAAAATGCGTACCTGCTGGTCCGAGAGAGGCCGCTTCCCCTGAGTTCAAGGTGAAGCGCCGTCCATTGGACTCCACCTCGGTGGAACCGTCGGTGACGACGCAGAAGGCGTGCTGTCCCTCGAAGGACCGCTCTTTCTCGGCGGAGGTGACACCGCGCAGGACTTCGAACGGACAGTCAGGCCAAGGTCTCGTTCGAGAGAAAGTGGGTCTCAGGTAGTCCATGGAGGCTCCGAGGTTTCAAAGGGTGAACGCGCAAGGGCCTTACGCCGCAGGCCGCACCAGATCGGATGCAATCCATACGCCACCGATTCGAGGGGGGGCCTCATACGGGTTTCCCACAGGCCGATAGGGCACTGTTGACAAATTCGGATAACCATCCGTTTCTATGGCATATCCGCCGCGTCAAGCGCTGTGGGGAGATGTGGGAAGTTTCAGGCCCTCGAGATCATGACCTTTCTGCATGGGCCCCCGCCCCCCCCTGAAAAAAGTGCGCACTTTCCATCGCAACGATGTGTCAGCGCTGCCGCACCCGTGGCTCATCCCGAGCGGCCGCTCTCTACACCGAGGTCACTGAGAAGCGACCGCTCTCGTAGGTCACCCGTCCGAAGGCGACTTCGGGATCGTGCGTGAACGCGAGCACGCCGTTACGGGACGCAAGCTCCGTGAGCAAGGCGACCTTCTCGTCGATCAGGCGCTCCGGGAAGCGGTCATAGCCCATGGTAATGGGCGCGTGTACCCACGGCGCTCCGGGGATCAAGTCGGCAGCGAAGATGACGGGGCCGGCGGACGAAGCGATCTCGGTCAGGAGCAACCCCGGCGTGTGCCCATCCGAGAAGTGGGCATCCCAGCCGGGGCCCATAAGGCTCCGAAATCCGTCCGCGTCTTGCACGACCCGCAGACGGCCACTCGCTTCGAGCAATGGCCCGAGGGCGGGGATGAACGAAGCGCGGTCGCGCAAGTGTGGCGACTTCGAGCGCGCCCAGGCGCCTTCACTGACGACGAAGAGTGCATTTGGGAAGAGCAGCGACGCCGCTTCGCCCGCAACGAAGGCGCTGAGCAGCCCACCCGCGTGGTCGAAGTGGAGGTGCGAGAGCACGACGACGTCGATGTCCGCGTGCGTGAGGCCCGCCGCCGCGAGCGACTGGAGGAGGACGTGCTCCGCCTCCTCCACGCCGAAGCGGGCACGCAGCTTGGGTTCGAAGAAGGCGCCGATGCCGGTCTCGAGGAGCACTCTGCGCGGCGCCGCTCCTTCAGGGCCAACGTCGGTTACGAGAAAAGCACGACACGCAAGCGCGATTCGGTTCTGCGCGTCCGGTGGGCTCCAGCCAGCCCAGACCGACCTCGGCGCATTGCCATACATCGCGCCGCCATCGAGGCGTTGCCCGTTGCCCATCACCGCCGTGATTGTCCTCACGTGGTCGCCGATGGAAGGCGCAAACCCATCCGTGTTCATCGATTTCGCTCCCAAAGCAGACGGAGGCCTTCCAGCGTGAGAAAGGGCAGCACCTCGTCGATCATCCGGCTCTCGCCCCCAATGAGCGCAGCGAGTCCCCCCGTCGCGAGCACCACCGGCCGTTCGCCGCCGTCACCGAGTCCTGCCGTACCGAGCTCAGCGATCATGCGTTCGACGATACCGTCCACGAGGCCCACATAGCCATACAGCACTCCGGACTGCATCGACGCGACGGTGTTCTTGCCGATGACTTCCCGCGGGCGGACCAGCTCGATGCGGGGGAGCTTCGACGCCTGATGAAAGAGCGCATCGAGCGACACGTTGATGCCGGGCGCGATGGCACCGCCCAGATACTCACCTTGACGCGAGACGACGTCGAAGGTGGTCGCGGTGCCAAAGTCGCACACGATGACGGCAGACTTGCGTTGCACGTGTTCGAACGCAGCGACGGCGTTCACGATCCGATCTGCTCCCACCTCGCGTGGGTTCTCGTACCGGATCGGCATGCCGGTCTTCGTTCCGTGGCCGACGACCATGATCTTCTGTAGTCCGAGATAACGCCGACCGAGCTGCACCATGGACTCGACGAGTGGGGGGACGACGCACGCCAGGATCATGTGGCCGATGCGGGAACGGTCGATCCCCGCGAGCATGCACATCTGGTGAAAGAGCACCCCGTACTCGTCCGACGTCCGCGACTTCCGCGACTCGAGTCGCCAATGATGGACGAGCGAGGTGCCGTCGTAGACGCCGAGCACTATGTTCGTGTTGCCGACATCGACGACGAGCAGCATGAGGCTGTCACTCTTCTGTCCCTGCTCCATCGGTTCTCCTCAAAGGCATGCCCTCTCAGGGCGCGCACCTCAGTCTGTCAGCAGTCGAACGTCGCCGGCCGTGATCGTAACGATGTCGTGCCCGAGGCGGATCGGCCCATCTGGACGGACTTGGAGCTCGCCTCGCTCAGAGAGACCGACGACGTGACCCTCGATCGCCGTCTGGCCCGGTGGCGACGCCTGCACCCGGCGACCGACCATCTGGCTCGCGTTCAGCCACGCCTCCCGGTCGACCGTCCCCCGCGCGACCAGCCGGTCGAAACGTTCGGACGCGCTGGCCAGGAGCGCGGTGATGGCATCGTCGACAGTCGCTCTAGTGGCGCCTAGCGCGTGTAGTGAAACGGCCCCAGCGGCAAGCTCGTCCGTCAGAGGGCCAACGTTCAGGCCGAGCCCAACGTGGACCCGACACCCCCCATCCCATTCGCCTGCCCAGCCGCAGAGCACGCCCGCCAGCTTTTCACCGCGAACGAGCAGGTCGTTCGGCCACTTGAGCGAGAGCTCCTGCGCTGCCGGGAGACCGGAGAGCAGCCGGATCGCGACGTCGCGAACGACGAGCCCGGCTTCAAGCGTAATCGACGGCGCCTGCTCACCAGGCCAAGGGAGCCACCAGCTCCAGGTCACGTAGAGATGGCCTGGAGGTGACGTCCAGGGACGCCCAGTGCGCCCACGACCACCCTGCTGGCAACCGGCCACCAGAAAAGTGCCATGGGGCAGCCCACCGGGCCAAAGCACGGCGTCGTCCATCGTAGAGCCGGTCATCGACTTACGGTAGACGACCGACGCGGTTCTGGTGGCGGCGTCGGCACAGGTAGCGCCGTCCGTCGACGGTGGCTCCATGGATCGCGCGCGCTCCCAGCCGGGCGCCACGAGCCCCGCGTTCACGTCGGGACGACCTTGAGGTTGATGTCGACCGCCGTCGCGGAGTGGGTGAGGGCACCGACTGAGATGAGGTCCACTCCGGTCTGTGCGATGCCGCGGACGGTGGCCAAGTTGACGCCGCCAGAGGCTTCGGTGAGGACTCGTGTCGCCTTGGCGCGGCGTACCGCTTCAGCGAGTTGGTCGAGCGGCATGTTGTCGAGGAGCACCATTTGAGCGCCCGCACCGATGGCTTCGTCGAGCTCAGTGAGGTCACGGACCTCCACCTCGATACCGAGGAGATGCGGCACCCTGGCTTTGGCCGCGAGAACAGCCGCTCGAACGCCGCCGGCGGCATCGACGTGGTTGTCCTTGATGAGGACCCCCGAACCGAGCGAGAACCGGTGGTTGTGGCCCCCTCCAGCGACGACGGCCGCCTTCTCGAGCACGCGCCAACCCGGTGTGGTCTTCCGAGTGTCCACAATGCGTGCGGTGGTCCCCGCGGTCTCGGCGACGTAGCGAGCCGTGAGGGTGGCAACGCCAGAGAGGCGCTGGAGAAAGTTCAAGATGGTTCGTTCGGCCTTCAAGAGCGAGCGCACCGAACCGCTCACGAGACCGATGACAGCCCCGGGGGCGAGCCGCTCTCCATCCGAATGGTAAAAGGTCAACTCGATGCCCGGGTCGACCGCGATGCAAACCGCACGAGCCACGGCGGTACCGGCCAGAACCAGCTCTGCTTTCGCCCGAATCGTCCCGAGACCATGTTGCGACGCCGAGACCGTCGCGTCCGTCGTTGGGTCGCCGAGAGCCAGATCCTCCTCGAGCGCCAGCGCGACGAGCCGGTGGACGAGTGGACTCAGGGGGTCGTGTCGCATCGTCGCTGAGTCTGGTGAGGGCGTCGTCATGACGGGGTTGTCCCAGTCTCGGGCCGTGGCGTCAACGGGCAGCGCAGCCCCACTCCAAATGCCTTTGAACGTCCCCTGACGGACGCAAACCCGCGCTGCCAATACCGGCCGTGCTCACCTTCGCCGCCGCCATAGTTGAACTGCGCCCCGTATCGCGCGCGCGCTCGTCGCCCCTGCGCTCAGTGAGTCCCTGCGTCATGACCGCTGACGACTCGACCTTCGATGGCGACACTCCGGCACCGAGAGGCGACATCGCACATCGACACAGAGTATCGTCCGCCGCCGAGATGAGCGCCGACCAACAGAGAGCCCCTGCGGCCCCCCTGAGCGAGAGAGCGCTGCGCGAGCTCTTCGGCACCATCTACCGGGAGCAGTTCGACCACGTCTTCAGAACCTTGCGCCGGCTCGGGGTGCCCGAACGCGACATCGAAGATGCCATCCACGACGTCTTCATCGTCGTTCACCGTCGCCTCGGAGACTTCGACGTGACCCGCTCGGCACGGCCATGGGTGACCGGGATCGCCTACCGGGTTGCATCGGACGACCGCCGGCGCGCCTATCGTCGGAGAGAGACCCCAAGCGACGAGCTCGAAGCGAACGTCGCCACGGACGGAGGTGACTCGGCGCACGGTTTGGGCAACGCGCGCCTCGCCACCGACGACGCGCTCGACGCGGCTCGAGCCCGAAAGCGCGTCCAGGACGCCCTCCTCGCACTCCCGATGGACCAACGTATCGTCCTCGTCATGCACGATCTCGACGGCTTCGCCATGCCCGAGATCGCGTCCGAGCTCACTATCCCCTTGAACACCGCCTACTCGCGCCTTCGCCTCGCAAGAAACAAGTTCGAAGCGGCGATACGGTCCCAAGAGCCGCACCGCGGCGTGTCGCCGAGCCTGCCACAGTCGAGCCAGCCACAGTCGAGCCAGCCACAGTCGAGCCAGCCACAGTCGAGCCTGCCACTCCCAAGCCGTCCGAGTGGACGGGACGCGGACACTGACGGAGGTCCCGCGCGGGCCTCGACCGGGAAGAAAAATGGTCCCTGACGATCTCCCACCCCTCTCGCCAGACGCCCTGCGTCTCCTGTCGCACGAGCGCGAAGCGCCGGGACCGTCGTCCGAGATGATGGCACGGGTCGCCGCCCGCATGGACGCATCGCTGGCGGCACCAAGTACTGTAACGACGACGGCCGGAGGAGTCTCGACGACGGGTGGGCTGACGGCCATGCAGTGGGTCACTGCAGCGGTCGTCTCGGCCGGGCTCGCGACCGCGGGGTTGATGGCTTGGAGAGCCCCGGGCGGCGACGTAGATCCCACGGCGACGCAACGCCTCTATCCAAGCGCCGCTTCTGCACCTGCATCGAGCGCCGCTCCAAACGCCGTTCAGAACACCGCTTCTGCGGTCGCTGCCCCACACTCGGTGCCCATGGCCGTCGCGCCCCTACCCGTTAGCCCGCCGTCCAGTGCAGAGCGCGCAGTCGTGGTCATCGAGGCACGTGGTGCCGAATCGACGTCCTCGCGGAAGATCGACCGGCTCCCTCTCGAGGCCGCCCTGTCGGCCGCCGATGACGCACCGACCACGGTGCCGAAGAGGCCGCTCCAGCGTGCCGACCTCGAAGGCGAGAGACGGATCCTCAGTCAGGCGCGGACCGCACTCCGTGCTGGTGATAGCGCCGCGGCCCTCGCATTGATCGGCGAACACCGCGCGTCGCACCCGGGCGGCGCTCTCATCGAAGAACGCGAGGCCCTTCGCATCCTCGCCTTGGTCGCCCGAGGCGACCACGACGCCGCGACCAAGGCCGCTCAGCGATTCCACGCTCGTTTCAAGAAGAGCCTCCACGACGGCGCCATCCGTGCGGCCCTTGGGGAGTAGACGCGGCTACGCGGTAGGGAGTTGACGTATCCACTTCGAGGCGTTAGCACGGCGGCCTGTTGCCCGTTCCATTGCCTCAGGAGGTCTCCGTGCAGCCCTTGCTCGTCGTCGCCACTACTGGAGACACCGTCGCTCTCTACGCACCCCGCACTCGTGTCGCCATCGGTCGTTCTGCCCAGTGCGAGCTGG
>CANMLD010000091.1 GCA_947498315.1 Pseudomonadota bacterium | reverse complement strand
CCTAAGGTTCAGAAGCTCAGTCAATACCTGGATTGGCGCCTGCTTTCGACTTTGGAGCATCGAGCGGCCCTTTGATGACGGTGGGCGAGAGAGCTCCGCCGCCGCTGGGGCGACGTATTCACCTGCTGGCACCGACGCGTAGCGTATTCGCTCGCGAGTTGTGAGCGCCCTACGGAGCCACGTCGGTCGCGGTGCATCCTCAATCTTCATTCTGACCGAACGTCTCAGTTCGCTGGCGTGGTCTGGGCTTCCGAGTAGGGAGCCGCGCTGCAGAAAGGCAGGTCGCCCCAGTTCGAGACGCACTGATAACCGTCACGGCAATCCGAGCCGCCTTCGCACCGCAGCATGCAGAAGCGCGACTGGTCGGGGAACTCGATGCAGACGCCTTCTTCGGGGCACGAGCTCGTCTCGCAGTTGGACCGAGTGCAGTAGCCTCCGGGCATGCTGGTGTCGCACACGAGCTCTCGACCGCAGTCGGTGTTCGACGAACACTCGTCGCCGACGGCGGCGGCGCACGCGGTGGCGAGGCTGAATAGGAGAACGACGAGGGCAAGCTTCAGGAGGTGCACGCCCGGCGTGTTAGCACGCCGATAAGTCGGTCACAAGGGCCCGTTGGGTGGGGGCAACAGAAGGCGTCACCGGAAGGCATCACCGGAAGGTGCCCACTATACAGACCCACGCTGTGTGTCCGGTTAGCCCGTAACGGCTGGTGAGAGTAGGCTCGCTCGCCATAACGCGACGAAGGTCTCGAGGTCGAGCTCCTCAGGTCGTTCGCGGCCTTCGAGGCCCACGGCCGCAAGGATAGGCTCGGTGTCGAGCGCCATCGCCCGAAGGTTGTTGCGGAGCGTCTTCCGGCGCTGCTGGAAGGCGCCGTGAATGAACTTCGAAAGCGGCTCTACCTCGGCTTCGGCGACGCCGAGGGCCGGCGTTGGGAGCGGGTCGAAGGCGAGAACGGCCGAGTCGACCTTGGGAGGAGGGCGGAACGCCGACGGGCGTACTGTGAAGAGGTAGCGGACCGGCGCGAGGAGACGGACGATCGCGCTCGGTGCCCCGTAGTTGCCGCCGCCAGGTTTGGCGGCAAGGCGTAGCGCCAGCTCCCGCTGAAACATGAAGACGAAGCGGCGGAAACGGTGCCGATGCGCGAGCGCGTTGAAGAGGATCGGCGCCGACGCGTTGTACGGTAGGTTCCCAACCAGGACAGCCGGCCCCTCGCCCACGACGGCACCCCAGTCCATGCGCGCTGCATCGCCGGAGAGGACGGTCAGTTCGGGCATCTCCACCGCGAGGTGTTCAATCATCTCCCGGTCGAGCTCGATCGCAGTGATGGCCGCGAGCGGAATGTGGTCGATGAGCACCCGCGTCAGGCGGCCGGTGCCGGGGCCGATCTCGACGACTTTCTCACCCTCCCGCCATTCAAGGGCGCGCGCTGTGTCGTGCATCACTTTGCGATCATGGAGGAAATGCTGCCCGAAGGACTTCTTTCGAACCACCATCAGGCCGGTGCTCCAGAGCGCGATAACCCCGCATCGGGGTCGAGGGTGAAGGGGCTGACGACGTCTCCAGCCTGCGCGAGGTGGTACCCGAGGCCCGCCACCATCGCGGCGTTGTCGGTGCAATACCGGAGGGGCGTGAGGATGGCCTCCACACGGCGTTCTGCGCACCGCTGCGTGAGGAGTGCGCGCAGTCGAGAGTTGGCGCCGACGCCACCGGCCACCACGATTCTATGAACGCGTTGTTCTTTCGCCGCGAGCATCGCCTTTTCCACCAGCACGTCTGCCACCGCTTCCTGAAAGCTCGCGAGCAGGTCGCGGAGGCCATCCCCCACGGGGACGCCGTTGACCTTCACGTGAGTACGGACCGCGGTCTTGAGCCCGCTGAAGGAGAAGTCGAACTTGCGCTTTCCCAGCCATGCGCGAGGGAACGCGACTGCGTCTGTTCGCCCGCCGCGAGCGAGGTCGTCGATGACGCGGCCTCCGGGATAGCCGAGCCCGAGCATGAGCGCGACCTTGTCAAAGGCTTCGCCGGCGGCATCGTCGAGCGTGCTGCCGAGCTCCTGAAACGACAAGGGGCTGTCGACCCGGTACAGCGCGGTGTGTCCGCCGCTCACGGCGAGGGCGATGTGGGGGTAAGCGACCGGCAGTGCGTCCGACTCGACCACATCTGACGCAGACGGGCCCGAGTGCGGTGAGGCCGAGTGCGGTGAGGCCGAGTGCGGCGCCTCGGAGAGTTGCGCAGCGTAAAGGTGCGCGGCGATGTGATTGACGCCAACCAGCGGGCGGTCGAGTGCGAGTGCGAGCCCCTTTCCGACCTGCACTCCGACCATCAGTGCGCCGATGAGTCCAGGCCCGCGCGTGACGGCGACGACGTCGATGCCGCTGAGCCCGATCCCCGCCTTCTTCAGCGCGAGGTCAATGATCGGGATGACGGCGTCGAGGTGAGCTCGGCTGGCTAGCTCTGGAACGACGCCGCCGTACTGCCGATGGAGGGCGACCTGGGACGAGACGATGTTCGACAGGACATGCCGTCCGTTTAGAACGATACTCGCCGCGGTCTCGTCACAACTGGTCTCGATTCCAAGGACTCTCAAACGCCGGGGCTCCGGCCGGGACGCAGAGCCCCAGCGGCGCGGACACTACCCCATCTCGGCCCAATTGGTATGCCCTTCAGCGTCCCGCATGGAACGCCCAAGGGGTTAACGGCTCGGCGAGACGGGACACAGCAAGGTCAGCCGCGCTGGCGCGCTTCGATGATCATGATGACCGAATCGGGGCCGAACGGGGTGCGGTCGAAGTCGCCGAAACGTGAGGTGACCTCGAATCCGGCCTGTTCGAGGAGCTCGAGCAGAACGTCGGGTGGTGCATAGTGATGGCTGATGACGTCGGTTTCGACCCGCGCGACGCCGTCGGGGTTCTGGATTCGGTAGCGGTAGCGCATGTCGAAGCGACGACCCGGCAGCTCCTGGCCTTCCTGCTCCCAGACCTCGATGCGGCGGCCCGCGTCGATGATGGTGTCGATCTTTCGAAACGGTGACGGGGCCGATTGTCCCGTCTCGTTCAAGACGTAACAGTCGAGGTAGAGGCGACCGTCCGGCAGGAGGGATTGGTGGACGTGCCTCAGGCACGCACGGATGTCGTCGTCCGTCTCCATTGCGAAGAGCGTGTTGTACGGGACGATGACCGTATCGAAAGGCTCAGGGAAGCTGAAGGTCCGCATGTCGCCGAGCTCGACCCGCGCGTGTGGCGGTAGTGAGCCGAAGAGGTCCTGGCCCGCGGCGAGCATGAACGGTGACCGTTCAATCCCCACTATGGGCGTGCCTTGCTCCGCGATCAGGCCGAGGATTCGCCCTGCGCCGCATCCCAGCTCGAGGACCCGCGTCGCGTGCCGCGTCCGCTCGCAGTAATAATCCACGTCGCCGCGGGTACCGCGATGAACGAGCCGAAACAGCCTCGCCCTTAGGAATTCGAGTAAGTCGCCCCTTTCGCCCATAAGCCAAAATGATACACCGGACTTTCCAACTATACAATGGGGGTATTACATCGAGCGCGGAGATAGTTTCGCATGATGCTGAACGTGTGTTCATGTCTATCCTTGACCCACCTCCGATAGGGAGGCAGACTCACGCGCCGAGGCGTTTCAGTCGGGCCGCCTTTGCAGGCAGGACGGGCGTGTCGCGGCACGTGGGGTGCGCGCCGCGTCCCTCGCACGCGGGAGCATCGAAAACCGCCATGAAAAGGCAACGCGCATGACCTCCTCGTCTTCATCTGCCACCTCCGCACCCAAGATCGCACCAGCTCTCGCTCGTGAGTACTCGGCCGCGGACATCAAGATCCTCGAGGGGCTCGAGGCGGTCCGAAAGCGACCCGGCATGTACATCGGGTCGACGGGGCCGCGGGGTCTACATCACCTCGTCTATGAGATCGTCGACAACTGCATCGACGAGGCCCTTGCCGGGCACGCTACCAGCGTCGACGTCCGCATCGACACGGGCAACGTGGTCACGGTCGTCGATGATGGGCGCGGCGTCCCTGTCGACATCCACCCTCAGCTCGGCATCCCCGCGGCGACCGTCGTCTTCACCAAGCTGCACGCCGGCGCCAAGTTCGACACGGACACCTACAAGGTCTCGGGCGGTCTTCACGGCGTCGGGGCGTCCGTCGTCAACGCACTGTCGACCTATCTCGAGATCGAGATCTGGCGCGGGGGCCGGGCCTATAAGCAGCGCTTCGAACGCGGCACGCCCGTCACCGAGCTTGTCGAGGTCAGTGGGACCCGAAAGCGCGGCACCCTCGTCCGCTTCACGCCCGATCCGACGATCTTCAGCGCCACGACCTTCAACTACGACACGCTGGTGTCACGGCTCCGCGAGCTCGCGTTTCTGAACGCTGGCCTGAAGATCAGCATCACCGATCGCCGTGACGGCGCGGCCGAGGGGTCGTCCGTCGACTTCAAGTTCGATGGCGGCTTGCGCCAGTTCGTCGCTTACTTGAACGAGGGGCGCGAGACGGTAGGCCCACCGGTCTGGTTCAAGGACACCGTGGAAGGCATCGAAGTCGAGTGCTGCTTTCAGTACCACACCGACTACTCGGAGAGCGTCTCGTCCTTCGTGAACTGCATCTCGACGGTCGAGGGCGGCACCCACGAGACTGGCTTCCGAGCCGCGCACACGCGGCTGATGAACGAGTACGTGCGGCGACTCGGGCTCTGGAAGAAGAAAGACAACCTCACGGGCGAGGACCTGCGCGAAGGAATGACCTGCGTCCTCTCCCTCCGCATGACGGACACCGAGTTCGAAGGGCAGACCAAGACCAAGCTAGGCAACCCCGAAGCGCGTGCCGCCGTTGAAGGCGTCGTCGGCAAACACCTCGAGCGCTTTCTCGAGGAGAACCCTGATCACGCCAAAGAGATCCTCGACAAGGCTTGCAAGGCCGCCGCGGCTCGTGCGGCCGCACGCGAGGCGCGCGAGGCCGTTCGCCAAGGCAAGACCTCCGCCGGGCGCACGTCTCTGAACGGCAAGCTGACCCGTTGTGCCAGCCGCGACCCCATGGCTCGTGAGCTATTCCTCGTCGAGGGCGACAGCGCCGGCGGGTCGGCCAAACAGGCACGTGACCGCAACACACAGGCCATTCTGCCCCTCCGCGGAAAGCCTCTGAACACGGAACGCGCCGCGCTCGCCAAGGTCCTCGCCAATAAGGAGATCATGAGCATCATCCAGGCGATTGGGGGCGGCGTCGGCAGCGAGTTCAACATCGCCGAGTCCCAGTACGGCCGCGTCATCATCCTGTCTGACGCCGACGATGACGGCGCTCACATCCGCTGTCTCCTGCTCACCTTCTTCTACCGATTCATGAAAGATCTCGTGATGCAAGGCCGCGTCTTCATTGCGCAACCGCCGCTCTACAAGGTCACCGTTGGCCAGAAGAAGCAGGAGAGCCGTTACGCATGGACGAACGAGGAGCTCCAGCAAGCGCTGAGGGGTGCACGCGGCAAGGTCGAGGTGACCCGCTTCAAGGGCCTCGGCGAAATGACGGCGCCGCAGCTCTGGGAGACGACGCTCAACCCTGAGACCCGCACGCTCGTCAAAGTCGAGATCGACGACGCCAGCGCGGCAGAACGCTCCGTGTCCATCCTTATGGGCGACGTCGCGGAGACCCGTCGCGACTGGATCATCGAGAACGTCCCCTTTGGCCCTGAGAACGAAGCGCTCCCCGACGTCATCGCGCAGAAGTCGAAGACCCGGGGCGCGCCGAACGCACCGACCGGCCGCGCTGCTGAGCGCGATGCCCGAAACAACCCCGCTAGCGAAGGCCTCTCCGAATGACCGAATCGGCCCACCGAATCGTCGACGCCAGCCTCGAGTCCGAGCTCGGGTTCGCGTTCGGCCGTTACGCCAAGACCACCATCCTGTCCCGCGCCATCCCCGACGTTCGCGACGGGCTGAAGCCCGTTCAGCGGCGCATCCTCTATGCGATGCATCTGGCGCGGAACACCTCGCAGAACCCGTATCGAAAGTGCGCCAAGACGGTCGGCGAGGTGATGGGCACCTTCCACCCGCACGGCGACTCGTCCATCTACGAAGCGCTCGTGCGGCTCGCTCAAGACTGGAAGATGCGGGCCATACTCATCGACGGGCAGGGCAACTTCGGCTCCATGGACGATGACCCGCCCGCGGCCATGCGTTACACCGAAGCGCGACTCTCGCCGATCGCAGACGTGCTCCTCGCCGGCCTCGACCAAGACACGGTCGATTTCCAGCCGAACTTCGATGACAAAGACGAGGAGCCGATCGTCCTGCCGGCCCGCTTCCCAAACCTGCTCGTGAACGGCACGTCCGGCGTGTCAACGGGCTTCGCGACGGAGATCCCGCCGCACAACCTCGGAGAGTGCATCGACGCGCTGCTCGCGATGATCGACCGGCCCGACCTGACGCTGGCCGACGCCATGAACTACGTGAAGGGGCCGGACTTTCCTACGGGTGGCCTCCTAATGGGCTCCGACACGCTGATCGAGGCCTACCGAACCGGCCGCGGGCGCTGCACGCTGAGGGCGCGGACCTTGGTAGAGACGTTGCGCGACGGGCGGCAGCAGATCGTGGTGACCGAGATCCCGTATGGGGTCATCAAGGCCGATTTGGTCAAAGAGATCGAACGCCTCAAGACTGAGAAGGTGGTGCAAGGCATCAGCGACGTCCGAGACGAGACCGACCGCGAAGGCCTCCGTATGGTCATCGACCTGCAACGCGGCGTCGACGCGGATCCGGTGCTTGCCTTCCTCTTCAAGAAGACGGAGCTTCAGGTCTACCGCCACTTCCTCATGGTCGCGATCTCGAACCGCACACCCGAGACCCTCGGGCTATTGCAGATGTTGCGCGCCTACCTCGACCACCAGCGCGAGGTCGTCACCCGTCGATCACGCTTCCTTCTGAACCGTGCCGAGACTCGGCTGCACCTCGTCGATGGCCTCATCAAAGCCGTCGACATCCTCGATGCGGTCATCGCGACCATCCGCGCTTCGAAAGACCGCCCCGACGCACATCAGAACCTCATGGCCCGTTTCGGGTTCTCCGACCCGCAGACCACCGAGATCTTGGACCTGCGCCTACACCGCCTCACGAACCTCCAGATCCTCGACCTGCGAAAGGAGAAAGGCGAGCTCCAAGCCCTCATCGCAAAGTTGCAAAAGATCTTGGGCTCCGAAGCGGTGCTACTGGCCACCATTCGGGCCGAGCTCCTCGAGACCCGAAAGCTCTACGCCGACGCCCGGCGCACCGAGATCGTCGATCGCGTCGAGGAGGTGACGGACACGAAGCTCCAGGTCACCGTGACAGTGAAGGCACAGGACGTGGTCGTGGCGCTGTCGCAAGGGGGCTACATCAAGCGTGTTCTCCCGGCCTCGGTCGAGAAGGTGGGTGGCGACGGCGGCCTCAAGGAAGGTGACTCGCTCCGCTTCCGGCTCGATACGAACACGCTCCACCGCATGGCGTGGTTCACAGCGCATGGCAAGGCCTACAGCATGCCCGTCCACCAGCTCCCAGAGACGAAGTGGTCGGATGCGGGCTCGGCGCTCGTAAACGTGGTGCAGTTCGAGAAGGACGACCGCGTCATCCAAGTCTTCGGTCAGTCCACGGGCACGCGCGAGGTCCCGCTCGAGCAGTCGATCGCAGAGTTCGACAGCGAGATCGAAGCGCTCTTCGTCACAAAGCAAGGCGCCGTGAAACGTACCCCGCTGAAAGAGCTCACCGCCCAACGCTCGACCGGTGTGACGACCATCAAGCTCGCCGAAGACGACGAGCTCCTCACCGTCCTCATCGCGCGCCCGGCCACCGACCTTCTCCTCGTCACTCGCGAAGGCAACGGGATCCGCTTCTCCATCGAGGAGGTCCCGGTTCAGGGCCGCAGCGCTGGCGGCGTCCGCGGCATGAAGCTGGCGGGCAAGGACCGCATCGTCTCGGCCTTGCTGCTGGACTCAGAGGGCCAGGGCGAGGTCGCGGTCATCACCGACCAGGGTCGTGGCAAGAAGAGCTGGTACAGCGACTTCCCCGTGCAGCACCGCGGTGGTCGCGGCGTCATCGTCATTCAACGCCGTGAACGCCTCCCGCACCGAATCGCATTCGCCGCCGAGTGGCCACTCATCGCCAGCGAGTTCGAACACCTGCGCCTTGTTCGCTCCGACCTCACGACGGTGAAGCTCCCGACCTCCAAGCTCCGAAGAGCAGGCCGTGACGGCTCTGCCTACGAGTTCGACACGATCCCCGACGGCATCAAAGTCGAGTTCGGCCGACGCCTCTTCATGCCGATCCCGGAGGGCGCCGTCGCTCCCGACGCACCGACTCCGCCGCCGCCACCGTCAACGGTCATCCCTTTGGTCATCCCCGACAACCGCGGTGGATGGGCCAAGGGTGGGGTGCTACCCGGGCTTGGGCTGGCTGGCGACGATGAAGACGGGGATCCTCCGCTCGGGTAGCCAAGTTTAGGAGCCGCCAGCTTTTCTCCCGTCGCAGGCCTTCGCGCTTCCCTTCGATAGCGGCGCCAGATGTCTGCGATACGTCCTCACGTACTCAGTGGGTACCCTCTGGGCGTCTCTCGACAGCCTCCTTGCTCCCGTACGGCATCGCTTCGGCCTGCTCGGTCCGAAAAACAGGAGGCTCCTAGAGAGCCGACCAAATTCACGCTGCTCGTAGGAGCAGGTCGAGCACGTAGCAGTTGCTAACCACGGCGTGGCGCTGCACGTCGAAGACGTTCCTACTCAGGCCCCGGTACCGTGCATGAATGCCCTGAGTTTGGCCGAGTCGCGCGAGGCCGTGCTCCACTGCGACGCTCTCGCGGAGTTCGGCGCGGCCTTCCGTGGTTCGCTGAGTGGCTCGGAGCTCCGCTTGGAATTGTTCGGCGTGCCTTCCGCGTAGAGCCTCCGGCCCGGGACCGCGACGACTTGGAGCCAAAGCGCCGCCGTTCCTCGGTTTCGATGAGCAGGTCGAGGGCGCGCTTCAGCAGGACGGCGTCGTCCCGACCGGCGTGGGAGTGAGCGAGGAGCGCGCGGGCGCAGGCGAGAGTGCCCTCGAAGGCGGCGAGGTCCGGGACTCCCTCCCATGAGCCGGTTCATGTTGGGCTTCCAAGCACATATCAGCATCTGGCGAGCGCAGGGCTCGTCAAGTGTCAGCCGGAGCCCCCCGGAGGCGGGCAAAGCGAAGCGCCCGGCGAGGAGGGCGAGGATGGCACTTTAGGGCTCGGTCGAAAATAAGTAGGTCGATTTGCCTCGCGCAGCATCCCCGCCCGGCTCGTTCCAAGTCCTCGAAATACGGGGAGTATGTCTTCGGACTTGGCCCAAGCCGGGCGGGGCGCGACGCGGTCAACTCTCCCACTTATTTACGACCGAGCCCTTACGGGCCCGAGTACGCCGACACGCTTTATCTGTGAGGCGCGGCTACCGCCGGGCCTCACAGAGTGAAGGCCGGCTCGGCCGCGCCTTCCTGATAGATGAGCGAGGCCGTCACCCGGCTGCCAGTCGAGTTTGTTTTGACTGGCCCGGGCGCGCCGACACTCTGAAAATCGGAATGCCGGGAGCCATCGTCGAAACACGCCCTTCTTACCCGTCGACGTGCTCGGCCCGCGCAAGCGCAGTCGACCCGAGGCGCACGTTCATCACGGCGTCGGCGTGTCGGCGATGTCCCTGGCCGCTTTGTCGCAGTCGGCCTCCATGGCAGGGGCAGTATCGCCAGCGCTGAGCACGGTCCCAACGCTCTCGCAGCCTTCGAAGATCGGGTGCCCCCGATTGGGGACACGACCCAGCTTCCTCGATCCGCGGACTCCACATGCTGGCCATCGACGCCACCTCCTGCTGAGCGAATCGCATGGCAGAGGAGCGGTCCGAAACATGTACGATCTAAATTGAATGGGTCTCTAGAGCGTTCCCGCGGCGAGGACAGCTGAGGTCACATGTTCATGAGCAGGTCGAACTTGGCCGAGCGGTTGCCGCCCTTGATCCCGGTCGTCGCCTGAACCGTAACGAAGGTGTACTCGATCTTGGCAAAGTTGAACGAGATGGTCTCGACGGGAAGACCACCGCCGCTACCGAGCCTCGCGCCTGAGACGACGACGTCCTCGATCTTGATACGGTAGACCTCTTCCGTCGCTTCCGTATTCGAGTAGATGCGCACCGTGGCGGACTTGATGGGTTCCCCCGTCGAGCACTTGAGATGCAAGGTGGGGGTGGAGATGTCTAGCGTCTTGGTGATGGTGAGATCGCTGAAGCGCGGCCGGCTCCCGTGGATGCGGGTCGAGCCCCCCGTCGTGTTCGTCTGCGGCATGCTCACGCCAGTCGAGAACGCGAGGAGTTCGATGAGGTTGGCGGCATGTTTGGTGGACGACTCGCCCTTCACGCCATCGATCTCGATGTAGATGCTCTCCATTCGACCTGCTCCTTGCTCGCCAGCGCCGGCGATGTCGTTCGAGTTGCCCTGAAGCGGGCCCGGGCGTTAGACGGCCCTGTTCGTGCCGATATCGAACCCGGCCACGTTCTTGCCCTTGGCCGTCATCGGACTCACCGTGCTTCGCTTGGTGTAGGTCCAAACGATCTTGGTGAAGTTGAGGGCGATCTGCTCTGTTGGCTTTCCGCCGCTGTTTCCGGAGAGCTGTACCGACGAGATGAGGACGTTCTCGAGCTCGACGTTGTAGACCTCCGCCGTATTGCCGACGTCGTCGTTGGCATAGCAGCGAATGGTCGCCTTCGCGTAGACGGTGCCCTTGGCGCACGCGACGTGGAAGTCGGGAGACGACGAATCGTAGACGCGCGTGAGCGTCACGTCGCTGTGCCTCGAGACCCCGGTCGGCGCCTTCGACGAAGATCCACCGGGAGCCGTGTCGGACATCGGCATGGAGACGCCGTGCGCGACCGACATCAGCTCTATCGACATCGGCGCTACTTTCGAGGTGCTGTCACCAGCAATGCCTGGCAGTTGCAGTACGATGAGATCCATGGAAGCAGCTCCTCGGGGCCCCGGTCACGCTTCGGTTCAATGCGTCGAACACACGTCGCGCGAGAGGGAGGCTACCACTAGTCGAAAGCGCCCGGTATCAAGGAAGCTTTGCACGCAAGCGAAGGTCGCGCGAGCTTCGTCAGATCACGGCGTGGCGGCTGCGCACGCGTTGATGGCGATTGGTCCGGAGTCGCCATGGTGAATCATGGTGAGCACACTCGCTTGAAGCACGAAATAGACGCTCGTCACCGACTCGCTTTCAACGAGCACTTTGGGGCAGCTCCAGTCAATCGTCCCGTCGGCGCCGACATCGATGCCACTCGTGACGGGCGAGTTCGCACCTTGGAGCCAGCTCCCGGCTTTGCCGAAGGAGAGGCCGGAGGTCACCTTGATCTTGGTCGCAGGGTTCGGCGTCGCATAGACATCGATCGCGCCAGCGCCCGGGACGGCGTGGACGAAACGGACACGCACTTGCGCCGCGGGGACCGGGTTCAGGTTGTCGGTGAACAGGGCGGCCACAGGGCTCGCCGACGGGCCCAAAGCGACGACGGTGTAGGACGCGCCCTTCAGAAGTGGCTGTGGCGATGTCGACGCGAGCACCGTGCCGGCGAGGGTGGCGACGCGCGCTGAGTCTGCGAGGCTCGGAACGGATGCGTAGGCGGACCCGGCCCAGGAGGGCAACGCAGACGCGATCGCGCTCCCGCCCCACGTCATGTTCACGGGGGGCACGCCACTGAGGAGGTTGAGCGCTCGAACAAAGGCCCCATCGACGAGTGGCGGGCTGCAGGGTGCCAACGCCGTAGCCCCGTCATCGAACCAGAGCACTATCTGAACCCCGTCTCCCGACGGTGCGGCGAAGGCTGTCGCGATGTCTCCCGGTGAGAGCGACGAGAGGGAACAGAGTAGCTCCGCGGTGCCGTCGTCGTTCGTGTCGATGCCGAGCTGAAACGCGCCCGGTTCCACCTCGACCGCGGGCGACGCCTGCCCAAAGGTCAGATCCACGAACAAGGGGTCGCCGCCGGCGTAGAGGTCCACCGCCGGGACAGTCGCCACCCCATGGAAGGCTCGCAACCGCGCGCGACCGGGCGCCGGCGGGCTGCGGTCGTCGGTGAGCGCGACGACGCTGAAGCCGGCTCCCGTCGCTAATGCGATGGCGGACGACGAGGTCCCCTCGGAGAGGCTCAGGGTCGTGATCAGCGCGCTCCCTCCGCCGAGCAAGCTGAGCGAGACGGTGACGTCACCGGCGACAACCGCCGCGTACGGGGTGCCATCCGGGAACTCGAGCGACGAGGTGAGCAAGTCGCTTCCCACTGACGCGTTCACCGCGCCGAGGTTCGGTGCTAGGTGCAGAAGGCGAAGCTCGGCTTTCGGGGGAGGCAGCGGCTGTGAGCAGGTGACTGACGTCACGCCGCCACCGTCATCTGACCAAAGCAGGAGCAAGGGGTCATCGCCGCTGGGGGACCGGGACACGATCAGAGACAGGATGGAGCCCGTGGGGACCGCCGGGAGCGCGCACTCCAGCTCGGTCGAGAGCTCCTCACCCCAGCCGATTCGCAATGTGAGTGGCGCGTCTGTAGTGACGAGGTCACCGCTAACGGCGACGGCGCCGGCGGTTTTTCCCACCGGGAGGGTTGTCGCCACCGGCACACCTGCGAGGCTCGCCGTAATGGGAGGCAGGCCCACCATGGCGTGAACGACGCGAACGCGAACGGCGCCCTCGGGTGGGGGCGTTCGGTCGTCGTCGAGAACGACAGATGCTGCGGAATCACCGAGTGACGTCGCACTGGTATCGATCAGGATGACCGACGCGGATTGACCCGGTTCGAGCCCCAGTGAGCCTTCGAGGATGGGCTCCGAGCTGCCGGGTAGAGACGCGCCGAGCGCCTTGAGGTCGGCGAGTACCGCGGGGACCGTGACGTACGGCGAGCCAACTCCGAACTCGAGACCAGACCACACGTCCGGCGCTTGGAGCGAGGAGAGAGTGACGTCGACCGGTCCGATGCTTGGCGCCGCGTGGAGGACGCGGAGCTCTGCATCGTTCGGCGGTTCAACCACGGAGGTACAGACGACCTCTACGGTGGCGCCATTGTCGAACCAGACGACGAGGGACGTCGCCTCTGCGTCGCCAGTCACGAAGACGTCGGCGATGGTCCCCGCGGGGAAGGCCACGAGGTTACAGCTTTTTTCGGCGATACCGTCGGACGTTGTGTCGAGTGAGTAGCGCCGAGCGCCCTCTGGGAATTCGACCCCACCCTGGGCGGCCGCGAAGGCGAGGTCGTCAGCGACCACCGACGCGCCGTCGAGCACGTCGACGGGCCCCATCGCGGCGGCGTGAATGAAGCGAAGTCGAACTCGACCGGGCGACGGCGCGTCGCGATCGCTCGCGTAGCTCAGCAGCGAGAGGCCGTCAGCGGCCGAGAGGACAGCGACGCTCCACGAGCCGCCGTCGGGCACCGCGACCTCGCCCTGGAGTACCGAGGAGCTGAGGGGCTTACCAGAGGGCACGACGTCGACGGCGATCGTGCCACCAACCACCGGTTGAAAGGCAGTGCCCGCACCGAAGGCGAGCCCGGAGACGACGGGCCCTAACCCGTCGAGATGGAAATCGACGGCGGGGGCACCGCCTGCCAAGTGGAGCACTCTCAGCGCCGCGTTCGCCGGCGCGATGACGTCGTCGGCGGAGTCGTCACTCAGTACGTCGTTTGACGCGTCCTTGGTCGCGACGTCGCCGTCAGCCGCGTCGGCTCCGTCGTTTGCCGTATCGTCATTGGCGGCATCTGAGGACGTCTCGTCGCGATCGTCAATGAGGCTCGTGGTGTCCGGTGGGCCCGTGGGGGACTCGGACGGTTCCGCGTCAGTGCACGCGGCCATAGCCATTAGCAGCAGGGCAATGACGCGCTTGTCTGTCCTCATGGTCAACTCCCGCAGCCGGCACCCGTTGGGTCCCCGCGCGGGCGAACTTATACAGATGGCGTCAGCGAGCGCAAACCTTGCGAATACCCGATGTACGCTGGCGTTCGCACGAGCTCTCGGCGGAGGGAGGCGCGACGGGGAGTCTACTGAGGCGTCGCGAGCACCACGCCCAGACGAGTGATTAGGTATAGGCGAACGGTATTGTTCGGCCCCGTCGACAGCAAGGACAGAAGCGAGCGGCCCGGCGGGAGAGTTGGGCCGGCCCAGCTCGCCTCGGGCTCGGGATCGGGGTCGATGCTGGCCGTGAAGGAGAGCGGACCGTCCGCGGTCGGCTGGAACGGTGACGTGTTCCCGAACGTCGCTTCAACCAGCAGAAGCTGGGAGGTTGGCGTTACCTGAGAGAAATCGACGTTGGTGACGGAGCGAGCGTAGTGACCCGCGCGCACCCGACTGCCGCGACCTGCGTAGGGCGCGACGTCATCGAAGAGTAGATTGACGGCCAACGAGGCGCCAAACGGGCCGTTGGTGTTGTAGATGACCAGCGTGTACGCACGCGACGCCTGTAGCGTGAAAGTGCCTCCGACAGGGAAGTTGAACCCGCCGGTTGCAGTAATCTGCACGTTGCCGGCCGGAATCGACTGGAAGGGCGTCAGGGTCCCACCCGCAAGCGTCGCCTGGTAGGTGGCTGTGCCCGTGATCGAGAGGGACGCCGAGTTCGGCGTCGTTCCGATGTAGACAGCGCGGATCAGCGTGTCGCCGGCCGCGTCGAAGGGCATCAGGGGCGCATTGAACGTGCTGCCATCATCGAGCTGGACGACGAGGCTGAGGGCACCCACGCTATCGGCGACCGCGAAGATGTTCGCGAGCGCGCCCGACGGCAGAGCAGGAAGCTGGGCCACCAGCTCTGGGTCCGCGTCGTTGTCCGTGCTGACGCCGACGCGGTAGGCCGCGCTAGCGACGTCGATGGGAGCGCTGGCCGTCCCGAAAGCGACATCGTTCCAGAGCGGAGTCACCGTCGTGGTCCCGACGACGACGATGTCGACGATACCGACGCCGTTCGCGGTGTGCACCGCCCGAATTCGCGCGTTGCCCGGCGCGATCCCGGTTGCGTCATCGTCGAGGACGATGGCCTGGAGGGTCGCGAGCGGCCCGAACGCGGCGACGGTTCTCCGAGCGCCGCCCGGGATCGTGACGGCAGTCTGGAGCACTGGGGTGCCAGGTGCAGACGACGCGGCGACCCGAACCACTGCATTGCCGCTGGTCACAGCCGCATAACCAGAGCCGAGGAGGAACTGCGCACCGGTGGCGATGGCGACGCCGCTCGCGCCGCTGGGCCCGTAGGTGACGTTCACCGCAGGCGCGTTCGGCGACAAGTGGATGGCTCGCAAGCTCGCGACCGGCACTTCCACGGCCTCGCAGGCGACGACGGCCGTCGAACCGTCATCGAGCCAGGCCACGAGCCGCAGCGCGTCTCCGCTCAGGGTGGCAAACACCGACGCGATGGTCCCCGCAGGCAACGTGGGGAGCGCGCAGGTGAACTCGGGTTCAGCGTCACCGCCCGTGTTGATACCCACGGTGTACTGACCTGCCGGGAGGGCGAGCGACCCCGTTGACGCGCCGAAAGCGAGCTGGGTAACGAGGGGGACCGCGAGCAGCGGAGAAACGCTGGAGATATCGACCGGCCCCACGCCGAGGGCGGTGTGGACGAGGTTGATGGAGACGTCCCCGGCTGCCGGAGTCGAGCGGTCATCTTCGAGGGTCAAGACGTCAAGGCCATTGGGCGTATCGAAGGCGATGACCGACGTCGATGTCGACGGCTCGAGGTTCAGAACGGCGCTCAGGACGGCAGCGTCAATACCAGCGCCAGCAGGAGCGATGTCGACGGCCAACGACCCGGCTGGGACCTCGAGGTAGCCGGTCCCCGAGGTGTAAGCCAGACTGCCTGCAGCGAGCGCGCCGTCAGCGTACACGTCCACCTCCGGCGCCGTGGGAGACAAGTGGAGGGCACGCACGAAGGCGGTGTCCGCGACGAAAGGCACGCACACGACGCTCTGAGTCGCGCCAGTCTGCGGCTGAACCACGAGGGAGAGCCCGGCGGCGTCGATGACCGCAAAGACGTTGGCGGTCAGGCCGGCGGCGAGTACTGGCGTGGAGCAGATGAACTCGGGCACGGCGTCGCTGGTCAAGTCGACCCCGACGTCGTAGGCGCCCTCCGCCAGGTCGAGCCACGGGGTGGCACTACCGTAGTTGAGCGCGGTTGCGACCGCTGAGCCGCCCACCAACAGGTCGACGGGTCCGACCCCTACCGCCGTATGCACGGCGCGGAGCCCAATACGACCGGCGCCAGGTTTTGGCGCGTCGTCCTTCAGAACCAGAGCAGCGAGCGAGCCCAGGTTGCCGTAAACAGCCGCAGTATACTTCGTCGCCGCCGCAAGGACGACTCCCGGTACGGTCAGGACCGCCGAGGCCACTGGCGCCGTGGTCGGGGTGACTGCCAGTGTCGCCGTTGCCGCCGGCGTGTTGGCGTACGCGCTCCCCGCCCGGAAGCTGAGGCCCGTCAGCGTGCGGGTCGTCCCGACGAAGAGGTCCACCGTCGGCGCGGTGGGCGATAGGTGGACCGCTCGAATCGATGACGACGGTGCGGGCGGCGCGATGGAGGAGCAGAGCGTGGTCACGATGACCCCGTTGTCCGCCTGACGAATGAGGAAGAGGTCCGTCGTCTGGAGGACGAGGAAGAGGTTGGTCACGCTCTGGTTGAGCGAGGTGGCTTTCGGGCAGCTGAAGTCAACCTGACCATCGATGTTGGTATCGACGCCGATGTCGGCAGGGTTGTTGGCCCCTAACAGGTACGCAGTGGCTTTACCGTAGCCGAGGTTGGAGATTATCTTGATCTTGGCGGTCGGGTTGGGGAGCGAATAGATGTCGACATTGCCTACGCCAGCAGCCGTGTGAATGAAGCGCAAGCGCACTTGATTGGCCGGGACGAGGCTCAAGTCTTCGGTGAACTGGGCAGCCAAGGGCGCTGTAGCGCTGCCGTAGACGACTGACGTGTAGGAGGCTCCCTTCGTGAGTGCGGCAGCGGCGGTCGACGCGACGACGGCCCCACTGTCAATCACGGAGAAGACCGTCGACGCAGAGGCGAGCGGGACTTGGACGAAGGGGGTTCCATTCGGGTAGATGAAGCCCTCACCAATCTGAGTGTTGCCGCGCTTGGCGATCACGGTTGGCGCGCCGGGGATGACGTGAATGGCACGCATTTGTGCACTTGGGGGAGCGGTGCACGGTGCAACCGCGGTGGCGCCACTATCGAGCCACGCGACGAGGCTCACAGCTCCAGCGGACTGGGTTGCGAAGACGTCAGCGATCGTTCCGGGGGGGAGCGCGGGGAGCGGGCACAATAGGTCAACCGTCCCTTCGCCCGTGGCATCGATGCCGATGGTGTAAGCAGCCGCGTTCAGGCTCAACGTTGCGGAGCTGGCGCCGAACGCGAGGTCCGCTGCGAGCAGACTCGCTCCTGAATACAGGTCAACAGGCCCGATGCCCGCGGCGACATGAACGGCGCGGATGCGGATCTGGCCCGCGTTGGGTGCAGCCCGGTCATTGGCCAGCAGCAGGGCGGCAAGACCCGTCGGCGCATCGTAGGCGACGGCGCTGGCGGACGCTCCCACGGCTAGGGTGGCCTCAGCTTGGAGCACGGCGGAGGCTATAGGCGCGCCTGCGACGGTGATGTCAGCGCGGAAGTTGCCAGCTGGGACGGTGAGATAGCCAGTGCCCTTCGTATACGCGAGGCTGCTCGCGACCGGGCCAGCGCCGTTGGCGTAGACGTCGACGGCGGGGGCCGACGGCGAGAGGTGGAGCACGCGGACCTCGGCGGTGTCCGTCGCGGCAGGCGGCGCGCACGCGATGACGGCCGTCGAGCCGTCGTCGAACCACGCCACGAGCTGCACGCCCGAAGCGCCGAGCGAGGCGAACACGTCCGCGATGGTGCCCGCAGGCAGCGCCGGTAGCGCGCACTCGAGGTCGATCTCGCCCTCGCCCGTCGCGTCGATCCCGATGGTGTAAGCGCCCGCGGGCACCTCAGCGGCCGCGGAGGCGGTCCCGAACGCGAGGTCCGAGAAGAGCGGCGCGCCGCCGGCGTAGAGGTCGACCGTGCCCACGCCGAACGCCGTGTGGATGGCGCGGACGCGGAGGTTGCCGATGGAGGGCG
>CANMLD010000090.1 GCA_947498315.1 Pseudomonadota bacterium | reverse complement strand
GAGAGCGGCAGGACGTCCAGGACCGTCTCCGGCTCTGTCTCGCCAGTACAAACACACTCCCCCTCCGCCTCGGCACAAGCGAGCCTCGGTCCTTCCATCGCGTCAAACGCGGCGTCGGTGCCGCACGCGTCTGGGTGGAGAGCTTTCGTGAACGCGGGGCTGAATCGGTAAACGGCCGCGATTGAGGTGACGGAGTCAATGGGAAGAGGATGGATGGCGGCAGCGTCAGCGATGTGAGGCTCTAACTCACCGCCTTCCCGCAAGCATTACAGAGCCGGACCAGCGCCATGCGGCGCGTTAGCAGGAGGCCGCCGACGACACCAGCGGCGGCGCCGACGGCGCTCGTACCGAGATGGAGGACGCCCCCGATGACGCCGCTGAACACCGTCGCCGCTGCGGTCACCGCCCAGATTCGCCAGTCTTTCGCGGCGATACGTGCCGCGGCGCCGGGGGGTGGCGCGACCACCGAGGCTGCCGTGAGGGCCAAGTGACAGTGATGGCAAGCCGCAGGGATGGTAATGGTCATCAAGAGTCCACCTCTTCGAGAAGCAGGAGCAACAGCGCCTTCTGAGCGTGCAGACGGTTCTCGGCTTCGTCGAAGATGACCGACTGCGGGCCGTCGCAGACCTCAGCGCTCACCTCCTCGCCCCGGTGTGCGGGGAGGCAGTGGAGGAAGATGGCGTCCGGCTGCGCGTGAGCCATGAGGGCCGCATCGACCTGAAAGCCAGCGAAGTCGCGGAGGCGGCGTGCGTGCTCATCCTCTTGGCCCATCGAGGCCCACACGTCGGTATAGACGGCGTCGGCGCCTTTCACGGTAGCAGCAGGGTCGTGGCTCGTGACGATCGTCTGACCGAACGCGCTCGCCAGCGCACGAGCGCGTCCTACGATCGCTGCTTGGCACTCGTAACCCGAGGGCGTGGCGACACTGACGCTCATCCCGGCGCGTGCACACCCCAGCAGCAGCGAGTGAGCCATGTTGTTGCCGTCTCCGATGTAGGCCAGGCGACGGCCGTGGAGCGAGCCAAAACGTTCCGCCATGGTCTGGAGATCAGCCAAGACCTGGCAGGGGTGGTGCAAGTCCGAGAGGCCATTGATGACCGGTACGCGGCTCGTCGCGGCGAGCTCCTCGACGTCGGCGTGGGCGTAGACCCGAGCCATGATGAGGTCGACGTAACGCGACAGCACGCGCGCCGTGTCGGAGATGGTCTCACCACGCCCGATCTGGATGTCGTCCGCACCAAGGAAGAGCGCGTGACCACCGAGCTGGAACATGCCCGCTTCAAAGGACACCCGCGTTCGCGTCGACTTCTTTTGGAAGATCATCGCGAGCGTGCGTCCTTCGAGACGGCGGCGGTAGCGCTCTGGGCGCGCCTTGATGTCGTGCGCGAGCGTGAGGAGTCGTGCCTGTTCGGAAACGCTGAGCTCATCTCCCGTGAGGAAGTGGCGAGGAGTCGTCATGGGGCGCTCCGGCGGTCGTTGGGAGTCAAGCCATCGCGAATCCAAGTGGCGATGACCCGCAGATCACTCGGGGTGAGGTGCGGGTAATCCGGCATCCCCGTTGCGCTGGTACCGTAGTGCGCTGCGTGGTTCGGGTCCGCGATGACGGCGGCGAGCCACACGACGCTGCCGTAGCCGCGGAGGTGAGGGCCCGTAATCGCGCCACCTGCCAGATCATGGCAACCGCTACAGTCGCCGCCGTCGAAGTGAGCCTTCCCCTTGGCGACCATGGCCGCATCCGTCGTCGCGTCGCCCGATAGCGACACCAGGAACTCCGTCAGCTCCGTGAGGACTGGCTCGCCGAGCGACGCATAAGGAGCCATGCCAACGCCCGTAGTCTCATCGTACTTAAGCGCCGTTAGCCCAAAGTGCTCCGGGACGTTCGGGTCCATGAGGAAACGCTTTACCCACTCTCGCGTGCCGAAGCCGCGCAGGTCAGGTCCCTTGGGCGCTACTGGGGTGCCGAGTGCGCTCGCGTGGCACGAGCTGCAGGCCTCGCGTTCGAAGAGCATGGCGCCTTGGTAGAGTGGGATGGTCCCGTCTACCGCAGGGGCCGAGTCTACGCGTGACGCGTAAGTGGCCGCGAGCGCCCCGCGAGCCGTGACGCTCTGAACATCCTTTTGATACGCGCTGTTGTCGTGATCTGCCTTCATGGCGAGGGCGGTCAACGCGCCGAGCCCCAGAACGGCGATGACGAGCACGCCTCCGAAGAGGGTACGCCGCGTCCCCTTCGGATCGAGGAGGGGCATCGCCGCAAGGAGCCCGATGATCAGACCGGGGATCGCCGCGGTGCCTAGGACCTCGGCCTGGCCTTCAAAGGCGCTCCGGAGCGCGTAGAGCGGCATGAAGTACCATTCTGGCCGTGCATCTATCCCGCGAGTCGGATCGGCTGGCGCGCCCAGCGGCGCAGGCAGCCACCTCGCGAGCCCAGCGAGCACCGCAACGACGAGCACGGCGGCACCGAGCTCCAGCCAGAACTGCCGGCGACCGTAGGCCTCCCCGGCATCATCGCCGTGCGGCATCCCTCGGCGAGTCCAGGCGAGTCGCACGAGCAGCCAGAACAGGAGCGGTGCCACGAACACATGGAGCGCGTAATAGCGCGTGAGCGTCAGGTTCGTGATCGCCGCACCGCCAAGGAGAACTCGCGCGGCGACGTCGCCGAACACCGGCATGTTACCGATGACCGACGCCTCCACTTGGGTCTGCCAGAAGCCCGTCTCATCCCATGGCAGGAGGTTGCCGGTCATCGGGAAGAGCGGCAGGACGGCCAGGAGCGCCACCAGCCCGAGCCACGCGGCGCCCCGAGGCGAGCGGTAGCTAGCCGTGAGCACGCCATGCGCCACGGCGAGCCCGACCAAAACGATGAGCACGCTGGTGCCGACCTCATGCACGCCGCGGATGAAGGTGCCGAGCGGGACCTCGTTCACGAACCGGTGGACGGACGGCCACGCGTCAGTCGTCGTCGGTGCGTAGTGGAACGCCATGGCGACGCCGGTGATGACCATGAGGAGGAAGACCGCCGCGATGCACGGCAGGATCGCTTCGCCGAACGAGAGGCGCACGGGGCGTTCTTGGGAGCGTCGCCACGCTGACGCGAGCCCGGTGCCCGCGTCGAGGTTCTCGAGTAGCCGCGAGATCATGCGTTCTCCGAGCGATGGCGTCGGTCAGCGCAAGCGAGCCCCCCCGCCGCGACCTTTCCGGGCACACCCGCCTTGAAGCGGACGTATCGGCAATACAACGTGTCGCTATCAACCCGGTGCTCGAGGACGTCGAGGTCGCGTGGGGACGAGTTGGGCGTCGTGAGATCACGACCGCCGTCCTTCCCGAACCGACTGTTATGGCAGGGGCACGAGAAGCCAGTGTCGTGGGCGACCGTTTGGCACCCGAGGTGGGGGCAGATGGTCGAGAACACGGTGAACAGCCCGGGACCGCCACCGGCGACGACCCAGACCGACCCGATCGCGTCGTCACGCCGCGTGAGCCAGCCATCTCGCGTTGTCGCCTTCACCGTGACGAGTGTGACGGAGCCTGTCGGGAATCGGGTTAGGTCGCCCAATGGGACGTCAGCTGAGGTGTCACTCGCGTCGCCCGGCCACAGGGCCGTCAAGGCCGCTGGGAGTAAAGCGCAAAGGCTCACGCCCGTGACACCCGCGAGCGCGAGGAGGTGGCGACGCTCGAGCGACGGCGAGGTGGCGCGATCTGGGGACGAGTTCGAATCCATGGATGCCCTCGTGAGGTCAATGTCGCCGGCGCGGTACAGAGTGACACGTCGCTAACTGGGCGTCGATTGGCGTCGTTTGAGAGGGTCAGACAAAACTTCGATTGGCGTCCGCCGGCAATTTTCGAGCATCGAGTTGCTCTCGCTCCTAGAAGGGCTATGAACCCGTCTTCGTCGCTCGAGTACGCGCCTATCGGCGCCCAGTCGAAGCAAGAGGGCGGCTGCGTCGAAAATTGCGCGGCGTACACTCCATCTCCATCCTGTCTGACCCTCTGAGAGAGAGCGTTCCGGCTCAGTAGCCGACGTGCAGCCCCAAGGTTACCCCCGACGGTGTGACCATGAAGTTTGGAGTGACGCCCCCGAGCACCTCGAGGTCCGAATCGGAGTCGATAGCCGCCATGATGATGCCCGCAAGCAGCATGGAACCCCCAACCGAGTAGGCGATCACCGCACCGAGTTCCAGCTTCTGGGAGCTCTCTTCGGCAGCGAACGCGTCCTCTCGCGTGATGTCCGTGCGCAGCAGTTGGCCAGTCGACGGATCACGCATGTACGCGCCATTGTTCTCGAAGTCGTGCTCCTGCCAAAGGGCGACCACCTGCAGCGCGATGGCCGCCGCTAGCGCCGCAGAGCCTACGCCGATGAGCGCATACCCACCCGTTCGGACGCCACTCCCGCCACCCTCTCCGACCATGACGGGGGAGCCGACACCACTCAGCGGTCGCGGCCTGGCGATGAGGGACGCCCGTCCACTCGCGGGGATGACGACCCGCTCGACGTGAGCCTCGTGTCCGGGAGCGGAGACCTCCACCACGACGACGCCAGCCTTGAGCAGCAAGGGGCCGGGGAGGGGGAGGGCGCCTGCGTCTTGACCGTCGATTCGCAGCCGGCCGCCCGGAACAACCGACGTCACATCGAGCTCGCCCGTCGCCTGCTCCGCATCGAGGGTAACCCGTACCGTCAGAGGCTCGCCGGGTCGCTTCTCGAGGGTCTGCAACTTCTCGCGGTGTCCGAGCGCGGTGACTCGGATGGTGTGGGTGCCTGCGGGGAGAAGCACGGAGCACGGACATCGACCTAGCGGCTGCGGAGGCGAGGTGAGCAGCGTCGCTTCCGCGCCCGGAGGCACGGTGTCGATCGTCGTGGGTGATGGCCGATCTCTCAGTGGCGCCATGAGCTGCAGGGTGCGACCACCGGTCACGGCGATGTCGGTGGTCCAATCTTCGTAGCCATCGAGCTGAACGGAGACGGCGTGCCGACCCGCCGTCAACGGTACGGCCGTTAGGGGTGTTTGCCCGACGACGAGCCCGTCGACGCGCACCGTGCCGCCCCATGGGACCGACTCGAGTGAGAGATAGCCGCGCGGCGGTCGCGTCTTGATGACCTTCTGGAGCGCAGCGATCCGCTTCTTCACGGCGGCCCGGTCCCGGGCCTTGGGCGAGATCTTCAGATAGTTTTCGAAGAAGCGGACGGCGTCCTCGAGGTCGTCCTTGTCTTCATGGATACGCGCGATGTTGTAGACCAACACTGGGTTCGGATCGAGGACATAGGCTCCCATCAGTGCTTCGAGCGCTTCGTCGAAGCGCCGCTCGGCGTAGAGTTGACGGCCCTTCTCGAACTGCTCACGCGCCTTGTCCTGTCGCGACTGCGCGAAGGCCGAGACGCTCATGAAGAGGCTGAGCAACACAGCGATTGGCAACGCGAGCCGGCGCGCGCTCGCACGACCGAGACCGGGATGGAGAGGCGCCACTGTTACCACTTGTCGTATCCTCCGCCGCCACCGCCACCGCCGCCGCCGCCGCGCTTTCGCAGCTTGACTACGAGCACTGGACTGTCGGATTCCGCCAACGTGCGTTTCACGGACTGGTAGCCGTTCTTCTCGATGACTAACGCGGTCGCCGGCCCCGTTGACGGGAAGACGGCGTCGACCGGGGCAGCGCCAAGGGCCACCCCGCCAACGGTCACCGTGCCGCCAGGCGGGTCTGTCTCCACCCTCACGATGACCGACTCCGTCGTCAGGGCGACGCCTGCCCGAAGCCGGGCTTCTGGCGGCTCTACGTCGCGGATCACCACCGGTACGGCCAGCGGCCGCGCTTCAGCATGGCTCTCCTCGTCCAAACCTCGCAGCGCGATGGTCGTTGGCAACGCCTCCACCGGTGCGGGTCCCGCCGGCCGTTCGGCATGGATGGCGCCCGGCGCCGTTGCACTCACGGCTGCGACTGGGGTCACCGCGATGGCAGCGGCTGGAGCCAGTGCCACGGCGGGCGTACTCGCAACGGCGTTCGAAGGCGCTGCAGGCGGTTCCGCGGTCTGCGTAGTCGTCGTCGGCGCCGTCGTTCGAATCAGCATCATCATGAGCGCATACAGCGCCACAGTGGAGGTGAAGCCGATCGCCGCCAGCACCCACGGACGGTGAGTCGCTGGGCGGTAGTGCCCGATCCGTTCGGTGGGCGCTGGGGTGGGACGGTCTGTTCGGCTTGGGCGGGGCTTCGCTTCGGCACCCGGGATCGGTATCTCGATGACGAGGCCGATGGGCCCGGTCCCGGTGGGGCGTGGCGTTGGCGCCGGCTCGAAAGACTGGAGCGCCGGCCGCACGAAGGTCGCATCGTCGCCCAGGGTCGTGGACGCTGGGGGGCTCTCGTCCCTGAGGGCCGACGTGATTACAGACGGGGTCTTGCCCGGGACCGTACGACCGCCGGAAGGAGCCGCAGCGCCCGCGGAGTTGACTGGCATGGCCGTCGTTGGGCCCGGGGTGGCCTGGTCACCGGGGACGGGGAGCGGCGCCGTGAAGTCCGAGTCCGAGTCGCCGGCGCCCTCAGGGTCCAAGAGGACCAGCGCCTCCTCGGCTTCGAGCCATTCGATCGGCTCGCGATCGGGCCCATCGTGGTCGCCCCGGCGTCCGCCTCCTGCGTAGAAGTTGTAGCTACGTGAGCCCGGCGGTCCCGTCTCTATGGTCGCTGCCGGGAGGGCGTCCATCAGCTCCGCCTGGACCTCGCGCATCGACGAGTAGCGCTGGGTCAGAGACTTTCGCAAGGCCCGGAGAATGACGGCTTCGATGCCGTCGGGGATATCGAGGTCGGGTCGCGCCGCACGAGGCGCCATGGGCTCCCGAGCGCGGTGCATCTCGAGGACGCTCATGGCGTTCTGGTCGCGAAAAGGGACCGCCCCCGTCGCCATCTCGTAGAGCAGTATTCCGAGGGAATAGATGTCTGACTGAGCAGTGGCGGCGAGGCCGGTCGCTTGCTCGGGCGACATGTAGACAGGCGTCCCCAACATGGCGCCATGGTCCGTCAGCCCGATCGCGTGTTCGCCAGGCTCCATCATCGCGGCGATACCGAAGTCGAGGACCTTTACGAAGTCCGCGTCAGCGCGCCGGTGCGTAAGGAACACGTTGTCCGGCTTCAGGTCGCGGTGGATGATCCCTTTGCTGTGGGTGGCCGCGAGTGCGTCCGCGATTTGGCAGCCGACGTGCACGAGCCTGCCTGGTCCCATGGGGCCTAGGCGCTTGATGCGGCGACCGAGCGTCTCGCCCTCGAGGTACTCCATCACGAAGTAGTAGCCGTGGTCACCGAACCGCGCGAAGTCCGTGATCTCGACAATGTTGTCGTGCCCGATGCGACAGGCGGCGCGCGCTTCTCGTTCGAAGCGCTTGATCATGCGAGGGTTTTCGCCAGTGCGATCGAAGAGGACCTTCAGCGCCAGGGTCTTGTCGAGGCGGATGTGCTGAACACGGTAGACCGCGCCGAACCCGCCTCGCCCGATACGCTCGAGGACGCGGTAGCGTTCGCTCAGGATCTGCCCAATCAGCGGATCGGTCGTGGAAATACCTGCCAAGGAGACAATCCCTCCGGGTGGCAGCATATCTCAAAGCTGCGCCTTGTCGAAGACCGGAGCTAGCGGGGAAGGTTCATCTGTTCCGAACGGTCATGCCGGAGCTGGCGTGGTGGGAGCCAACGCTCACCCACCTCGTCCGGAGCCCTTAGGCGCGCTCGACGTGCTCGACGACGATCTCGATCTCTTCCACCATCGCTGCACGGCCTTGGCCGTCTAGACGGAAGCTGCCCCACTTGCAGGGCCAGCAGTCGTACAGGTTGTAGCGACAAACTTCGCTCGTCCTGTCGTCGGCGAGGAGCACGATCGAGAGCGACTTGCGGCTGATGTCGCCCTTCATCGCGTCTTCGCACCACTTGTAGAGGTGCGGGGTGTTCACGTAGCCCTTGATGAGCTTCACGTTGTCGACCCGGATCTTCCCCATGCGCTTGCGCGGGGTGATGTCGTCCGAATGCTGGTACTCGATGGGCTCGATGCTGACGTTCAGCCCCTCCACCTTCGTAAACGCCCCGGCCTCGACGCCTTCGATCTCGACGCGGAAGCTGAAGTCGCCAACGTGGTCCACCGGGTGGCTCGAGGGCAGGTTCATGCCCGGCCATTTGGTCTGCAGCTTAAGCTTATCCCACTTGTACTCACCGGCCCCAGGACCACCAGAGAGCTCAGGGTAGGAGCTTCCTTCGCCTACGCCCGGCTTCTTGAGCGCCGGATAAGCACCACCTGGCGCCTTACTCGGGCCCCCGGTCTGAGGGTACTTCGAGGGGTCAGCCGGCCCCGGCTTCTGAAGCTCAGGCCAGTCGTACGGGCGAGGCGGTGCCTTCTGCGGAAAGGCCTTCATGTAGATGTCTTTCCAGTTCATCGAAGCAATTCTCCTTCCGCACGTGACTGACCGTACTGAAGCGCCTGTGCGCTGTATCCGAAGGGGCCCGGGGGCCCCGGCATCGGCTCGCGAAACGGGCCATGCAAGATCCGTGCACCGCGAGATGCGAGAGTCGTGCCAGAGATGGCCTCTCCGCCAAAATCTCTGCGGAGGATGACGTGGATGGGGCCAGGTTGCGGTGAACACGGCTCTTGCGTGCCGTCACGGCGCCGTCGCGAGAGCACGTGGATGGGAAGACATCGGTCCTACGGGGGACCGGGCTAGGGGGCTTGGCGTGAGATCTTGGGGTGAGCCGACCCCAAGACGCTGGGGCCTGAGTCCCCACCCAACCTCGACGGTCGGCGATGACTCCTGGACCCGCCCTCGTGTGGCGACGTGGGTGTCCTAGGAACCTGCTGTTTTTCGGACCGAGCAGGCCGAAGCGATGCCGTACGGGAGCAACGAAGGCAGTTCTTGCGCTTGCCGGCGGGGGACACCCCCGCGCCCTCCGGCGTGCGCGGCGATCGCTCAATCTCCATTTTGTCCGACCCACTCAGTGCGCGCCGTCCTCGTCGACTCAGTGCGCGCCGTCCTCGTCGACTTGCGATGCCGATGCGCGCCATCAACTCAGACGCGCGCTTGACACTTTGGGCCCTCTGCCTAACTTGCCGCGGCCCTCCGCCCTCGCGTGGGGTTCGTCCAAAGAGGCGCGGCGTCGTCGCTGCTCCCGAAGGGACGGGGCGCGCACGAGGGAGGCCCTCAATGTGTCGCCGAACCCAAAACTCTCGCCAGGAAGACCCTTCGATCATGCCGATCTACGAGTATCAATGCCCGGACTGCTCGGGTGAATTCGAGCTCATGCAGAAGGTCGGGGCCGAGCCCCCTCCGTGCCCTAAATGTGCTGGTGCGAAGGCTACGCGAATGTTGTCCCGCACCTCATTCGTCCTGAAGGGCGGCGGTTGGTACAAAGACGGCTACTCCGGCACGAGCAACCAGAAGACGAGTACGCCGACCAGTGGCGCCACCAGCGAGGCGCCTCCGGCACCTGCAGCGCCTGCGGCTCCGGCGGCTCCGGCGGCCAGCACCACCAGCGGCAGCAGCGACTCCTAGTGCCCCTGGGGTGACGCCGCTCGAGTGACTCCGTGGGGTGGGTGACGTGAGTTCGTCTGCAATATAACCTGCGCCTCGTGACGATTGCCCCATCAAGCCAGTTCTCCTCTCCAGTGGTGCCCACCGCGGCGCCAGTGCTGCCGCAGCACATCTTCCCGCCCTTCGAGACGCTCCCAGGGCCGGTGCAGGCGCGCCTCGAGCTGGCCATGCGCGCCGCTCGTGACGCCGGGGCGATCCTTCTCGGGCACCTCGGCCGGCTCGAGGCCGTTGAACACAAGAGCGCAATCGACCTGGTCACCAAGGCGGATCGGGAGAGCGAGGCGCTGCTTCAGTCGCTGGTTGCAGCGTCGTTCCCTGGCGACGGCTTCCTCGGTGAAGAAGGGGGGAGCGCCGCCAGCGATTCCGGATGGGACTGGATAGTCGACCCGCTCGACGGGACGACGAACTTCGTCCACACCTTCCCCTTCTTCATGGTCTCCATCGGCGTCCGGTGGTCTGGGGCGCGCACCATTGGCGTGTGCTACGCGCCTGTCCACGACCTTCTCTTCGTCGCCGTTCAGGGCGCCGGGGCCTTCCGTAATGGTCAGCCGATACGAGTCAGCCGCGCTGCCGCGCTGAACGAGTCTCTAGTGTGCACCGGCTTTCCTTACAGCCGCCGCGAGCTCGTCGACGATCTCTTGCTCAAAGTCGCGCGGGTTCTCAGAACCACCCGTGGCCTTCGTCGTACCGGCTCGGCGTGCTACGACCTCTGCCTCGTCGCGTCCGGCGCCATCGACATCTACTTCGAGCAGGGACTGAAACCCTGGGATCTGTGCGCGGGAACCCTCATCGCCGAAGAAGCCGGTGCGCGCATCACGGGCTATGACGGTGGGGCCTTCGAGCTCTTCGGGAGCGACCTCGTCGTTACCAATGGGCGGGTTCATGACGTCGCCTTGGACGTCATTGTGGCGGGCGCGACTGCGCCTTCTGCGGCCAGTACCGACGCGTGACACCTGTGAGTCACTGGGCTTTGAGACGGTCGGTCGAAATGGAGATTGAGCGTACGGCGCGCTATTTTCGACGCAGCCGTCCCCTTGCTTCGACTGGGCGCCGATAGGCGCGTATTCGAACGACGAAGGCGGGCTGCATCGCCCGTCGAGGAGAGAGAACAACTCGATGCTCGAAAATAGCCGGCGGACGCCAATCGGAGTTTCGACCGACCCACTGAGAGGGGTCGCAGCCCTTTTCGCGACCTTATCGCTCGGGCTGCTCGCGAGCTGCGCCCGACCCATCGAACGCGTCGCGTTCGAAGCGGAGCTGCTCAGCGCAGAGCGCAGGCTGTCCGAAGGGCCTAGAGATGAGGCCGAGCGGCGCTTCCGAAAGCTCGCGCGCCGCGCCCGGGGCGACGAAGAGCGCACGGAGATGCTCCTCAGAGCGGCCGAGGCACGGCGCCGTGTCGGCACGCCGGACGCAATCTCCGATGCCAGGCGTGAGCTCGAGGCGCTCATGGAAGAAGCGAGTCGCAAGGTGCTCGACGTCGAGCTTCGCGCCAAGATCGCCTATGCCATCGCGAGGGTCAGCCTCGATCTCGGCGACGAGACGCGCGGTCGAAGGGAGCTCGTCGAGTTGCTCGACTCCTTCCCGAGCACGGCTTACGCGGCGCGGGCCCTCCAGCTCTATGGCGCACGGCTCAAGGAACAGGACGCCCGGGCATGGGCAGACTTCTGCGAAGTGCGTTACCAGCGTGAGCCCAAGAGCGCCCTCGCTGACCAATACGCCTGGGAGTCCGGCCGTATCTACTTCGAGCGCGAAACTGCCGAAGACGACGTCATCGCCGAGCGCGCGTTCAAACGCGTGCTCACCGGCTGGACCATTCGCACGAGCGGGTTTTGGGACGACGCGCTGTGGGATCTCTCGATCATCTACCACCGTCGTCGCCGTTTCGCCGACGAACGGGCTCTCCTCGAGGCCTTCATCGCCGAGCGGGTCGAAGCGAGCGCCCCAGGCAGCTACGAACACGTCAACTTCAAGTTCGCATGGATGCGCATCGGCAAGCTCCTGCTCGACGACCTTGGTCAACCCGCAGACGCGGCTCGCTGGTTTCAGGAGTTTCCGTCCGTGTTCAAGTGGGCGCGCATCCGGGATGAAGCCCGGTACTGGGAGATACGGGCCTGGGAGCGAGCGGGCGAGCCCGAGCGCGCCGCTGCGGCACAGAAGCAGCTCGCCGCCGACTTTCCGGAGTCGCGTTGGCTCGTGCGACTGGCCTCGGGTGATCAGTCGTGACGGCACCCATCTTGGCGGCGCAGGGGCTCTCGAAGTGCTTCGGTTCCCGAAAGGTCATCGACGGGGTCGAGCTGAACGCCTCTCGAGGCGAGATAGTGGGCATCGTAGGACCCGGCGGAGCCGGCAAAACAGTACTCCTCAAGCTGCTCGCCGGTCTCATCACGCCGGACGAAGGTACGGTACACGCCTTCGGCAACGACTTTGCGGGCCTCGACGCGGACCAGCGTGCCGCCGTCTGGGAGCGTTTCGGGGTGCTCTTTCAGAACTACGCGCTCTTCGACTTCATGACGGTTGGCGAGAACATCGGCTTTCCGCTCGAGCAGCGGCGCCGGGGGGACGAGGTCGGGAAGGGCGCGGCCGCGGCCGCCCGCAGTGCCGAGATCGCGTCACGGGTCGCGGTTCGGCTACGCGAAGTAGACCTGCCGGGGACGCAGCATCTCTACCCGAACGAGCTGAGCGGCGGAATGAAGAAGCGCGTGGCGTTGGCGCGGGCGACCATCGCCGACGCCGACGTACTGCTCTACGACGACCCGACCGCCGGGCTCGATCCGGTCACCTCCTCGAAGATCTTCGCGCTAATCGAACGGCTGCATCCAGTGCGCACAGGGATCACGGTCGTCGTGAGCCACGACATCGATCGGATGTTGCCGGTCTGTCAGCGTTTTATCCTGCTCGATAAGGGCCGTATCCGCTTCGAGGGGGACCGTGCCGCTGCCGACCGCTCAACCGACAAGATGGTGCGCACGTTCTTCGATTCGTCGGCTCGACTCAGTGGGTCGGACAAAACTCCGATTGGCGTCCACCGGCAATTTTCTAGCATCGAGTTGCTCTCGCTCAAAGGCGGGCGATGCAGCCCGCCTTCGTCACTCGAGTACGCGCCTAGCGGCGCCCAGTCGAAGCAGGGGGGAGGGCTGCGTCGAAAATTGCGCGGCGTGCGCTCAATCTCCATTCTGTCCGACCCACTCAGTGAACCCACGGCCGATGAACCCACGGCCGATGAACCCACGGCCGATGAACCCACCGCGGCGAGCCGGGTGTCGCGATGAACGTCCTCGCGTGGGCGGGCTCCGCAATCGCCTCCGGCATCCGTGACGTAGGGCGAAGCGCCATCTCAGTGCTCGAAGAGCTCGGCGCGTTGACCATTCTGAGCGGCCGTATCTTTCGCAGCTTCATCCCGCCAACCCTCGACGGCCGGGAGACGTGGCGCGCGTTCTACAAGGTCGGCGTGAAGAGCTACGCCATCGTGGTGATGACCGCGATGTTCACCGGCGCCATCATGGTCATTCAGGCTGGGCAGTTCGTCGCCAAGGCCTCGGCGACGAGCTTCGTCGGCTGGGCTGCGGGATTTGCCGTCCTCGCCGAGATCGGCCCGGTGCTCATTGGCTTGATGTTCAGTGGCCGCGTGGGCGCCAACAACACGGCCGAGCTCGGCACCATGGTCGTGACCGAACAAGTGGATGCGCTGCGGGCGCTCGCCATCGAGCCAATGCATTATCTCGTCGCGCCGCGGGTCCTCGCGATGGTCGTGATGCTCTTTCTCCTCACTGCGCTCGGCGACCTCTTCGCGCTCCTCGGGGGCGCCATTACCAGCGAGCTGCTGCTCGACGTGCCGATGCGGGTCTTCATTCAGCAGGTGGTCGACGCGAACCTCGTCGACGAGTATCTGCTCGGGCTCGTGAAGGGATCGGTCTTTGGTCTGTCGATCGCCATCGTGAGTTGCCACTTTGGCCTCACTGTCAGTGGCGGCGCGGTCGGCGTCGGGCGCGCCGTCAATAATGCCGTCGTGGTCGCCGCTATCGGGATCTTCGTCACTGACCTCGCGGTCGGGCTCACCTGGAACTTCCTGTGAGTGCAGGTACATCGAGTGGACTCGGGGCCTTCATGGCGGCGCTCCGGCTCTTCAGGGACACTTGGCGGTGGACCTTCCGTGGGTCGCTGCGCCGGCAGTCGGGCCCCTTCGCCCGGCAGCTCTACGAGGTAGGCAACCGCAGCGTCGTCTTCATCACGGTCACGCTGGGCGTGCTGGGCATGATCAGCGTCTTTCAGGTCCTCATTCAGGTCGAGCGCATCCTCCCCGAGTTCTCGGTCGTCGGGCCGGCCTTCATCCAGACCATGGTGCGCGAGTTCGCGCCCACCATCGCGGGCCTCATGATCGCCACTCGCGTCGGCAGCGGTATCGCCGCCGAGATCGGGTCGATGGTCGTCACCGAGCAGGTCGACGCGCTGAGGCTCTGCAACGCCGATCCCATCGACTATCTGGTCGTGCCGCGCTTCTGGGCGTGCGTCATCCAGACCGTCCTGTTGTCTGTCTATGGCGGGCTCGTGGGGGTCTGCGCTGGCGCCGTCGTTGCGCACTACGCGTGGGAGATCCCATGGGGGACGTTCTTCTCCCTGAACCTCGTCGGCTACTCCGACGTCACCAGCGGACTTTGGAAGGCCGCCGCATACGGGATGGCCATCCCCATCGCGGCCTCGCAGGCGGGGCTCGAGACGTCTGGCGGTTCGGAAGGCGTCGGCACGGCGACCACGAGGGCGGTCGTGAACGCCAGCTTCTGCGTGGTCGTGCTCGACTTCATCATCTCTGGCCTCAGCTTCATGCTGCTCTTGGGGAAGTAAGTCCTTGATCTCGTTCCAGAACATCGTGAAGGCCTTCGGGCCGCACAAGGTGCTCGACGACGTCAGCTTGACGGTTCCGAAGGGTCAAATCCTCTTCATCATCGGGACGTCGGGGGCAGGCAAGAGCGTATTAGTCAAGCACCTAGTGGGCCTCATCAGGCCCGACGCCGGTCGAATCTACCTCGATGACGTCGAAGTGACCTCCCTCTCGGAGATGGCGCTCTATCCGGTTCGGAAGCGCTGCGCGATGGTCTTTCAGCACTCGACGCTCTTCGATTCGATGACACTGCTCGAGAACGTCGCGCTCCCGCTCCGCAAGCACAAGGGGCTCAGCACCAAGCAGGCAGGAGTCGACGCGATGCGTCGACTCGAGCAAGTCGGAATGGCGGAGGAATCCGGGCAGTTCCCCGCCGACATCGGCGACGGGTTAAGGAAGCGAGTCGCCATTGCTCGCGCGCTCACGCTCGACCCTGAGTACGTCATCTTCGACGAGCCGACGACCGGGCTCGACCCGATGGCTGCCGAGAGCGTGGACTCGCTCATCCGAGAGCTGTCCGACCGATTTCAGGTCACCAGCATCGTCGTGAGCCACGACCTCAGAAGCATCTTCAAGGTGGCCGACCGTATCGCGATGCTCTACCAGGGCAAGGTCTTGCTCGACGGATCGCCCGCTGACTTTCGAGCTACGACCGATCCAGTCGTGCGCCAGTTCATCGAGGGGCGACCCGAAGGCCCAATGGTCTTTCCCAGGAAGTCGTAGGGGCTCGGTCGAAAATAAGTGGGAGAGTTGACCGGCGCGAGGCAAATCGAACTACTTATTTTTGACCGAGCCCTTTGGCCGACCGCCGGTGCGAAACTACGGCTCGAGGAGCCCTTGGCGCTGGAGCATCTGACGGAGGGCGACTTCTTCGGCCCAGACGAAGTCGGTGTTCGTGCTGGACTTCCGGAGCACGAGATCCTGATCGAGGATGAGGTGCGACGGGATGCCGTTGCTGGTGGTCTCGATGATCTGCTCGGTCAAGCTCCAGCTCGGGTCCGCGAGTGAGATCCAGCCTTCCTGATAGCCGTGCTTGAGCTCGTAGCTCTTGGCGTCGAGCGAGGTCGCGGGGCCACCCGTGTTGGTCTCGCCGACGAGGAGGATGAACTTCACCCCGAGTGGCGCGTAGGTGTCGTACATCCGTTGGAACTCGGGCGCGAGGTAGGTGCACGCCGAGCACCAGTGCGCGACGCGGATCATCCAAACGGCGGGTGCGCCGCACAGCGAGTGAAGGGAGAAGGGCGCGCCTTCTTCGTCGCGGTACTGGTCTTGCTCACCGATGTGGAAGCCTTCGGTGCGGCCGGTGCTCTCGGGGTCGCAGCCGCCTTTGACGCAGGTGCCGCCGATGCAGCTGAGGCCCTTCTCGCACTCACCGCAGTCGACGCCGAAGTAGTCGGGTCCGCAGGTGAGGGCAACGCACGACTTGGCGTTCGCTGGGCAACCCGACGACGCAGAGACCTCGGTATCGAACGCGCCGGTAACCTTGAGCTCGTTGAGGCCGAAGCTCAAGCGGCGGTCGGTCTCCGAGGTGGCGCCGGCGGCGAACAGGTCGACACTGCCGAGGAGGCGGAGCTCCTTGGTCGGCGAGCACGCGGCCGCATCGAGCTTGCCGGTTGCGGCAACGACGTCGGCCAGCGCGGTACGCTGAATGGAGTCCGATTCCAGAGAGAAGACGGTGGTGTCGTCCTCACGCCAGAACTCGCCGCACTTGGCATCGCCCTTGAAAGAGGCCGAGTTGAGGATCCAGTTACCGTTGAGCGTCGTGTAGTCGAGCGTCAGCTTGCAGCCACCATCGATTGCGAAATCGAGGCCGAGCTTATTGACGCAGCCCTTCGCGGGGTCGTGCGATGCGCGAACGGCCACGGGTTGGTTGTGATAGTAAATGATGCCGCCCGACGTCTCGAGGAAGCCCTTGGCTTTGTTGTTTGCCGGCGTACAGGCGACGGCCTGTCCGTCCGAGCCGTCCGAGCCGTCCGAGCCGTCCGAGCCGTCCGAGCCGCCGCCGGCCGCCGTCCCGTCGGAGGTGCCGTCGGTAGCGTCGGTCCCATCGCTCTGTCCGTCGCTAGACCCCTCGGCCGCACCATCGCTGCCGTCAGCGTTCGCCGTCGACGACGTCTCGCTGCCACAGCCGACGCTCGCGAGACCGAGGAGGGCGGCGACCGTCAGGGCAGTGCTCGAAGAAAGAACGCGTGTGCTCAGCGGGTGGTGGAGGAAGGACATTGGAGGACCTCGGAGCGGCTGGACCACGACTGTCATGGCACCCGAACTATGGAGGTAAGGGAGACGTGCTTCAACACCAATCATCGGAAATCGGGGCACTATCTCGCGGCGAGCTTCTCGGCGATGAGGAACGCGAGCTCGAGCGCCTGATTGGCGTTCAGGCGTGGGTCGCAGTGCGTGTGATAGCGGTGGCCGAGACGATCCTCGGTGATCGCGTCGCCTCCCCCGAGGCACTCGGTCACATCCTGGCCAGTCATCTCGATGTGCAGTCCGCCAGGGTGGGTGCCAACCGCTTCATGAGCGGCAAAGAACCCCTTTACTTCCGTGATTATGTCTTCGAAGGCGCGCGTCTTCAACCCCATCCCGCTGCGTACGGTGTTGCCGTGCATGGGGTCGCAAGCCCACGCGACGTGTCGACCTTCGCGCTGCACCGCCTTGAGCAAGGGCGGTAGGGCCGCTTCGACCTTGCCGGCGCCCATGCGGCTGATGAGCAGCAGACGGCCAGGCGTGTTGGCCGGGTTCAGCTTGTCACAAAGACGAAGCAACGTATCGGCAGAGAGCGACGGTCCACACTTAAGCCCTATCGGATTTCCGATCCCCTGCAAGAAGCGCACGTGAGCGCCTTCGGGGTCGCGAGTACGATCGCCGATCCACAGAAGGTGTGCCGAGCAGTCGTAGTAACGACCGGTCGTCGAGTCGACGCGAGTCAGGGCCTCCTCGTATTCGAGGATGAGCGCTTCGTGTGACGTATAGAGCTCCGCAGTCGCCAGCTGTGGCGCGCTCGTTGAGTTGATGCCGATGGCCTCCATGAACTCGAGCGCTTCACCGAGGCGGCCCGCCATCTGAGCGTAGCGATCGCCTGCGGGGCTCTGGCGCACGAACTCGAGGTTCCAACGATGGACCTCGTGGAGGTCTGCGTAGCCGCCCGACGTGAAGGCCCGAAGGAGGTTCAGCGTACTCGTGGACTGGTTGTAGGCATCGATGAGGCGGTTTGGATCTGGCCGGCGCAGGGTGGCGTCGGCCTCCATACCGTTGACCATGTCGCCGCGGTAGGAGGGCAGGGTGACCTCGCGACCATCGGGGAGGACGACGGTCTCGGTGGGAGACGAGCGTGGTTTCGCGAATTGACCCGCGAGGCGACCGACTTTGACGACTGGCTTCCGCCCGCCGAAGGTCAAGACGATGGCCATCTGAAGAAGGGCGCGGAGGGTGTCGCGGATGTTGCTGGCCGAGAACTCGGCGAAGCTCTCCGCGCAGTCGCCGCCTTGCAGCAGGAAAGCCTCGCCGCGCGAGACGGCGGCCAGCCTCTGTTCGAGTCGCCGCGCTTCACCAGCAAAGACGAGTGGCGGGAGCTTGCGCAGACGCCCTTCCACGTGAGCGAGCAGGCCCAGGTCAGGCCACTCAGGGACCTGTACCAGTGGCCGCTCACGCCAATCGGACGGGGTCCAGTCGGGGATTGCGGCGGCAGGTCGGCCTGAGGGGGTGGGCATCGACGGGGTGGGCATCGACGGGGTGGGCATCGAC
>CANMLD010000089.1 GCA_947498315.1 Pseudomonadota bacterium | reverse complement strand
AGCAGTCTCGAGCGGCGGCGAGAAAGCGGAAGTAGCAGGCTCGAGCGGCGGCGAGAAAGCGGAAGTAGCAGGCTCGAGCGGCGGCGAGAAAGCGGAAGTAGCAGGCTCGAGCGGCGGCGAGAAAGGGGAACGTGCGGTCGCAGGATTGCCCGGTGTGGGCGAAAGCGAACGTAGCCAAGCCTCGACGTTTGACCCGAGCGCGCGTCCGATCGATGCGAGAGGGCGGCTCGAAAGCGTTGCACCGAGAGGGTGAGGGTCACCGAGTGCTGCAGGAGGCTCCCCGCGGGAGATGGCTGTCCGAACGGCGGCGACTTGGTCGGCCGAGTCCGGACCAGCCCTGACGAAGACCACGTCCAAAGCCACTCTCGCAGGGCGCCGAAACGAGTCGCCATGGTCCTGCCGGTAGGCCTCGAGCTGCTCACGGGTCGGTTCGGGCACGGCCTCACCGAGGGCTTGCATCATCTGAATGAGGCGACGACGCACGATGGGGTCGGAGCGGTCGAGCCCGAGGGCACGCGCTTCCCGGACGAAGAGCTCGCTGTCGAGTGCCCTATCGCGGACCACCGCCATCTCGGCGTCCGTTGGATCTCGCCCGAGCGCCAACCGACGCTCGTCTCGAAGCGCGGCGTCGAGCTCGGCTGATAGGGCGATGGTTGGCCCACTCTCCGGCTCCTCGCCCTTGGGAGCGCGTAGCCGGGAGACTCCGAAGAGGACGGCGCCAATGATTAAGAAGTGCACGATGGGTGAGAGGAACCACGGCCGTGATGCCGCACCGGGCTGTGGCGTTGGCGCCGGGTTCACCGAGTCAGGGGACGGTACTTGATGGCTTGCGGCTGATCGGCGTCTTTCCCGAGACGGCGCTTGCGGTCCGCATCGTAGGCTTCGTAGTTGCCTTCGAACCAGACGACCTGACTGTTGCCTTCGAAGGCCAGGATGTGGGTCGCGATGCGATCGAGGAACCAACGATCGTGGGAGACGACCACGATACAGCCGGAGAAGTCGATGATCGCGTCTTCGAGCGAGCGCAGCGTCTCGATGTCGAGGTCGTTCGTGGGCTCGTCGAGGAGGATGAGGTTGCCGCCTTCGATGAGCAGCTTCGCGAGGTGAACGCGGTTGCGTTCGCCACCCGAGAGTTGGCCCACGAGCTTCTGCTGATCGCCGCCCTTGAAGTTGAAGTAGCCGCAGTAGGCGCGCGCATTGACGCTTCGCTTGCCGATGTCCACGGAGTCGCGGCCGCGGCTGATCTCTTCGTAGACGGACTTAGCCGAGTCGAGGGTCGAGCGGTCTTGGTTGACGTAGCTGATCTTGACGGTCTCGCCGACGGTCAGGGCGCCCGCGTCGGGCGTTTCGTCGCCGATCATCATGCGTAGAAGCGTGGACTTACCGGCGCCGTTCGCGCCGATGACGCCGACGATGCCGGCACGCGGCAACTTGAAGTTGAGGTTGTCGAAGAGGAGGCGGTCGCCGTAGCCCTTGGTCAGGTTCACGGCCTCGACCACGCGCTCACCGAGGCGCGGTCCCGGCGCGATCTCGATGCTCGACGCGGCGTCACGGCGCGAGTCTTCTTGCGCGGCGAGCTGCTCGTAGGCGTTCAAGCGGGCCTTGCCCTTTGCTTGACGCGCCTTCTGGCTCATCTGAATGAACTCGCGTTCGCGCTCGAGAGCACGCTTGCGCTTCTCGTTGCCGCGGTCTTCCTGTTCGAGACGCTTCTGCTTCTGCTCGAGCCAGGTCGAGTACGCGCCTTCCCACGGGATGCCCTTGCCGCGATCGATCTCGAGGATCCAGCGGGTGACGTTGTCGAGGAAGTAGCGGTCGTGGGTGACGATGAGCACCGTGCCCGCGTAGTCGCGGAGGTGGCGTTCGAGCCACGCGACCGACTCGGCGTCGAGGTGGTTCGTGGGCTCGTCGAGGAGGAGGATGTCCGGCTGCTCGAGCAGGAGACGGGTCAGCGCGACACGGCGCTTCTCACCGCCAGAGAGGACCTTGGGATCGGCATCGGGCGAAGGGCAGCGCAGCGCGTTCATAGCGAGCTCGACGCGGCTGTCGAGATCCCAGGCGTTCGTGGCTTCGATCTCGTCCTGTGCCCGGGCCGACTCGTCCATCACCTTCTGCATCTCGTCATCGTCGAGCGGCTCGCACATCTTCGCGTTGAGCTCGTCGTAGCGATTCAGGAGGTCGCGAATGTGCTTCAGGCCGAGTTCGACGTTGGCGCGCACGGTGAGGGAGTTGTCTAGCTCGGGCTCCTGCGACAGGTAGCCGACGGTGATTCCCGGCGCGCGAATGACCTCGCCCTGAAACTCGCTATCGATGCCGGCGATGATGCGTAGGAGCGTCGACTTACCGGCACCGTTGGCACCGAGGATGCCGATCTTCGCGCCCTTGAAGAACGAGAGGTAGATCCCGTTCAGGACCTCCTTGCCGTTCGGCATCACCTTCCGCAAGTTCACGAAGTTCATGATGATATCGGCCACGGTGTACTCCCTCGGGATCGGGTCGTGTGCGGGCAGCTGTGCCCGAAGTCGTTGGGGTTTACCCTGGATTTCTGCCGTTGTCATGGCAGGAACTCGAGAAGGTGCCACGAGCCGCCAAACTGACACTTGCGGAAGGGCCTTCGGGCCGGTATCAGGCGACCATGCCCTACACGAACCGCATGGCCGCCGTCGACTCAAAGCAGCGCATCGCCGCGCTCTGTAAACACTTCTACACCCTCGGCTGGGTGTCCGGCACCGGTGGCGGCATCGCCATTCGTGACGGCGCGCGGGCCTTCATGGCGCCGAGCGGCATTCAGAAGGAGCAGCTCGAAGCCGAGGACATGTTCACGGTCGACCTCGATGGCGCCGTGCTCGAACGCCCGAACGACGAGCGGCTCACCCTGAGCGCGTGCGCGCCCCTCTTCCTGAACGCCTTCCGACTGCGCGACGCGGGCGCTGTCATGCACAGCCACAGCCAGAACGCCCTTTTAGCCACACTGAAGTACGGGAGCGTGTTCCGCTGCACCCATCTCGAGATGATGAAAGGCATCGCCGGCACCGGCTACCACGACGTCCTCGAGGTCCCGATCATCGAGAACACCGCCCACGAATGCGATCTCGCGGACTCACTGTCCGAGGCGATGGTCGCCTTCCCAAAGGCACACGCGGTCCTCGTACGCCGTCACGGCGTCTATGTGTGGGGCAAGGACTGGATTCAGGCCAAGACCCACGCCGAGTGCTACGACTACCTCTTCGGAGCCGCGGTTCGAATGAAGGAGCTCGGGGTTGACCCCGAAGCCCGCCCCAGCTGATCGCCGGTTGAACGCTCCTTTGGAGGTCTTCATGTCGCCCCTGTCGTATCGGTCCTTCGGTCCCGTCCTGGCCATCATCACCACGCTCTCGGCCAGCGTCGCTTTGGCCGGCAAGCCGGAGCCGAAGGTCTCGGTTCGCAGCACGGGCTCGGGCGAAGTCGAACCCCTTCGATATCAGTACAAAGAGGGCGCTACGTCCAAGCAGACCGTGCGCATGTCGACCACGATGGCCATCGCGGCAGATGGCCTAGATGCGATCCCTGAGATGCCCTTCCCGCTGCTGATCATCACGGTGGAGAGCACCGTTGAGAAGGTCGGCGACGACGGCGTCGTCCGTATCGTCGGCAAAGTCACCGACGCGGAGGCAGAGAGCGTCACCGGCGTGCCAGACGAGGTCATCGAGACAGCCAAAAGGTCCATCCCGACCCTCGAAGGCCTCGAATGGACTCTCGAACAGGACTCGCGCGGCGTGATCAAGGACGCGACGCTGAGCCGGCCTTCGGGCCTGTCCGACGAGGTGAAGCAGATGGTCGACGAGCTCGAAGCGCAACTGACCGCGTCGGTCATGCCGCTGCCCGAGGAGTCGGTTGGGATCGGCGCCGAATGGGAGGTGACCTACGAGGTCGAAGCCGAAGGCGGCTCAGCGGAACAACACACCGTCCGCTACGAATACACGGGCCGTGAAGGGACGGTCGTCAAGCTCGGGATCGTGCACACCTCCAAGGGCACTGCGCCCCCGTTCGCGCTGCCCGGTCTGCCGGACGAGATCAAGGTCGAGCCCAAAGAGGCGGAGAGCGAGTCGAAAGGCAGCGGCTCCGAAGACCTGGCGCTCCCTGCGGCGACGACGCGGGACATGCGCGCGGAAGCCGTCCACCACTACGAAATCCCGACACCTGAAGGCACAAAGCGGTTCACGGTCACTTACAAGTCGGAAGAGAAGGTCACGCTAGACTGACCTGTCCTCGAGCCTCCTCCTACAGCCGCACGCCCTGCCCCACGCACAAGCACGCTCCGCGCACGAGGCGCGTCGTGAGCCCTTGTGAGCGTCTTTACGCTGTCTCGCGAGGCCCAGCCCCCGTTGATGCCGCTTCACGTGCAGGACAAACGCCCGACCGCGATTGACGCGGCGTTACGCGAGGCGTAAGAGCGCGCCATGCGGACGCAACGACGCTTTCTCTCTGCGCTTCTCTTCTCCGTCACGACTGCGGCGCTCCCAGCGCACGCCGAGCTCGACCCGGAGCTGAGCAAACGCGTCTATGACACGCTCGAACGCGGGAACCGATCCGGCGATCGCCTGACGCGCGCCCGTGCAACGGAGGCCTTTGGACCGCTCGATCCGGCGACCACGGCGCCGTACGCCGCCGATGCGCTGAAGGACCCGGTCTTCGAGGTTCGCGCGGCGGCCATCGCCGCACTCATCAAGCTAGGCGACCCTCGCTTCGAGCCGGCTCTCATCGAAGAGATGAAGAACGCGCGAGCAGACTTCTCGGGCTTATTGCTGCCCATCTTGTTCGCGCTCCCCGAGAAGGACGCACTTCGCATTGCGCTCACCGTCATGGCTGACGAAAAGGCGCCATCGCGCAACGCTATCCTCGAAGCCTTCTCGAAGGCCGACGGAAAATGGGCAATCGCTTTCTTGAAGGCGCTACTTCCGCCGGCCGGCAAGAACCCGACGCTCGCCGACGCGGCGACCGCCGTCTCCCTCTCGCTGCGCCGCACAGACACGGTCCCACTGCTCGAGCTCCTCCTCGCGACCGGCACACCGGAAGTGAAGGCGCGCGCGCTCGAGGCCTTCTCGCTGCTGCCGAAGGGCGCTGACCTCGCTTCAGTGCGCAAGCTGCTCAAGGGGAAGGATAAATCCATGTCGGGCTCCGTCGCCGAGGTGCTCGCGCGCCATGGTGACCGATCCGCGATCCCAGCCCTGCTTCCCGGCCTTCAGTCAGGCGATCCGAAGCAGATCGTCCGCACGCTCGACGCCCTCCTCGAAGTGCCAGACGCGAGCGCAGTTGCCGCCGCCGAACCGCTGATGAAGAAGCCCGAGGAGAACATCGACGTCACCCGGCGTGTCCTCGAGCTGCGCTCCCGACTCGGGGACGCCAAGCTGGTCGATACTCTGCGCGCCTACCGCCGCAGTGACGACGTTCGCTTGCAAGCGCTCGCCGTCTACTTTCTCGGCGTCCACGAGAAGGGCAAAGCGCTCCCAGATCTCCACGAGAGCGTGTTCCACGGCGACGCCAACGTGCGTCTTGCCGCTATCGAGGCCATCGGTCGCATCGGGCATCATGACTCGATCGAAGTGCTACGGCGGGCTATCGACGCCGCCAGTGATCCCGAGCTCCGCAAAGCGCTCGTGAACGCCGTCGCCGAGATCAAGGACAAAGACATCGTCCCCGTCCTGTCCTTCCTCATCAGCGACCGCGACGCCGACGTGCGACGGGCAGCGATCCGAGGTCTCGCTCGCACCGCCTCGAAGGATGCGGTCCCGACGCTCAAGATCGGCACCCAGGACAGCGACGTCGACGCGCGTAGCAACGCCGTTCAAGCCATCGTAGCGCTCGACGCGGTCGAGGGCCCCGGCGTGTATCGGATGGCGCTCGGCTGGATCGTACCGGAGGGGGTGCTGGCACTCACGACGGCGCTCGGCGCGGGCTTTGCGCCCTACCTCGACATGACGCTGACGTCGACTCGCCCGGAGCTCCACGACGCCGCACTGAAAGCGCTCGCGACGCTCCCCGAAAAAGAAGACGGCATCATCGCCGGGGCCTTCGACCGTACCCGCGACACCGGGCTCAAGATAAAGCTGCTGAAGCGGATGGTGGACAAGCGTGGGCTAGTAGAACTACCGCGCCTCGAGCAGGTGTCGAAGTCGGGCGATGGCTCACTCCGGGCCGCCGCCACTCAGCTCGCGGGTAGCGTGGGCGACGCGACTGCCCTGCCCTTCCTATCGAGCCTGCTCGACGATCCAGACGAGTTCATGCGGGTGACCGCCGCAACGGCGATTCTGAACGTCGACAGCCGGGAGCCACAGGGCAAGAAGAAGAAGAAGCCAGCGAAGGCGAAAGGGCGCTGACGCCCACGAGCCCTTCGCCGAGCGTGCTCATCCGCCCGCACCCTCCGAATGCGCCGCCACCTGACGATGGGAGTCTGCGTCGATGACGAAGCTGACCTCCTCGGTCATCTCATTGACGAGCAGCTCTTCGCACATCGCCGCCACGAGCTCCCGCACGTCGCCCTGGGCGCCCGTCAGGTCGATCTCCAGTTGACGACCGAGGCGCAACCCCTGCACCTCCTCGAAGCCGAGCCCGCGAAGCTGCTGTCGCAAGGCCTCGCTCTCGGGGTGGAGGCGTTCCCGCTTCGGCATGATGGTGATGATGGCTTTCATCGAACCCTCCTCCTCGCGACCCTCTCTACCGAGGCAGCCGCATGACGCACTCATTGCTCCCGTGTGAACTCTCGTGGAAGGCACGTCTCTGACTATTGCCGACTCCACACCACGTGGCGCCAACCTCCGTCGGTGCCTGGGAAGGCCTGTCGGGTCGGTCCACTTGGGAAGGCGTGGTCCCAGTCGCTCGCGGTCGCCCCTCGGTCTGCCACGGCGCTGACCAGCTCGGCAAACGCGCCGCCACCGAACGCCGCCGCCACAGGTGCCACCCGCTCCCGAGTGATTGGGCCCGGGATCCAGGCCAGTTCGCTGTCGGCGTCGTCACCCGCCTTGAAGACGAGCTCCCGGTCGAGGTAGCCCTTCACCTCGAAGGTGCCGTGAGCAAACTGACGGCTGCCTACAACAGGCACGGTGTGCAACGCGCCGTGAATGCCCCAAGCGACCTTGAACAGGCTCTGGAGGTCTTCGGGGAGCACCCAAGTCACCCCGCTAGAGACGCTGAACGCGAACCACACCGCGTCAGGCCCGGCGGGGGGATCGAGGCGGCGCGGTGAGCCAAGCGGAGGGGCGTCGAGGGAGACCTCACGGCGCCGCAGCCGGAAGCGCCCGAGGTCGCGGTCGATAGCGCCGAGCACGAGAGACAGGTCGGTCGTCCGTACGACGATCTGGCCGCGCGAACCGGCGGTCAAGCCCCGACTCCCGCTCCGAAGGCACGCGCGAAGATCGCGTCGACATGCCTGAGAGCGCGGTGCAGGTCGAAGCAGCCGTCGAGCTCCTCGGCGCTCAGGAGCCCTGTCACCTCGAGATCCTGAGCGAGCGCATCGCGAAACTCGGCGCCGCCGTCCCACGCGGGCAGCGCGCAGCGTTGAACGACGACGTAGGCCGCCTGCCGTTCCATGCCCTTGTCGACGAGCGCGAGCAATACGTGCCCCGAAAATGGCAGACCACGCGAGAGCGCGAGGTTTCGAGCCATGGTCTCTGGGTAGATGACCAGCCCTTCCATGACCCGGGCCATTCGCCGGATGAGGAAGTCCGCTGCGGTAGTCGAGTCGGGGAGGATGATCCGCTCGACCGACGAATGGGAGATGTCACGTTCGTGCCAGAGCACGACGCTCTCCAGCGCGGGCGCGACCAAAGAGCGTACGTAACGGCACAGGCCGGTGACGTTCTCGGAGAGCACGGGGTTACGTTTGTGCGGCATGGCCGAGCTGCCCTTCTGACCACGCGCGAAGGGCTCTTCGGCCTCTCGGACTTCCGTGCGTTGCCAATGCCGCACGTTTACGGCAAGGCGTTCGACGGTCGCGCAGAGCGCGCCGAGCTCAGCGACGTATCTCGCAAGCCGATCCCGAGCGACGACCTGCGTCGAAACCGGATCGGCAGTGAGCCCGACCGTGGCGAGCGCCTCCTCCTCCACGTCTGGGAGCGTGGCGCCAAAGGTGCCGACAGCACCGGACAGCTTGCCAACGGCGACTTCGCTTACTGCCCGACCGAAGGCGAGGGTCCCGCGGTCGAGCTCGGCCCAGTGGCTCGCTAGCGCCAGGCCGAAGGTCGTGATTTCGGCGTGGATGCCGTGAGAACGGCCGATCATCGCGGTCTTTCGATGTTCGAGCGCCCGTCGCTTCAGCGCGTCTTTCAAGAGTGCGGCCCCGGAGAGTATCTCGCGACCGGCACGAACGGCCTGTAGAGCCAGCGCGGAGTCGAGCACGTCCGACGACGTGAGGCCGACATGGAGAAATCGAGCATCCGGACCGGCGAGCTCTTCGACGTGGGTGAGGAACGCGATGACGTCGTGACGCGTCTCTGCTTCGATTGCCAGCACGCGGGCGGGGTCGAGCCCTTGTTGCGCGACGGCCGCTCGAATACGTGCAGCCGTCCCTTCAGGCGCGTGCTGTCGGCGCTCTCGGGCGATCAGGTGAGCAAGCTCGAGGTCGAGCCAGAGCCCGAGCCGGGTGCTGTCAGACCAAATGGCGTCGAGCTCGGGGCGGGCGTAGCGCGGAATCATGGTGATTCTTCCGCCGGGGCGTCACCAAGCACGGGTTCGGCGCAACAGCGGAAGCCGACGTGGGGCGAGCCCGAGTCGGGCGCGCGGCGCCGTGCGAAGCCGCACGTCGCGTCTTGACCCGTCTTGTAGGCGTCGCCGCCGCGCACCATGCCGTCCGCAGTCCACTCGGCGACGTTACCTACCATGTCCGCGAGACCCGAGCCCGATCGGCAGCGGCCGAAGCTCCCCGTGGCGGCGACCTCACGCGAGGTGCCGTCGAGCGTCATGGTGTTGCAGCGGCTCTCGTCGAAGGTGCTGCCGTAGGGATAGGTGCCGCCGCAGCCGCGCCGCCACTCAGCCCCGGTGCAGAGTCGTCCGCCCTTTCGCTCACAAGCCCCCTTCGCGGCGTAGAGACCGACGCCCGTGCGCGGCATGCCGGCGCCTGGGTACTCTCTTCGGTCGATGCAGTAGGTCTCGAAGCCATCTTGCTTCTGGCCGCCGACGTCGTACTTCATCTTCTTACTGAGCTTCGCCATGCCTGTCGGGCACGCGAGGAGCTCGGGTGGGATAAAGCGTAGGTCGACGCCACCGGTCGGCACGACCGCGTCTGAGCCGGCTGAGGTCGAGACGTTCGCGTCCTCCGCGGCCAAGACAGGGACGTCCGGGATGGCGACGACATCGGGGGCGGTGACGTCTTGGCCCGAGGCCAGCTCTGCCGCCGCAGCGACGTCGTCGACTAAGGCCGGGCTCGCCACGTCAGTCGAGTTGGCATCCAACCCGTCGGGTACCGCCGACGCCACATCGGTCACGTCGGCAACCTCTGTCGTGGTGTCCGCGCCGGTGACGTCCGGGACGTCGGAGGCAACGTCCGTCGCCGACACATCCGCGACGGGGGTGTCTAGACCGGCATCAGCACCGGCGTCGAGCACCATAGCCGTGAGCCCTCCCGTAGCGCTGGCCGCATCGGGCATCCCAACATCGAGCTCGATGTTGACCGTGACGTCCATAGAGCCGGACTGCGCGGCCAACGTGGTGGCCTCCATACCGGGAGCAGGAGCGAGTGGAGGCGCGACGCTCGGGGCAGCCGCTGGTGCCACGGAGACGGCCTTCTGCACCTTCGGCGTCCCCGGCTTGTTCGACGTCGCAAACAACACCAGCACCGCGATGCCGATGACGGCAGCGGAGCCTCCGATGAGGACGACGCCCCACGACATGGGCTTGTTTGCCGGTGGCGTCGACGTTCGAGCGTCGGGGGCGCTCGGCAACTTAGGAGTCGCGATGACCGCTGTGTTCTGCACGGGCCGGGCCGCCGGCGCACGCGATGGCGCGGCGGTCTTGGCCACGGTCACGGGTGCTTTAGGCGGTGGGGGCGCGGTGACGACGTGCGAGACTGCGGGCTCGGGAGTGGGTACGGCTGGCGGGGCCGGTATCACGCCGGCCGGTACCGCGGCGGCGGGAGCCGGCGCGACGGAGGGTGCCACCATGGCGGGAGCCGGCGCTATGGCAGGTACCGCGGCGGTGGCGGCGGGCACCACGGCGGTGGCGGCGACAGCCGAGGCTGGGTTCGGCGTCGGAGGGGCCAATGCTGGCGCGATCGTGGCCGGCTTCTGCTTGTTCTTCTTCTTCTTGCCCTTTCCTCGGTCGTCTCCAGCGGGCAGCGCCGGCGCCGAACTCGATGACGCTGCCGGGGCGGGCGCCGGCGTCCCAGCGGGCGGTGCCGGGGCGAGCGGCTTTACGTCGAGCGCCAGCGGCGGAGAATCGGACCGGAAGGTCATCGGGACTTCGAGCGTTGGCGCCGGCTCGTCGTCCTCGTCCATCAGCACCGGCGGCAAGACAGGAGGAGGGTCGGTGAGCGCCGGCGGCAGATCGCCGGGGAGCTCGGGCACGACCGGGACCGGTTCGTCCGCTACCAGTTCGGGCGGCCGGCTGGGCGTGACTTCGATGGTGTCGTTCGACTCGTCGAGGGTGACCTTGGCAGCCGCGTCGCCAGCCGCCTCTTCACTCTCGAGCTCAGGTGGGAACGGAGGTGAGGTGAGCGTGTCGCCCTCCCCTTCGAGTGGGGCCTCCGGCGGGAGCTCGGCTGTCGAGCTTGGCGCCGTGAGTAACTCCAGCGCGAGCGCGTCCTCGTCGACCGGGGGAGACGGCGGCAGGCTCTCGAGCACGGTCTCGACCGTGTCAGATCCCGGCTCCAGCTCGGGCTCGAGAGCGGGCTCGGGTTCGACGGCGACAGTGAGGGCCAGATCCGGCTCGGGCGCGAGCTCCGGCACCGCCGTGAGCGGCAGTTCGGCAACAGGGTCCGGCTCAGGCATCGGCTCGAGCAGGGGTGAGGGCTCGGGCAGGGGCTCCTCCTGCGTGGAGAACACGACCGCTGACCGCGTCGAGTCGAACCCAGGTGTCGAACGGCTTCGAGCCCGGGAGGGAACCGTCGGCGTGCGCACCGGAGTCCTGGACGTCTGCGCTGGCGTCTGGGAGACAACCGCGGCCTTGGTGGGGACGATCGAATCGACCTCAACCTCATCAGCCGAGTCCTCGATCTCGAGCTCGTCGACCGCGGCGTCGTCAAGCACCTCGGCGGCACTCCAGTCGCCGGCTTCGTCCGCCCACTCCGCGACGGTCTCGACGTCAGTCCAGTCGATCTCGGGGCTGGACTCATCCACCCAGTCGAGCGCTTCCTCCGGCGCCACCTGCAACGCGGACGGCTTTCGCCCGTCGCTGGACGGCGCTTCAGTGCGGGCCTGGGCGCTCATGGAGACTTCACTACGATGCCGTCCGACAAAGCCGACGGCTTCGACCACGGCAGGCTCGCCGGGGAGCGCCATCCGCATCGCGTCGACCATCTCGTCGATACTGCCGAAGCGACGGCGCGGATCGGGCTCTGTCGCCCGAAGGAAGACCGCGTCGGCTTCGTAGGGGACGCCGGGGCCTTGTGCAGAGAGCCGAACGCCAGGGTGGACCGGGCTGCGCAGGAGCGCCATCCCGAGGAGCATTCCGAGTGACCAGATGTCGGAAGCGGGGTCTTCACGTCCGGATGCCGTGTCGGCAAGCTCAGGCGCCCGAAACGAGGCGGCTACCTTATCGGTCGGAGGAGGCGTGCCGAGGATGTCGTAGCAGTCCGTGAGGACGAGGCGGCGCCCGTCGACCACGAACACGTTTGCTGGGGTCAAGTTCCCATGGACACCGATCTTGTGGATGAACCCGAGAGCAGACGAGAGCTGCCGGAAGGCCTCGAGGATCTCCCAATTCTGAAGCGGGTTGCGTCCGCGGATGTAGGCGTCGAAGCTGCGGCCGTCGATCCAGTCTTCGACCAAGAAGAAGACTCGGGACGCGGCCGTTGGGACCAGGGTCACGTCTTGGACCCGAACGAGGCCGTCGTGTCGATAGGCGAGGACGCGATTGACCCGGAAGACGTTTATGGTGCGATCAGCTCCAGAGAACGGTCCCGAGTTCAGGATCTTCACGGCAACTGTGGTTTTCAGCGCTTGATCGAAGGCGCGAAAGACGATGCCAGTGCGACCGGCTCCGACTCTCGCGTCAAGACGATACCGCCCGGCGACGACCGCCCCGACCCCTGGTGACGTTTCGACCCGACTCAAATCTGGCTCCTTCGCGCTGCTCGTGACGCCCGAAGGCGCGACCTGTCCCGCCCTGTCTTCGTCTCGCGTCGTCCCTGCCCTCGCGTGTGCGGTAGGCGACTGGGCGTCGCGCGACGTTGCCCGGGACGGTCTCGCCGCCCACCTTCGTGCACTCGCGGCGTTATAGCAGAGGCGGATGAATCGCAAGCCCGAAATGAAGAAAGCCTAGCTCCTACGAAGCGATGGCCGTCCAAGCGAAGAGGACCGACCTGCTGCACGGACGGTCATGCGATCTCGGCGGGCCATGTCGCCCATCGAGGTGGCCCGGCGGCGGCCTTCGAGCGCCGTATTGGCGTTAGCGCTGGGCACACGCCGGTCAGGCGCCGGCGCGCGACACTCACAAACGCTCTTTGACGGAACGGTGCGAGGTGCCAACGAGACGATGGACCGACGCGCTCTGCCATGTTAGCAGGCCCGCCCTGAGGCGGCCGCGCAACCAAACAACGATGAGGTCGGCTTCCCGGGGGGAGCGTTCGCGATGGAGAACCCTTTTGAGCGTGCACGAGGTCTTGTTGGCGGCGATGGGCCAGAGCGGGTCCGCGTGCGCCCTGAGCCGTCGCTGTCGCATCGCGCCATCCTGAATCCTTACCACGAGCCCGCCGACATGAGCGCCGGCCGTGCGTTCTTCGGGGCAGGCGTGCCGGTCGAGGTCGAGATCGGCTTTGGCCGACCGCACTTTCTGCGGGAGCGGCTAGCTCAGGCCAAGGACCGGCGTTTCCTCGGCTTCGAGGTGCGTCGCGCGTGGTGCGAGCAGGTGATGGGCTTCGTGGACCGCGAAGGCCTCGACAACACGCGCATCATCCTGTCGGACGCGCGCCCGCTGCTGCTACCGCTCCTGACGCCTGGAAACGTTCAGGCTTTCTACGTCTTCTTCCCCGACCCCTGGTGGAAGCGGGCGCACGAAGCCCGTCGAGTGGTGAGCCCGGCGCTCCTCGACGTCATGGCGCACCTCCTGGCCCCGGCGGGCGCCTTCGAGATTCGTACCGACGTCGAAGCCTACATGGAGCGAGTTCGTGACATGGTGAGCGAACACGGTGGCTGGAGAGAACAGCCTCCCGGCGAAGACGACCTCGGCCGTACGCTGCCGCTCTCCCACCGCGAGAAGAAGTGTGCCGAAGCCGGCACGCCGGTCTTCCGATTGAGAGTCGGTCGCTGAAGCGGGACCCGACGGTCACGCCGGGACTTGAGTCACCTTGACGCCTTCACCTTCGACCTCGACCTCGAGCGTGGTCCCGGCGGGGAGGCCGTTCTCGAGGATGGCATCCGCTATAGCGTTCTCGACGAGCTGCTGGAGTATACGCCGCAGCGGCCGCGCCCCGAAGCGTTCATCGAAGCCGCGCCGGGCGAGCAACTCCTTGACCTCGTGAGAGACCGTGTAGGCGATTCCACGCTCACGCCGGAGGCGCGACGCGCTCTCATCGACGAGTAGCGTCACGATGGCGAGCACGGAGTCGCGCTTCAGCGGCGTGAACACCAACTTCTCTTCGATCCGGTTCCAAAGTTCAGGCGAGAAACCCTTCTCGGCGGCGTGGAGGGCCTTCCGCGCGAGGTCTGTACCCGAGGTGGTGACGGCGCCAAAGCCGACTGGGCGAGCGCTCGAGGTGAGCTCTGCCTGACCAAGGTTGGTGGTGATCATGATGACGGTGTTGCGGAAGCGTACCTTACGTCCGCGCCCGTCGGTGAGCACGCCCTCCTCGAGGAGCTGCAGGAGGACGTTCAAGACCTCGGAGGCGGCTTTCTCAATCTCGTCAAAGAGGATGATCTGGTAGGGCCGACGGCGCACCGCTTCGGTGAGCTGGCCCCCATCTTCGTGGCCGACGTAGCCGGGCGGGGCCCCGATGAGCCGGCTGACGGAATGGGCGTCGACATACTCGCTCATGTCGATGCGACTCAAGGACTCGCGGCTCCCGAAGAGGAACTCCGCGAGGACACGGGCGCACTCGGTCTTCCCGACACCCGTGGGGCCAAGGAGCAGGAAGCTGCCCATCGGCCGGTTTGACACGAACCCAGCGGCGTTGCGACGGATTACGGAAGCGACCCTCTTCATCTCGTCGTCGTGTGCGATGACGCGGTCGCTCAAGAAGCGTTCGAGCGTCAGCAGCCGCTTTGCGTCCGACTCGAGCAGCCGCGCCTCCGTGATGCCGACCTTCAGCGCGATCACATGCGCGACGTCGCTCGCGTCGACCCACGGCTTCTGATGCCGAGCGGCGAAAGCGCCGGCGAGGTCGAGCACGTCGATGGCTTTGGCGGGCAGAAAGCGATCCGAGATCCACCGCTCGGAGAGGCGCACAGCGCCTTCGATCGCCTCGCGCCGATATTGGACGCGGTGGTGGGCCGAGTAGCTCGGCGTGAGCCCCTCGAGGACCTTGATGGCTTCGTCGGGGCTCGGCTCTTCGACGATGACGGTTTGGAAACGCCGTGCCAGCGCCGGATCGGACTCGATGTACTTTCGGTACTCGCGATCCGTCGTGGACCCGATACACGGCATGTCACCGCGGGCGAGCGCCGTCTTGAGCTCGTTCGCTGCATCGAGCGCGCCGTCACCGGCCCCGGCGCCGATCAGCGTGTGGAGCTCGTCGATGAACAGGACGATACGACCGTCGGCCCTCGCAACCTCTTCCTTGACCGCCCGCAGCCGCTCCGAGAAGGCCCCACGGAGTTGCGTCCCAGCGACGATGGTTCCCATGTCGAGCTCGACGATGATCTTTTCGCCAAGCGCGCCGACTCGGCTGTCGTGCTTCACGATGAGCTGCGCGAGCCCTTCGACGACGGCGGTCTTGCCAACGCCCGGCTCGCCAACGAGGCAAGGATTGTTCGCGCGGCGCTTGTTCAGGATGTCGACGAGCTGATCGACCTCGCGACCGCGCCCAACCAAGGGGTCGAGCTCACCGAGGTCGGCGAGGACCGTCAGGTTTCGCCCAAGCTTGATCAACGCCGGATAGGCCTCGGGATCGAGCTCATAACGGCTACGCGGCACGACGCGAGCGTCAGATGGCCGAGTCCCGTTCGGCGCAGAGCTAGGGCGCCTTTCAGGCGACCCCGACGTTCGGGGCGGTTCCGAGGGGCGGCGCCGTTCGCCCGCTTCAGACGGCTTCGTAGGGAGCGAGGGAGCACGACCCTCGAGAGGCTTCGAGACCAGGCCTCCCGACTGCGGCTGTGACGCTGGCGGCGTTTGCGTTGCTGGACGGGGTCGCGGCTCGGGCTCGAACTCGGGTTCGGGGTCCTCCTCGACCTCGACCTGAACCTGAACGCCCCGATCACCTCCGTCGCGGCTTAGAACGCTGGGCCTCACGCGGTCCGCGTGTGGGATGGCGCTCGACGAGATGTAGTGCCGTGGCATGGATCCGCTCAAGTAACGGATGACGGCGGTGCGCACCTCGGCGGGGTGGATTCGGAGCGCTTCGAGCGCCTGAAACGCAACGGAGCGCTGCACACGGCAGAGCCCCGCAAGAAGGTGGAGCGTCCCCACGACGTCGCTGCCGCAGCTCTTGGTGAAGTCTGCTGTCTTCGAATGCACGACGCTGACTGTGTCGACGGGTTCACCGTTCCCTTCCCATATCCCCTTGAGAGCGCCGACGAGCGGGTCGAGGTCGCCCGGTGCGAGCGCGATGTCCCGAGCGGCGTTCAGCTTCTCGAGGAGCAGCACGCGCGCCCGGTTATCGTCAATGAACATGGCCAAGAGGATGTGGCCGGTGTCGAGCGAGTGAGTACTGCCGTCGGCCAGGTCTTTCGCGTGCTCGAGGACGCGGCTGAGCTCGATACTGGAACCGAGTCCTCGCATCTTCATGGGTTCTTCACTACGACCTGTCGCCCAATGGGCCCGAAAACTCGAACGTCTCGAGTCGTGAGTATCACCCGATGGCTCCAGTTTCAACGGCACGCGCAGACCAAATTCGTCGGCTGGAGGTGCCGCGATTTCGCGCAACGGAGGCCGGTGATTCTGAGCCCGCTGTCCTCTCGGGACAAACGCGAGCCCGCGGTATACTGTCCCCGCCTGATGAGTGCCGCCTCCTCTCGACCCGTTGCCCTTCTCCGCCACCCGATGACGCGTCGCATCGTCGCCATCATCCTCGTGGCCTCCGGCATCGGGATGTCGGTTTGGCTCTTGAAACAGCAGCCCGTCGCGACGCAGGTCACCTTCGTCATGACCGGGCTCGAGGTCCCACACCAGGGCGCACTGCTCCGCTTCGAGAACGTAGCGCGTCTCAAAGCTCAATTCGTGGACGGCGAGGGTCGCGAGCTCGCATCCATCTCGGCGCGCGGCGGCGCGGCGGTGCTCACCCCACCGCCTGTCACCATCCCGCCTGGAAGCTACACGGTGCAGATCGAGCTCGAGTTGGTCCTGGCCAAACCCCTCGCGGCAAGCCCAGCCTCCCCGCGCCGGTTGCAACGCACCATGAACCTGACCCTCGACGGTTCGCCCGCCGAACTTCGACTCTGAACCCACGCGAGACTGTCCCGATGGTACTTACCTCATCCGCGATGTCTCCTAAATCACCCGGCCCCTGGCGCGTCGCCGTCATGGTCGGCGGGCCGAGTGGCGAACACGCCATCTCGCTCGCCTCCGGAGCCGAAGCGCTTCGCCACTTGGACCGCGGGCGCTATTCGCCGTTCGTCATCCGCGTAGGGCAGGACGCACGGTGGACCTTCCCCGAAGGCGACCTCGTCAGTGGCGATGGGCCGTCCATGGCCGTCCAAGACGGGATCGTCGAACTCGTTCGGCGCGCTCCCGATATCGTCTTTCCGATCATGCACGGCCCCTATGGCGAAGACGGTCATGTCCAAGCGCTCCTCGACCTCCTGGGCCTGCCGTACGTCGGCTCTGGACCCGACGCGTCGTCACTCGCGATGAATAAGGCACGCACACGTGACGTGTACCGCGCCAACGGCCTCCCGGTCGCTCGCGGCGAAGAGCTCCGGCGAGGAGACGTCGGTCAGATTCGGCCGCCATGCGTCGTGAAGCCGCTCCGACTGGGCTCCTCCGTCGGTCTCGACATCGTCCACACGATGGAGGCATACGATCGAGCGCTGGCCACCGCCTTCGAACACGACGATCGCGTGCTCATCGAGTCCTTCGTCACGGGAGAGGAGCTCACGGCGGGCGTCCTCGAGGATCTCGACGGCGTGCCGCACGCCCTCCCTCTCGTCGCCATACGCCCAAAAGACCGCCCCTTCTTCGACTTGCACGCCAAGTACACTCCGGGTGCAACGGACGAGATCTGCCCGGCGCCCTTCCCGACGGCCCTCACCGAACGCCTTCAAGCGCTCGCGCTTGCAGCCCACAAGATCTTGGGTTGCCGTGCGCTCAGTCGCACCGACATGATCATCGGCCAGGACGGCGAGCCTATCCTGCTCGAGACGAACACCATCCCGGGCCTCACCAAGACCTCGCTGCTGCCGCAGGCAGCCGCGGCCGCGGGTCTCGGCTACCCAACGCTGCTCGACCGACTACTCCAGCGGGCACTCATTCGATGATCGTCCTCGACAAGGTCGTCAAACGTTACGGGCAAAACCTCGTCTTGCGGGGTGTAGACGTTCACATCAAGGCGGGCGAGTTCGTCTCGATCATGGGGGCGTCGGGGTCCGGCAAGTCGACGATCCTCAACATCATTGGCGCGCTCGACACCGACTACGAAGGCGACGCTCGCGTGGCGGGACGTGACCTGCGCGCGTTGCCCGACCGGGAGGTCAGCGCCTTCCGGAACACGACTATCGGCTTCGTCTTCCAGTCGTTCCATCTCCTGCCACACCTCTCATGCGGGCAGAATGTCGCCATGCCGGCGTACTTCAACCGCTCACTGACTGAGAAGGACATCGCCAGGCGGGTGGCCGAGTGCCTCGATCGCGTCAGCCTCACCCACAAACGCGACGAATTCCCGTTGCACCTGTCCGGTGGCGAGAGACAGCGCATCGCGATCGCCCGGGCACTGTTCAACACACCGAAGATCATGCTGTGTGACGAGCCCACCGGCGCGCTCGATTCCAAGACGGGCGCTCAGATCATGACGCTCTTCGAGTCCTTGAATCGCGACACCGGCGCGACCTTGGTTATCGTGACCCACGCGCCCGAGGTCAGTGAGCTCGCGGACCGCATCATCCACGTGGTCGACGGGCAGATCGCTCAGAAGAGCGGCCCAGAGAGGGACTGAGCGTTCACTACGCCGCTATCGACGTAGTCATTCCGCGCGGAGAGCCGCACGTGACTGACTCGATGTCCGGGGCTGCTGCCGGCGATGCCGGCGCGACGCTCAGTGCTGCTCCGGAGCGGTCAGCGGTCAGCCGTCAGCTTCGGTCGGCCGGCCGGGCTGCATGTTTGGCACAGCGCGGCGCTTTCTTGGCCTTGCCGGGCTGGCCGCTCATGACTGACTCGATGTCCGGGGCTGCTGCCGGCGATGCCGGCGCGACGCTCAGTGCT
>CANMLD010000088.1 GCA_947498315.1 Pseudomonadota bacterium | reverse complement strand
ATCACGAAGCTCTCTCGAGAGCAGTGGAATCAGGTCATCGACGTGAACCTGACCGGCGCGACCATGATGGCGCGCGAGTTCGTCTGCAACGTCGTGCAGTCCGAGACGCGCCCCGCCGTCATCGTGAACATGTCCTCCATCGCCCGCCACGGTAATCGCGGCCAGAGCAACTACGTCGCCGCCAAATCCGCCCTCGCCGCCAACACGCTCACATGGGCCCGCGAGTTCGCTCAGTTCGGCATCCGCGTCGGCGCCGTCGCCCCCGGCATGATCGAGACCCCAATGACCGCCGGAATGAACCAGAAGGCCCTGACCGCCTGCCTCGCTGCAATCCCCCTCGGTCGCATGGGCTCGACGGAGGACATCTGGCGGGCCGTCCAATTCGTCATCGAGTGCGAGTACTTCACGGGCCGCACCATGGACGTCGACGGCGGTTTCGCGCTCTAAAATGCGACGTCCAGCACTCTTTTCCGAACGTCTATCAGACCCGCTCTCCTTTGGCCTCATCGTGCTTGCTCACGGGAGCCGTAGCGCAAAGGCGAACGACGAGGTCCGCGTCCTGGCTCAGGGACTCGGGCACTTCGTCGGAGCGTCGGCTGCTGCGGAGTCGTTCCTCGAACAGGCGGAGCCGCCCTTCGAAGGGGCCATCGCGGCCCTGGCGGCGGCGGGGATCAGCGACATTCGCGTCTTCCCCTACTTCCTGAACTCCGGGCGGCATGTCCTCGTCGACGTACCAAAGCTCATCGCAGACGCGACGTCGCGGTTCCCGGAGGTCGCGCTCACGACCTTGCCCCATCTCGGTGGGCTCCCGGGTTTCGTGGAGATGGTCGCGGAGCTCTTGGCTCAGGCTTCGACCCGTGAAGACGCCGTCGACTGAGTCCTGGGCTCGGCCAAGCTCACGGCGGGTCTGTACACGCCCCGAAGCAAAGTGGATCGGCACAGTCGACGCGAGCATCGCCGTTGTCGTCGACGCCATTGTCGCACGTCTCGGGCCCGACCAACGCAAGGTCGTTTACGGTCCAGGCCCCGCCCGGGAAGGGCGTCCCAAGAAACGACGCTTGGAAGCGTAGGCGCACCCGGGTCAGCGGTACGGCGCCGATTGCCAGTGCCGACAGCTTCAAGATGCGCCACGTTGGGACGCCGCAAGGCGTGTCGCTGAGCGGCAGGCCCCCTTGGTACAGCGTGTAGAGCGGGAAGTCTTCGGTCCCCGTGTATGTCGACTCGACCGAGACCCGGCGGGTCACGAGGTGGTCGGTGGTCCCGGGGCAACCATCGCCGTAAGCGGGGAAGGTCGAGACCTCGCGGAAGACCAGCCAGAGGTCTGCCGTACCCGGAGGCAGCTCGAAGCAGCACAAGGTCGCATCGACCCGACTCTCGTCAGCAGGTGACGCCGTCCACTCGCCGCTCAGCGCGAGCGTCCCGCCGCTTCGTGTAAAGACGGGTAGGCCAGGCGATAGCAGGGTGCCCATCCCCGCCGCATCGAGCTCGATGACGCCGCCTGCGCCGGCGGTGGCCAGGCAAACTGGATCGCTACGTTCGCAGCGGCGGTCGAGGCAATCGAGCCGACCGTCGTCATCGTCATCGAGACCATCATCGCATTGATCTTCGGTGTCACAGCCGTCGCCGGCAGCCCACGTATGCACGCAACGACCCGAGTCACAGGCGTCCATCGTGCATGGCTCGAGGTCGTCGCAGCCTGCAGCGGCCGTGCAACTCCCCTGTTGGCACCGGTCGAGCAGCGTGCAGGCGTCGTCGTCGGCGTTGCAAAAGGCGCTCCTGTTGCCCACGGTGGCGCATCCGATAGTCGGAACACACTTGCGTTCCACGCACACGTCACCATCGAAGCAGTCGACCAAGTCTGGGTCGCCGCACGAGCCGGCGAGGCACTCCGCTGGAGCGCAGATGGTCCCGCAGGGGCTGCCGTCTGGCCTCGGGCCGACCGGGATGCAGCCACCGCCGTCCCCGCACTCCCACACCTCGCACGGACCTCCGAAGGCGTCGCATGGAGGCGGCCCGTCGCAAGCGCCGCCGTGACAGGTCCCGACGAGCCCGCATGCGCCGTCGCATGGGCTCCCTTCGGATTGCGGTGCGTGCAAGCAGCCGGCGGAGGCGCTGCAGCCGTCTGTCGTACAGGGGTTGCCGTCGTCGCAATCCACCCACGACGCGGGGAAGCACGTCCCAACAGCGTCACACGCAGCCGTCGCTGCACAGGCGTCCGGGCTCTCGCATGAGGTGCCCGCATCGAGCAGCAGGCCAGGCTGACAGGACCCGCCAACGCACATGGGCGGCGCTCGGCAGGGCGTCGCCAGCCCGCAGGTGTTGCCATCCGCGAGAGCGACGGCTGCGCAGACGCCGAGCTGACATCGTCCTGGTCCTGTGCACGTCGTCGCGTCGCTGCATGGGAGGTCATCCGGAGCGGCGACGGTCGTGCACCCAACGCCCGATTGGCAGACAGCGAGCCGGCAGGGGAGTGAAGACGCCGGACAGGTGAGCGCGCTGCCGCCCCCACAAGCCCCTCCCTCGCACGTGCTCGCGGTCGTGCAGGGGTCGCCGTCATCACAGAGGTCTCCGCGCCCGAGGGGGCTCCCGCGGCAGAGCCCGCCTTCACAGACATCTGCGGCCGTGCATACGTTGCCGTCATCACACGACGTGTCTGGTAGCACCGTGTTCACGCAGCCGACGATTGGGTCGCACACGTCGATGGAGCACGGATCGCCATCGCTACAATCACGTGGGTCTCCGACGCATAGCCTCGCTACGCAGCGGTCGTCTTGCGTGCATGGGTCGCCGTCGTCGCATGTGGTGGTTTCCCTTGCAGGAAGCTCACACGGAGGGACGTCCGCGCCAGTCTCGGCATCGAACGTCAGCGCATCCACGACGTCCGCATCCAGAGAAACCTCTATTGAAGCCGCATCGGTCGGCGCTATCGCCACGTCAGCCTCACTGGTGGCAGGCGAAGAGGAGCCAACGCAGCCGAGGAGCAGAACCAGGAAGAGGGTCGGCCAGAATGGAGATTGAGCGTACGCCGCACCAGTCGGGGGCGTGGGGGTCGTCCCCCACCCGCAAGCGCATGAACTGTCGACACAGTGAGTTGGCGCCGACAGGCGCGTACTCGAGCGACGAAGGCGGGCTGCATCGCCCGCCCTTGAGCGAGAGCAGCTCAATGCTAGAAAATTGCTGGAGGACGCCAATCGGAGTTCTGGCCGACCCTCGGAGAGCCCGCCAAGCGAGCAGGCGTGGCTCACCGCGCGTCAGTCATCGATCGCCGCACCACACGGCCGCTACGCCACTCCCGGACTCCAAGCAGGACCGCGAGGGTGAGAAGCAGCGGGGACAGCGCGAGGACGCGTCGTGCCCAAAGCGGCGGGAGCCGGTCCTGTCGAAACGCAAAGCGTACGCTTCGGCTCGACCCCGTAGAGGCCTCGGCATCCCCGCTGCACCCCGACTTCCCCGACGAGTCGCCGGTAGAGCTCGAGTCGGAGTCGTCGGAGCACGATGGGAACCCCCCTTCGTCGTTCGAAGACGACGAGGTCGTGTCCTCTGAACCACACGCCGGGCCGTCATCGACCGCGCTGACCCCGCCACTTGGCGCGCTGTAGTCACCGTAGTCATCGCTGATCCCGTCGAGTCCATCGTCGAATCCGCCCGAGTCGTCTCCACCCCCCGAGTCGTCTTCACCCCCCGAGTCGTCTCCACCCCCCGAGTCGTCTCCGCCATCATCTGGCTCGATGAAGATGAAGTCGTCGGTGATGCCGTCATCCGGGTCGTCTTCGATGACGTAGTCGTCGTGGTAGGTCTCGACGTAGAAGGTCTCTTCGGGATAGCCGTAGCAGTCGACGGTGCCGCGTGCATAGCCGCGATCGGTGAAGGCGCCCGACCCGTCGTCGATGACGACCGCACCCGCGGGGAGCCGGCCCTGGCTCCGCAAGATGGCCGGCGACGGCGCCGTCACGGCCCACGCGTCGTCGATTCGGCGTGTTACGGTCCCGTCGGAGAAGGTCACGTCGAACTCGATGTAGAGCGAGGTCTCGTCGCCGTACTCGAAGCGATCGCCGATTACGACCCGCCCGTCTCGCGACGATGGCGAGAAGCTGACCGTATTTGGCCCCGTCTTCTCATAGTAGTCGAAGGTCGCCGGCACCTCCTCACCGATGGGCCCGAGCGTGAGCTCGATGGTCAGAAAACCCTCGCCTCCGGACGGCAGGGAGAGGTCCATCCAAACGAGGACGGCGCCGTTCTTGTCGGCAGCCGTGCTGTCGAAGAGGGCTCGGGCGCGGAGGACCCTGCCGTCCACGGGGAGCGCCGCCGTCCCATCATGGGCGTAGGGCGTGCTGGCCGACGCCGAGCCGACGAGTCCGAGCAGAAGGGCGGTCATCATGGTTCGTCTCCGAGGCGCCCGTCAGAAGTGGAACGAAGTGGTCAACAGGAGAGAGGTCCAGCCGAGCAGGTCGTGGTCGTCCTTGACCCGGCTCACCGCCGAGACGAAGTCCGACTCGGGCCGGGCTGTCGGGATGCAGGTCTCGACGAGGATCCCGAGCGAGATCAGCCGGTTCAGCCGGTAGTTGAGCCCGCCCGACACGTAGATCGCGAAGCGCGAGGCGTCAGTCTCGAAGCGGTCGCGGTCATTGACCCAGGCCGCCGACCCCAGGAAGGACCCGCCAATACCAATGTCGAAGAAGAGCCGCAGCCGTTCGAAGACGACCATGGTGCGGACGTGAGCGGCGATGTCGAAGATGCGCCGAGTGATTTCGCTAGTGAGCGTGCCCGACTGCGTGCTCGCGTACATCTCGGAATACTGAAGCGACGCAAGAAGATAGAAGCGTAGTGGCGCGTCGTCGAAGCCGCCCCCGAAGCCGAACTGAGTGCGGACGCCGAAGCCCACAGGGTCCTCCGGAAAGCCGGTCCCGAACACCGGTCCGATTCCGACCTCGCCGAGGAGCCACGTCGGCTCGGACCGCTCGGGGCCGTCCGCCGCTGCTGGGTTCGCGCTTAACACGAGGACGAGCAAGGCCACTACCAGCCAGGCTGGCCGGGTGCGCTCCTGAAGGCGTCTCTGCTCGAGTCTCTTCACCATGAGGTCTCCCACGCTGGCAGTATAGACGAAGGCGGCTCTGCAGGCTTCACTACACGTGAAGCTCGCCTCAGCAACTATTCGCACCCTTGCACCAGTCCTCGTAGATCGTGCGCCGAGATTACGCGTTCAAGCGAACTGCTCGCGCCTCGTGAGCCTCCTCGACAGTGTCGGGCACCTCCACGGGCGACAAGGACCATCATGCAACTAAGCTCGCGTCACGCTTTGCTCCTCTCGGTTGGCCTCGGCACCGCTCTCTTCATGGCCCCAGGCGTCGCCACTGCTGCCGACTCTGAGACTGTCGCTACAACCATCTCGGCGGTGACGGTCTACGCCGACCGAGCTCAGGTGACGCGCACAGGTACCGTCGAGCTGAGCGGGACGCGCCGCTACGCCATCGAGAAGCTGCCCGGCTGGATCGATCCCGAGTCCGTACGTGCCACGCTGAAGCCAGGTAGCGGTCGCATCCTCGACGTCACCGTAGAGACGTCCTTCCTCGCGGAGGCTGCTGGCGAAGGCGTGAAAGCGGCCGACGCCGCGGTGCGAGAGATCGCTGATCAGCTCGGTGAGATCGAGGACGAGGAGAAGGTTCTGAAGGACGAGATCGCGCGCCTCGAGTCCCTACGCGCCTTCACCATCGACAAGCTCCCGAAAGAGCTCGCCACGAGAGACATCTCAGTCAAGACGATGGGTGACACCCTCGGCTTCGTGTCGGACATCCTTCGTCGGGACCGCAAAGCGCTGCGCGAGTTGGCCCGCCGCCGCCGCGAGCTCGAGCCTGAGTTGGCGGCGCGAAATGCGAAACGCGCCGAGTTGGCCGTCCAGAGCCAGCTCCGTAAGTGCACGGTGTTCCTGGAGATTGAAGGCAGCGGCCGCGCCACGCTGAGCCTCACGTACCTCACCCCGGGTGCGACCTGGGAGCCCAATTCCGAGCTCCGCGTCGTTGGCAACGGGCAGAAGGTCTCGCTCACTCAGTACGCCACCGTCGTTCAGACGACAGGCGAAGATTGGGACCGAGCGGCGCTGTCATTTTCGACGCAGCGGCCGGGCGAGGTCCTCGACGTGCCCCAGGTCGGCGGATTGCTGCTCGGGCGCGGCGGGGCCGGCCTCGGTGACATCCTCGGCAAGATGGACGAGAGCTTCGGGCGCGCCGCCCAGTTCTACGACGCGCAGAACGAGGTTGTGGCCCAGAACCGCATGGACTGGGCCGACAACATTCAGAATCAGCGAGGGATTCAGTCTCGTGTCGCCGCACGATTCGCCAAGATCGCCGGACGCGGCACCACGGCCCACTTTACAGCTCGCACGCCACGCAATGTCCGAGCTGATGGTCGCCCCGTCCGCGTCCCGATCTCGGCCTCTGACCTGGCCGCGACCGTCCGCCTCGTTGGGGTGCCGGAAGCGTCGCTCAACGTCGTCCGCACGGCCGATCTCGTGAACGAGACCGCTCAGCCGATCTTGCCCGGACGCGTCTCGCTCTTCGACGACGGGGCGTTCGTTGGGACGAGCGAGTTCGACTTCGTGGCGCCCGGCGAGAAGTTCGCGACCTTCCTCGGGATGTACGACCGCCTGAAGCTCGGCCGCGGCCTCGACCGCAAGCGCAGCGCCATCGAGCGCGGCCACAAGCGCACCTCGCTGTCGATCTCGTACGAGGTCACGGCAGAGAACCTGTCGGACCAGCCCATTACCGTCGAGCTCGCGGATCGGGTCGCCGTGTCGCAGATCGACGACATCGAAGTGGACGACGTCGAGATCCCCAAAGGCGCATCTCAGGATGCCGACGGCGTCGTCAAGTGGACCGCGACCATCGCTCCGAAGCAGGTCGGCACCTGGCGGATCGCCTACACACTCGATTACCCCAATGACCTCCTCGCGCGTCCCCGCCAAGAGATCCGGCCCAGCAAGTCCATGTCACCGTCAGCCGCACCCCAGGCGCCTTCGCTTTACGACCAGATCGAGCAGTTCGAGAAGTCCCTCTAATCTCGGCGGGCATTTCAAATTGGGATATGCACCCTTTCCCACTACAGCGTGCAGCCTGAACTCGCTACAATCGCGGCGCCCTGTCGGGTCCGTTCGCGCCAATATGGGCGCCTCCGCGGCCGAGGGGCTAGCAGGCAACGGCATGGGGCTTCGGCGATTTTCGGCAACTCTCATGATCGTGGGCACCACGTTTTTCGCTAGCGCCTGCAGCGAAGAGGGGGCGTCGGTGGTTAGCTCGAAGGAGGACGTTGTCGCTGGCACGGACGGCAGCAGCGACGGGAGCGTCGACGGCATCGACGGTGCCGATTCAGGCTCCAGCGATCTCGTGATCCTCGCTGACGCCGGCGACACCCAGACGCCCGTCGGGGATACAGGGGGTGGGACCGACGGCGTCGATGACGACGTGAGCGCGACTGAGGACGCCGTTGGGCCTTGCGATGTCAGCGGCTGCTCGTGTCAGAAGCCCGACGACTGTGAATCGGGCTACTGCGTACCCGGCCCGGACGGCCTCGAGTGCGCCGACGCCTGCGTTGACAGTTGTACCGGCGACGCCGACTGCGGCGCGCTCGTTACGGGAAGCGCCGACGTCGCCTACGTCTGCCTCCCGCGTCATGTCCGCCTCTGCCGGCCTTGCCGCGAGAACAGTGAGTGTCGCTCCGGCGCGAACGACGAAGCGTCTCTTTGCCTGCCTGCAGCTGATCCAAACGACGGCCGCTTCTGCGGAGCTAGCTGTGAAGGCGGCATCCCATGCCCCGGCGGCTACGCGTGTAGCACGACCACGCTCCCGAACGGGCAGAGCAGCAAGCAGTGCGTCCCGAACTCGGGGATCTGCGAATGCCGAGCAAGCTGGGCGGCGCTCGAGCTCCAGACTGACTGCGCCATCGGGAACGCCATCGGGAGCTGCGAGGGGATCCGCTCGTGCGGCCCGGCTGGGCTGACGAGCTGCGAAGGGCCCATCCCGGCAAAGGAGACCTGCAACAACGTCGACGACGACTGCGACGGCGCGATCGACGACGTCGCGGCCGATGGCTGCACCATCGACAACGATTGGGGCTCGTGCCCGGGTTCGTCGAGCTGCGCGAACGGCGCTCCGGCCTGCGTTGGCACGCCACCCGCGCCCGACGCCTGCAACGGCAAGGACGACGACTGCGACGGTGTCATGGACGACGGCGCCTGCAACGATCAGCTCGCGTGCACCGAGGACGTCTGCTCCGTCGATCTCGGCTGCCAGAACCCGATCAAGGGCGGCTCCTGCCTCATCGGGGGCCTCTGCTACGTGGCGGGTGCGCCGAACCCGGGCGATCCCTGCGAGAGCTGCTTCCCAGAGAAGTCCACCACCGCCTGGTCCGATGGCGACGGGTTGCCCTGTAACGATGGAAGCGCCTGTACGTCTGCTGACGTGTGTCTCTCGGGAACTTGCACTGGCGCGCCGTACGCCTGTAGCGACGGTCTCGAGTGTACGAACTCGCTGTGCGACGGCCTTGGCGGGTGCAGCACGGTCGTCATCGAGAGCTTCTGCGCCATTGAAGGCAAGTGTTATGGCGCCGGCGACTTGCAGAGCGTGGGGTCTTGTACCAAGTGCGACCCTGCGCAGAACCAGAAGCAGTGGTCCCCGGCGCCAGCAATCTCCTGCGACGACGGGAACCCGTGCACCCAAAGCGACACCTGCAGCGGCTTCACGTGCACTGGCCAGAGCTACACGTGCAACGACGGCGCCGCCTGCACGACCGACACCTGCAACGGCGACGGCACCTGCACTTTCCTACTACAGTCGGGCTGCGTCATCGATGCTCAGTGCATCCCGGCGGGCACGCCGAAGCCCGGCAGCGCGTGTCAGGCCTGCCAGCCCGGCCTCTCGACGACGGCCTGGACTGGCACAACCGGCAACGCCTGCAGCGACGGCAACGTCTGCTCCTTCGGCGACGCATGTCAGGCCGGCGTCTGTACCGGCACGACCTACTCCTGCAATGACAGCCTCGCGTGCACGAACGACATCTGCGACGGCGCTGGCGGCTGTCAGAACCCGCTCACGGCCGGAAACTGCCTCATCGCGGGGACCTGCTACGGCAACGGCACGGCCAATCCGGGCAACCCTTGCCAGAGCTGTTCTTCCGGCGCTCCGAACGGCTGGACCGGAAACAGCGGCGGCGCCTGCTCGGACGGGGACGCGTGCACGTCGGGTGACTCGTGCCAGAGCGGCCAGTGCGTCGGCGCGCCCAACATCGATAACCTCGAGCCGAACTCCGGCAGCGCCACAGCCAAGAACCTGGGCAACATCGCCGATGGCGACGACTACCCGACGGCGACCTTCACGGCGTCGCTCTACCCGGCGGGGGACGAGGACTGGTACCGCTTTTACGACAAGGACGAGTCTTTCAGCTTCATCTACCCGCGCGCAGAGCTGAAGAACCTCCCCGCCGGCGTGAACTACGACCTCTGCCTCTACTTCATGTGCTCGGACGGCAGCGGCGTGGACCTCACCTGCGACGCAGGGACCGCGTCAACCTTCGGCGGCATGAAGGGCTGCTGCTCTACTCAGAGCGCGACGAACAACGAGAACGTCGTCCTCGACCCGAACTGCAGTGGTTCCGGCGATTCGGGGAACGTCTTCGTCCGCGTCTATCAGGTTAGCGGCCCCGCGGTCTGCGGCAGCTACTCGTTGACTTGGGGCGATGACTGACCACCTCCCGCGGCGCGTCGTTCGTCGGCGCGTGCGTCGATGATGAGACGCTCGATCGCTTCGAGCGCCTGGGTCTCGCGGAGGCGGCCGATGCGCTTGCCGCGTACGACGCCGTCCGGACCGATGAACACGGCGTACGGCAGGGCGTCCGCGCCGTATCGTTCACGGACCGCGCCGTCCTGATCATGAAGGACGGGGAAGGGCAGGGGGCTCTTCGCAAGGTACGCGCGCACCTTGTCCGTACCGTCGTCGGTGACCGACACGAGCGCGAAGTGTCTCCCGCCGTATCGCCGGTGGAGCTCGACGAGCAACGGCATCTCGGCGAGGCACGGATCACACCACGTCGCCCAGAACGCGACGAGCACGCCGCGACCGCGCAGAGAGGCTAGGTCGACGAGCGAGCCGCCGCTATTCAGATCCGGCAGGCCGACGGGGCTCGCGGGCTCGTTCACGGCGACGGAGGGCGGGGCTTCGTGCAGTCCCACGACTAGCGTGGCGGTGATGACCGTACCCATGAGGCCGACGATCAGCGTCCATCGAATGGCGCGGCGCATCGCCGGGCTCAAAGGAGTCCCAGATCGCGCAGCCGCGGGAGGACCTTCGCGCGCAGGGTCTCCCGGATCACGAGCGCTTGGCGGACGGGGCTCAGCAGGCCGAGCGCGGCGAGCTCCGGCTCGGGGTGTCGCGCGAGATCGTGCTCGGACGCGTCGACGGTCCCGAGCGACGCTTGCACCTGCGCTTCGTGCGGACGCAGCGTGGCGTCCACGACCATCCGGGCATAGCGGCGGCCTTCGGCGTCGAAGCGCCCCAGCGAGGCCGAGACGTAGTCCCAGCCGTATTCGCGGTGGTCGTCTTCGTCGGCGAGGGTCGCGTGGAGCACGGCCTTGATGGCCGGCTCGGTCACGCGGGAGTACAGGTCTTCAATGAGCGCGACGGAGAGTGTCTCGCTGATGGCGAGCATGCCGACCGCGGTCCCGAGCGCGCGAGCCGCCGCTGGAAGGGCCAGAAACTCGGTTGAGAGCGGCTCTTCCACCGGGTCGGGCAGGCTCGGCTGGCCGCCGAGCGCCTCGACGACGGCGGAACACAGCGCTGTGTGACGCAGCTCATCGGCGATCGCGTGAACGGCGCCGGCGTGGATCTCGAGCGGGTCGCCCGCGGCGAGACACTCGCCGGCGAAGCGCGTCATGATCTGAATCGAGCGATACTCGGTCTCGACCCGATGCGACCAAATCGCGATGGCGTGGGCCCGCAAGTCCGGCGCGATCACGAGGGCCTCGAGGCTCCCAAAGTCGATGTCCTTCGCTACGAGCTGATCGTGGAGCACCTTGAAGGTGCCGCCCACATGCTTCAGGGCCAACATCGGGTCAGTCGAAGCTGGAGCACGCGCCGTCGTCGCCGATGGCGCAGGAGCCGCCCTTGCACTTCGCGAACTCGGTCGCGGCGAAGGTTGCCCCGGTCGGCGGCGCTTTCGGCAAACAACGGTCCGTGAGCGTGCCGCCGAGGCACACTGGCGTCCAAGCGCCGTCGCAGGTCTTTGTCTCCGCGCGGGTTGGATAGCAGTCCTCGATGTAGTTCGAAGTCGTACAGCGGCCTTCGCCACAGGTCGTGAAGGGCGGGTTGCGCGGCGGCCCCGAGTAGTTGGTCGGGTAGGGTAGGAGGCAGGCGTCAGTCACTTTTCGGTTCAGACACACCTGCTCCGGCATACCCCCGTACTTACACGTCTTCTCGCCGTCCTTACGGGCATTGGGGTCTACGGCGGGCTGGCGCGTCGGGCATCGACCGGGGTCTCGCCCGTAAACGCAGGTCTCGTGACCACACTCCGTGAAAGGCACGTAGGCGTAGTTGCAGCTGGCGCCGGGAGGGCAGCAGTTGTAGCCGATGTGGCCGAGGCTGATCCGCTCGCCCGCTCTGGGCTGCGTCGCCGAACAGGTCTTCGACTCCGAGCCTTCACACGTCGGGCGCGGCATCGGCGGTCCAGCGAACGCGTCAGTCGTCGCCAGCGTGGCGGCCGAGAGGACCATTGGAGTCCAAGAGCTGAAGTCCTTCATCGGCATTCTCCTCGCGGGTCAATCCCGATAGCGTCGCGTCAAATCCCCATAGGCGTCAATGCGGCGGTCGCGCAGGAAGGGCCAGATCCGCCGAACGGCCTCGGTGCGGCCGAGATCGACCTCGACCGTGAACGCGCCACGGGCGGAATCCGTCGCTTGAAACAGCAGCTCACCTTGGGGTCCAGCCACGAAGCTCGTGCCCCAAAAGAGCGTGCCGGGCAGCACTCCTGCTGGGTCGGGTTCATGTCCGACGCGGTTGACCGAGATTACGGTGAGCCCGTTGGCGACGGCGTGTGAACGCTGGATGGTGACCCAGGCGTCGCGCTGGCGCTCCTTCTCGGCGCTCGTGTCGCGCGGGTCCCAGCCGATGGCGGTAGGGTAGATGAGCACGTCGGCGCCCGAGAGCGCCATGAGCCGAGCGGCTTCGGGGTACCACTGATCCCAACAGACCAGCACGCCGAGCTTGCCCACTGAGGTCTCAATGGGGTGAAAGCCAAGGTCGCCAGGTGTGAAGTAGAACTTCTCGTAGAAGCCCGGGTCGTCGGGGATGTGCATCTTGCGATAGCGCCCGACCAGGCTGCCATCGCGCTCGAGCACGACCGCGGTGTTGTGGTAGAGGCCCGGGGCGCGGCGCTCGAAGACCGAACCCACGATGACGATACCGCACTCGAGCGCCAAGGCGCCCAAGGCGACCGTGGTCGGTCCCGGGATGGACTCGCCTCGGTCGAACTGGGCCGTGTCTTCGGACTGGCAGAAGTAGTGTCCGCCGTGGAGCTCCGAGAGTACGACGAGCTCTGAGCCGGCCTGTGCTGCTTCACGGACTCGGCGCGCAATCGCGTCAGCGTCGGTGGCGCGGTCGTCTGAGAGCGCTTCCTGAATGAGCGCCACCTTCATCGACCTACCTCACGCAACGTCCCGGCGGGGAGCTGCATCGTGGCGCAGTGGAGGCTTCCGTACTGGTAGATCAGAGGCGTGCAGTCGATGGCAATCATCTCACGCCCCGGGAAGACGGCGGCGAGCCGGCGTAGCGCTTCGGCGTCGGCCGGGTCGCGGTAGGTCGGGACGAGCACGGCGCCGTTGATGATGAGGAAGTTGGCGTAGGTCGCCGGGAGGCGACGCCCGTCGTCGTCATGTACCGCTTGCGGCCAGGGCAGAGGGACCAGCCGGTAGGGCCGTCCGTCGACAGCCAGGAGACGCCGGAGCTCTGTTTCCAGCGCTGCGAAGCTCTGGAAGTGCGAGTCCGATGGGTCGTCGCACTTCACGTAGGCGATGGTGCTCTCGTCGACGAGGCGAACGATGGTGTCGACGTGGCCGTCGGTGTCATCGCCTTCGAGGTGGCCGTGCTCTAAGTACACGATCCGCTTCACGCCGAGGAGGGCCACGAGCGCGGCGTCGATGGCGTCGCGCGTGAGTCCCGGGTTTCGGTTCGGGTTGCCCATCACCGACCGCGTCGTCAGGAGGGTCCCACGACCATCGCTCTCAATCGCGCCACCTTCGAGGACGAGGGCCAGTGCCTCGGCGCGCTCCGACCAATACGCGGAGAGCCGCGTCGGGATCACGTCGTCGAGGTCGGCCTCGAACTTGCCGCCCCAGCCGTTGAAGATGAAGTCGAGTGGAACGAGGTCCCCGTCACGTTCGACTGTGATAGGACCGTGGTCACGCGCCCACACGTCATCGCTCCCGGTGACAGCGAGCTCGAGCCGGTTCGGCGGTAGGGCCGACAGTAGGACCCGGACCCGGTTGGCGACCTCGTCATCGTGGCAGGCCACGAGGACCCGCTCGAAGCGTAGGATCGCCGTCGCCATCGCCACGAAGACGGGTTCGACCTCACTCAGCCACGGGCCAAAACCCGTCGCTGCGTGAGGCCACGTCAGCAGGACCCCAGCCTGGGGCTCCCACTCCGCCGGAAGTCGCGTCGCCATCGCCGGGAGCTCCAGTGCTATTTGGTTTCGATGGTGATCCGCTGGATCACGACGTCTTGAACCGGCTTATCGTCACCCGCGCACTTCAGCTCCCCAATCGCCTTTAAGACGTCGAGGCCCTGAACGACCTCGCCGAAGATGGCGTGTTTGCCATCGAGGTGCTTCGTCGGCCCGAGAGTGACGAAGAACTGGCTGCCGTTCGTGTTGCGGCCCGCGTTCGCCATGGAGAGCATGCCGGCCTTCGTGTGCTTCAGCGTCGGGTGGAACTCGTCCGCGAAGACATAGCCAGGGCCGCCCATGCCGTTACCGAGCGGGCAACCGCCCTGGATCATGAAGCCCTTAATGACGCGGTGGAAGGTTAGCGCGTCGTAGAAGGGCTCCTTGCGTTTCTGGCGGTCGGCGCCGGTCCACTCGAGCGTACCTTGAGCGAGGCCGATGAAGTTGGCGCACGTCTTCGGGGCCTGCTTGACGAACAGGTTGACCCACATGGTCCCGTGGTTGGTCTCGATGATGGCGCGGGCTTCGCTGATGCCCTTCAAGGGCTCGATGGTACGGAGGGGTTCACGCATGGAGGCTTCCTTATCGGGTTGAGCTGGTCTCGGGCTATCTCAGGAACGTTCGGCTTGTCAGAGAAGCCAAGTACTTACTTACACTTGAGTCCGTCGAGCTTGGTCTTTGCTTCGGCGGCTCGCGGCGACTTCGGGTAGGTCTGGCGCAGGAACTTGAGCATGTCTCGGCCCTTCTTGCAGTCGAAGGTCTCGAGCGCGAGCCCAGCGTACCAGAGCGACTCGGCGGCTTCGGGTGGGGCCTTGGACGCAGGCACGTTTTGCCATGCCCCGTAGGCTTCACCGAACTTCTTCACGGCCGTCTTCATCTGCTTCTCGCCGAAGTAGGCGCGTGCGAGCCCGTAGTTGGCAAAGGGCGCTCTCTCGTCGGTCGGGTAACGCTCCAAGAAGCGCACGAACCCTGCTTGCGCCGTGGCCCATTGGCTCGACTCGATCTGCTTGTTCCCGTAGGCGAGCAGCCCCTCGGCGTCTTCGGGCAGGTTCTGGACCTGCGGCGCGAAGTCGAGGCCCCAGCGCGTCTGAGCGGCACCTCGAACCACGTCGAAGTCACGTTGCAGCTTGGCTAGTTGGAACTGGGCTTCCTCGAGCTGGCCTCGGAGCTTTCGGTCGGCATCGCCAGATGCGTCGAGCTCCGCGTTGAGCGATGCAGAGGCCTTGTCGACCTTGTCGCTCGCTTCCTTGATCAGCCGGGCGAGGTTGTCGAAGCGCTTGTTGTCACGTTCGTCCCCGGCTTCGGCCGCACGTTCGGCCGCGAGAACGCGCCCTTCGAGCTCTTCGAATCGCCCAAGAGTGACGCACGATGCGACCTGTGTGGAGATGAGCAGCCAGAAGAAGTTTCGCATTGGATGAAGGACCTCGTGCCCCTTGGGGCGTAGCGGCCAGCGCGGCGGCCCGTGTCTCTCGCGATCAGCGGTCAGGGTCAAGAACGACGAGTAAGGGCGGCACGCCTACGTCCCGAACCCCTCGGTGGTGGCGCTTTTTGAACGCCAGGGCACCCACCAGCCTGCCGAGCCCTTAGGGCTCGGTCGAAAATAAGTAGGTCGATCTGCCTCGCGCCGCATCCCCGCCCGGCTCGTTCCAAGTCCTCGAAATACGAGGAGTATGTATTCGGACTTGGCCCAAGCCGGGCGGGGCGCGGCGCGGCGCGGCGCGGTCAACTCTCCCACTCATTTACGACCGAGCCCTTAAACGACGAAAGGTCGAGGCTTTGGGGCCTCGACCTATCGCGAACGTTCACTGTGGACTACGAGAGCCGAGCTCGCCGCCGCCCGCAGGACCGTATTACTTGCCGAACTCGACGCGGCGGTTCTGCGACCAGCAGCTCTCGTTCGAGGTGGAGCACGTGGGCTTCTCCTCGCCGTAGCTGATGCCCGAGACCGAACCGCCCGAGACGCCGGCGTTGGTCAGGTATCGCTTGATACCATCGACGCGGCTCTCGCCGAGCGCCATGTTGTACTCTTCCGTGCCGCGCTCGTCACAGTGGCCCTCGAGGCGGACGCTGGTTCCGAGGCTTTTGACGCAGTCGGCGTTGGCGTTCATCACGTCACGCTGATCGAGGCGTACAGAGGACTCGTTGTAGTCGAAGTAGACCGTCTTGAGCTCGCATGACGCGGCCTTGTCGGCATACTTCGGCTCGCACATGCCTTGCGCGTTGCAGTTCTGGTTGGGCGGGCAATCCGCGTCAGACTTGCACTGCACACCGCACTCGCCGTAGCTCTTGCCTTCTACCTTCCAGCAGCGGCCAGACGGGCAGTCGGCGTCGGTGGTGCAGCAGCTAGGGCGACGACCGCAGGAGCCACCGTTGCAGACGTTACAAGCGTCGGCGAGGTTGCACTGGCTGTCATCACGGCACTGACGGCACTGGCCATCGACGCAGTATTGGTTACGCGACTTGCAGTGCGTGTCATCCCAGCAGTCCGGGTACGTTGGGCCGCATCCGACCCACATGACGAGCGCACCGGCGAACACGAGAGCTACCTTTGTGCTGGCGTTCATGGTGTGACTTCTTTCTCCTATCTCGGACAACTGGGCCACGGCGGGGGTGCCCCGGGGGTAAAAGTGCGCGGACCCTAACGGACGACGGATTGACTGTCAACCTGAATTGGGATCTTCCGTCGCTAGCTTAGAGCCGGTCTGGGCAACCTGCCCAAATTCTCGTCTGCAGAACGTCAAGCGGGGGGCGGCTCGAACCGCAGCGACCAGCTCGCCTGACGAGCGGCTCGGGCCCTTGCGACGGAGCCCGGCCGATTGAACCCGACCATCCACTCGAAAGTGACGTTTCGGGTTGGCTGGGCCGACGTGGCCCAGCCGACGCCATTACTTGGCGCCGCACTTCGAGTAGGACGTGCCCGACTCCTTCCAGCAGCGCTGGCCCGAACCGCAGTCCGAGTCCGCCGCGCAGCAGCCGGCGACCGTCGTGCAGCGGCCGCCTTCGCAGACGCGGCACTTGTCCGCTGAGTTGCAGTCGCGGTCCGAAGCGCACTCGGCCGTGGGGCCACTCGGCGCGGGGTTCGAGCAGGCGCCGAACATGAAGAGGAGGCCGAATGCAGCGAGTGAAGTCTTGAGCGTGTTCATGTGGGGTCTCCCTGGGTGTTCGGCGAACTTGCCTCGCCTGTCGATGCCAACGGGTCGAACGGTGCGTGTCAGCGACGTTCCCCGTTACCGGGCGCGGATTATGAAGCTAGACGGTTTCGTGTCAACAGTTGAGGTCGAAACCTAAATCGTCGGCCTCCGGTGCGCAAGATCGCTCCGCGGATTGGCCGTGCGGGCCAATCCGCAGGCCTCGCGCGCCCACGACGCTTCCGGTGTCTCACCGCCGCAGAATGGCCCTATAAGGCCGATCTGCGACGAGTATTGGCCTACCGGCCAATACTCGGAGAGCCCGCTTTCGCCACCGGAAACGCCGTGGACATCGCGAGCACAGTCGATTGGCCGTCGAGGCCAATCGGCGGGATGGCGATTTCGCGGCACCTCCGGCCGACGATTTAGGTCGAAACGCGCTTACCAAGGCGCCGCGCCCGGCGCTGCTCAGCTCTCCGACGTGGGCTTCGGCTCGGGTCGCCAGCCCTTGGGGACCGGTTCATCGGTCTGCGGACGACGACGGAGGTATGGGATCATCACGAGCGATGTGATGATGAGAAAGACGCCGATGGTTTGGCTAGTCGAGAGCCCGAGCAAGGTCCCGCGCTGATCGGCGCGGAACATCTCCACGATGAAGCGCAGCACCGCGTAGCCAATAGCCATCAGCCAGAAGGCCTGCCCGTGGAAGGTCTTGCGGCGGTGGTAGAACCACAACATCGCACCCGAGAGAAGGATGCACCCGATCGCTTCGTAGAGCTGGGTCGGGTGCACGGGCAGAGAGGCGTCGCTGCTCAAAATTCGGGTCTCGTCGAGATGGGTTCGCCAGGCCGGCGAGCCGGTTGGGAAACTGGTACCCCAGGGGGCGTCGCAGATGTCGCCGAAGCAGCAACCCGCATAGAAGCACCCCAGTCGCCCGAAGCCGATCCCCAGCGGCACCCCGAAGGCTGCCATGTCGCCGACCTTCCACGGGTTCACCTTGCGACGCCGCAGGAACCAGATGCCGAGCGGGATCGCGACCAGAAAGCCCCCGTAGTAGGTGAGCCCGCCGTACCAGAACTTGAAGACACGCAAGCAGTCGCGGTCAGAGTGGCACGTCCCGTTGTCCGGGTGGCACAGGTCACCGAGGTTCGCAGCGACGCACTGATCGGCGCTCTCGCACTTTGACGGAGTCGCCGTGGGGATGAGCTCACCCGTCGTCTTCAGCGGGTCGACGCAGAGGTAGTAGTAGTCGGTCATCTGGCCATCGAAGAGCACGTGGGCTGCGCGCCCGCCGAGCACGCCGCCGATCACGATAAGCATGCCGAAGTCCAGGATGGTGTTCGGGTCGATTCGAGCCGCCGTCGCGTGTCGAAACGTAATCCACGTCCCCGCCAGAAAACCCACCATGAGGAGCGTGAAGTACGCCGGAAACTCGATGCCGAAGATGACGAAGGTGCCGTGCATGCTGCTCCCGGTGCGGGTGAATACACCCAGTCGGCGTTCTTCCGGCGTAGCCACAGGCCGGCCCGGCGTCCACCCGTCGCGGACACTAACCCTCGTGAGCCCTCTCGTCACCTCCGCCGGGCTGACCGACCTCAGCTCGATCCGACGTTGCTCCTTCGCTACGGCGTGGGCTACTCGCACGGTTGATGAAGAGCGTCAGCCCGATCAAAACGACGGCGCCGAGTGAAATGAGGACATCAGCGACGTTGAAGGTCGGCCAGTGGAGGTCGCCGGTGTAGATGTCGACGAAGTCGATGACGTAATCGAAGCGGACGCGGTCGATGAAGTTGCCCAGCGCTCCTGAGAGCAGAGATGCAACGGCCCAGCGAACTGCGGTACGCCTGCGAGCGTCGTCGCTTGCGCCAACCCTGCCTACTGCGCCGCTTGCG
>CANMLD010000087.1 GCA_947498315.1 Pseudomonadota bacterium | reverse complement strand
CTCGGCCGGGGCCTCTGCGGGCTTCTCGGCCGGGGCCTCTGCGGGCTTTTCGGCCGGGGCCTCTGCGGGCTGCTCGGCCGGGGCCTCTGCGGGCTTTTCGGCCGGCTTCTCAGCCGGCGCGGTCTTCTGAGCTTCAGGCGCCTTCGGCGTATCCTTCTTGCCACAGCCAACGAGGACGAGACCGAGCGACACTGCAATCGCGGCAACATTCCAGGACATCTTCATGCGTACACCCCTTTGCGAACGACTGGCGCGAGACATCGGTGCTCGCTCACAGACGGAAAAGACCAGCTCTCACGACGGCCATGCCCCTCAGCAGACCATCGGCGGCGGTTTACTCTTCCGAATCAACTCGGTCAAACTCACTGATTACGGCCACTTCCGTGGGATATCCAACCAACTAGACTGGTCCCCACTTTCCCAAATGACACCGCCCGGAAATGCCCGTTGGTCCAAACGTGCGACCGGGTTACGTTCTCTCTGTGATCCGACTCCTCCAGCGCGTCGCTGCGGCCCTTGTGACCCTTGTGGGCTCCGTCAGCCTCGTCTTCCTCGCGCTCCGTCTAGCTCCCGGTGATCCCGCGGACAACATCCTTGGCGACGACGCCCCCGAATCGACCAAACAAGCCTTCCGCGAGCGGCTCGGTCTCGACCGCCCCCTCGGAGAGCAATACGGCGACTTCATGCTCGCCCTCGCCCGCGGCGATTTCGGCGACAGCTACGGCGTGACCGATCGCCCGGTGCCCGTAGCCGAGCTGCTCAAAGGTGCGCTGCCAGCGACCGTGGAGCTCGCGGGCGCGGCCATGCTGGTCGCTGTCCTCATCGCCGTGCCCTTCGGGACCTGGGCCGCCGCGCGCCAACACGGCCCTGTCGACATCGCCACGCTCGCTTTCGCCATGCTCGGCGCTGCCGTCCCGGTCTTCTGGTCCGGGCCCGTCGTGCTCTACATCGGGACGGTCGTCCTCGGGCTCTTCCCCGGTCCCACGGCACCGCTCATCGGCCTCGGGCCGCTCATCCTGCCTGCGCTGGTGCTCGGTACCGCACTCGCCGCCAAGCTCCTCCGCACAGTGCGCGCTTCGGTCCTCGACGCACTAAGGCAGGACTACGTGCTCGCCGCGCGGGCTCGGGGCCTCAGTGGAGCGCGGGTGCTCCTCATCCACGTCCTGGGCAACGCCTGGATCCCCATCCTCACTGTAATTGGCTTGCAGCTCGCCGGCCTCCTCTCCGGCGCGATCGTGACCGAGAAGGTCTTCGCCCGCCCCGGACTTGGGTCTCTCCTGCTCGAAGGCATCGCACGGCGCGACTACGCCGTCGTTCAGGGCTGCGTCGTCGCCGTCACGCTCGCTTATGTGATCGTGAACCTCGTCATCGACGCCGCTTACGTCCTCGTCGACCCACGGCTCCGTCGTGGCGCAGACCAGGGCGCACGCACGCCCGAGCTCGGCGCATGAGCGCCCCCCCGCTCTCACGCGCGACGCCGAGCATGACCGGCGCCGGAGGCCGTCTCGGAGCACTCATCGGCGTCGTCCTCGTCATCCTCTGGCTCGCGGTCGCGCTCGTGGCCCCATGGCTCGCCCCCTACGCCGAGGGCGCCCGTGACCTCGCGGCGCCGATGGCCTCCGCGTCCCCAGCCCACCGGCTCGGCACGACCGAGGACGGGACCGACGTTCTCAGCGCGCTCATCTGGGGCGCACGTGTCGCCGCCATCGTCGGCCTCGGGACGGCCATCGTCTCTACCGCCATCGGCAGCGCCGTCGGCCTCGTCAGCGGCTACGCTGGCGGCTTGATCGACCTCGTCGTCATGAGGGTCGTCGAGATCTTCCTCGCCTTCCCGGGCTTCCTGCTCGCGCTCCTCGTCGTGTTCATCGTCGGCGAGGGCAGCCTGCTCTCAGTGACCGTCGCCTTGAACCTCACGGCATGGGCCGGAACAGCGCGCCTCGTCCGCGGCCAGGTCCTCTCGGTAAAGCGACGTGACTTCATCACCGCCGCGCGGGCGCTCGGCGCGAGCCGCCGGCGCATACTCTTCGTTCACCTCCTCCCGAACGTGATGGGCCCCGTCATCGTCCAGGCGACCTTCATCCTCGCGGGCGCTATCCTCGCGGAAGCGAGCTTGAGCTTTCTCGGCCTCGGCCCCGAAGACGCGACGAGCTGGGGCGCTCTCCTCGAAGAAGGTGCCGTTCTCTTCATGAAGACGCCCTCCCTCGCGATGTGGTCGGGGATGGCGCTCGGGCTCACGGTGCTCGGCGTGAACCTACTCGGTGATGCGCTGCGCGACCGGCTCGACCCCCGGTGACCCCCGAAGCTGCCCCCGGTGACACTCGGTGCTGAAAGCGCGACTGCGCCTCCCTTGCGCGTCTTTCGCATCGCCCATGCGTTCTCTTCTTGAAAATGGCGAGACTCTCCCTACTCTCCGCTTTTCGCCACTCGGGCGCGTCCCTGCGGCCGCGTGGCGTCTCCGTTGGAACTTGGAGCTGTGTCACGCCGTGCTGATGGTTGGTTTTGAAGGTACGTCTCCTCCTGACTCACTGATCGACCTCCTCGACGACGAGCTGGTGACTGGCGTCATCTTGTTCTCGCGGAACATCGTCAATGCGACGCAGCTCAAGGCGCTCACGCGTGCCCTGCTCGCCCACCGCCCCGACTTGATCATTGCAGTCGATCAAGAAGGCGGACCGGTTCAGCGCATCAAGGACGGCGTCCCCCGCGTCCCGGCGATGCGCGACATCATCGACCCCGCCGACGCGTTCCGGTATGGCGAGGAGCTCGGCCGCGCCCTGGTGGAGCTCGGGGTCAACCTGAACCTCGCGCCCGTGCTCGACGTGGACACGAACCCGAACTCACCTGTCATCGGCGAGCGCTCGTTCGGACCGGATCCCTCCCACGTCGCGAAGCTGGGCGTGGCCTACCATCGTGGCCTTCGCAAAGGCGGGGTCCTGACGTGCGGCAAACACTTCCCCGGACACGGTGACGCGAAGGAGGACAGCCATCTGACCCTCCCTGTCATTCAGCACGGCCTCGATCGGCTGCGACGCGTCGAGTTCGCGCCGTTCCGCGCCGCGATCGACGCGGGCATCTCCGCCATCATGACAGCACACGTCGTGGTCCCAGCGCTCGATCCCGAGACCCCCGCCACTTTGAGCGTCGGAATCATGACCGAGATACTCCGCGGCCTCATGGGGTTCGAAGGCGTCGTCATCTCCGATGACCTCGAGATGAAAGCGATCTCCGATCGTTACCCGATCGACCGTTCAGTCGCCGAGGCCGTCGAAGCCGGCGTAGACATGCTCCTCGTCTGCAAAGAGCTCGAGACCCAGCGCCGCGCCCTCGCGGCCCTGAGGCGCACGCCGCTGACCCGCCTCAACAAGAGCCTCGATCGCATCGAGGCGATGCGGCAGAGCCGCTGATCGCCACGGGGCCCGAACTCGCGCCGCACCGAGTTGCGCCACCCTCGTGGGAGCGCTGGCTCCCCGTGGGCGTCTTTCTGGCAGCCCTGGTGCTCCTCCTGCCAAACCAAGGCGTCGGCAGCCTCCCGAACACCGACGATGCCATCTACGCACAGATGGCCCGCGAGCTCATCAGCAGCGGCGACCTCCTGAACAACCGCTGGTGCGGCGTGATTCAGTTCGAGAAGCCACCGCTCTTGATTTGGGCGCTCGCGGCTTCCATATCCGCCATCGGCGAGACGATCTTCGCACTCCGCCTCCCATCGACGCTCGCCATGGCCACGGCCGCGGCAGCCATCACCGCTATCCTCCTCGCCCTGAGGGCCGGTCCGTGGCGTGCCACTCTGGGCGCCTTGCTCTTCCTCGGTAGCGGCCTCTCGATGCAGCTCGGGAGGCGCGTCATGACCGACATGCCACTCGTCGCCATGCTGCTCGTCGCCGCGGCCGCGCTCCTTGCGGGCCGGACCACGCTGATGGGAGTCGCCCTCGGCCTAGCCCTGCTCACCAAAGGGGTGGCTGCCCTGCCGATCGGGGGGCTCCTCGGCTTCGTCCTAATCGCCCGACTGGGCTGGGGAAAGTCGCTTTGGACGGCCGTCGTGGCGCTCCTGGTCGGACTCCCCTGGTTTCTGATCTCGACAGTGCAACACGGCACGGAGTTCCTGTCGGCGACCTTTGGCTATCACGCGATCGCTCGCGCTGCCGGAGGCGTCGTGCCGGGCCTGACCGCCGGCGAGCTGCTCGACGTGTTGCTCCTCGAATGGCCACTACTGCTCGCGTTCCTCGCCGGCGCGGCGACGCTCGTCCGCCGCACCGCCTTCGCGAGAACAGTGACGGTCAGCCCAGACGCCCTCCCCCGCAAGGACCTCGCTATCGTGATCGTTTGGGCCGTGGCCGCGCTGGTCCCCCCTTTCGCCAGCGGGACCCGCCTCGCGCATTACCTCCTGCCCGTCATGCCGCTCTTGGCGTTGGTCGCCGCGCTTGGCGTCCCTGGCGCCTTCCTCTCCTCTTGGCCAGGTCGCGTTGGTGCTGCAGTACTCACCGCCCTTCTGGCGTCTGTCGGCCCCGGGACTCTCGCGTTCTGGCTGAACCCCGAGCTCGGCGCCGAATTGAAGGTGGTCGGCGAGCGACTCGCGGCGTCACGTGGCGACCGTCTGTTGGCACTCGACCTGACCAACCCCTCCCTGACGTGGTCGTCGGGCCAGTGCGTGCCGATGGTGGTGACGGACGAGCGCTTCGAAGAGGTGCAGAGGGCGGTCCTCATGAACATGCGCGCTGGCGTGGTCTTGGACATCGAAGCGGGCCTCGGTCCAAGCGAGCGGCCCCGCCACGTCGTCTACCGCCTTGGGGCGGGCGCGGAGCCGCTCCTCGAGTCCATCGGACTCAGGCCATCGCCGCTGACAGCTAACTACGGGATCGCGACGGAACGCTGACGCGAGCTCAACTCCGAGTGCGCGGCGGCCCCCACTGACGCTGAAACTGGGAGAGCTGGTCCTTGATCTCGGCTTGAATGTCGCTGGGTTCGACGAAGGTCACGTCGAGCTGCAGGTCGTGAAAGCGCGTGAGCACATAGAGGCGATGGAACTCGGCGAGCCACAGCTCCATCATCTGACGCGGCGCCAGCTTCAGCACCTCGCGCCCCGGGAGCGACATGGCGAACGAGCCGACGTCGATCTTCACGAGCGTCTCGAGGACGCGCGCGGAGATCTCCTTGAAGCGCGTGCTGCCGTACTTGGACCGGTCACCAAGCCCGACGTAGAGCACCTTCTGAAAGGTGAGCCTGGGCGGTCGACCGTTCAGAGCGCCGGTCGCAGCCGGCAGCGGGTAGAGCATCTGTTCGCCGTAGCTTCCCGTAAGGTGCCCCGCCAGCATGAGCTGCGAGAGGAAACCGTTGAGGCGCCAGTCCACGAGCCCGCCTAGGCCCTTCAGGGGTCGTTCGTCGGCGAAGTGCGTGAGGACGAGCGTGTCCGAGATCGTCTCATCGAGGCGGTGGAGCGTCGGCTGTGCGGCTTTGAAGTTCAGGGCTAGGTCTCCGAAGTCTCACGCAGGGGCGAGCCTCAGGGGCCCTTGCCCCCAAGGAGTGTCCGTCAATCGCTGGAGATCTTGTCCAGGATCCCATTGATGAACGCGCTCGAGTCTTCCGACCCGTAACGTTTGGCGATCTCGATGGCTTCGTTGAGGCTCACCTTAGGCGGGATCTCGGCGACGTGGCGCAATTCGAAGGTAGCGAGGCGCAGGATGTTGCGGTCCACGAGGGCCATGCGCTCGAGCTTCCAGTTCGTCGACGCGCGCTGGATTATGCGGTCGATCTCGTCGAGTCGGTGAATGACGCCACGGACGAGACGCTCGGTGAACACCTTCACCTCGTCCTCGACCTGCCCCTCTTCGGGCACGCACGCCCAGTAGTCCTCGAGCACGAGATCGAGTGCCGCGTCCACGGAGGGCTTGTCGGCGAGCTCCGGGTTGCGCCCAGCGGCCGTGCGGTTGAACTCGATGTCGTAGAGGACCTGAAGGGCGCACTCGCGTGCTTTACGGCGTGAACCCATGGCTCAGGCCCCCGCCGGCGCGGCGAGCTTCCGCAGGACGTCGACCATCTCGACGGCCGCCAGCGCCGCCTCGGCACCTTTGTTCCCCGCTTTGGTCCCAGCGCGTTCGATGGCCTGCTCGATGGACTCGACGGTCAGCACCCCGAAGGCGACCGGGATTCCGGTGGTCATCGAGACTTGCGCGACGCCCTTGGCGACCTCACCGGCAACGTAGTCAAAGTGCGGGGTCGAGCCGCGAATGACGGCACCGAGCGCGATGACGGCGTCGAAGCGGCGCGACTCGGCGGCGTGTTTGACGGCGAGAGCGATCTCGAAGGCCCCAGGAACCCACACGAGCGTGGCGCCTTCGGCATCGCCCCCGTGGCGGCGAATCGCGTCAAGTGCGCCCTCCACCAGCTTCTCGGTGATGAACGCGTTGAAGCGCCCGGCCACGAGAGCGAAGCGCATGCCGCTGGCGTTGATGTAGCCTTCGATGAGTCGAGCCATGTCTCAGAGCCTTCGAGGCGCCGTTGCGCCGTGCCTTTCCGACTTCACGCGAATGACGCGCAGCCGGAGCCACCCACGCGGGCATGCCGGCGGCGGAGGTTACACGAGGACTTCGTCCTTGTCGCGACTCGTGTGCGCTAGCCAGCGCAGGAGCCTACGCCTCTCGGTTCAAGGCGTCGTGGCTCCCTACGCCCGAGTCCTCGGCATGTGAGCCAGAGGTGACTCGAGCGGCCGTGCGCATAAAGTCAATGCCTCACCCGCTGAACCGCATGTATCCCCGGGATCCGTTCGATGGCGCGCATGACCCCACGGAGCTGGCTCAAGCTGTCCACCATGATCTCGAAGCTGTTCAGCGCCCGTAGCGCGTCGGTCTTGCACGTGACGCCAGTGATGTTGATGCCGTACTCGCTGAACGACTGCGAGATGCTCGCGAGCAGCCCCGGGACGTTGGCGGAGATGACGAGCAGCTCCGAAGGTCGGCTCGACTTGCCCTTGCCGTCCCAATAGACCTCGATGCGGCGCTTCGGGTCGATGTCCTTGAGCACCCGGCAGTCGTCCGAGTGGATGGACACGCCGCGGCCATTGGTGACATAGCCTGCGATCGTGTCGCCGAGGACCGGGTTGCAGCACTTCCCGAAGTGCGTGACCACGTCCTCGAGGCCGTCGACACGGATGCCGTCTTGCGCGCCCGTGACCGCTTTGAACATCTTTTTGATGGGACCGTCGGGCTTTTCGACCGTCTTCTTGCGCTCGTCTTCCGGGACGATGCGATCGATGACCTCGTCGGTCGTGACCTTGCCGTAGCCGATGTGGACGAGGAGATCCGAGATGGACGCGGCCTTGAGCTCGTGGGCGACCGGCTCGAGGCGACCAGCCTTGGTCTCGGCCTTGACCGAGCGTTTGTACTTACGAAGCGCGCGCTCGAGCAGCTCCGTCCCGAGCTGGTGAGATTCGGTGCGCTCGGCGAGCCGGACGAACTGCCTAATGCGAGCTTTGGCGCGCCCCGTCCGCACGAACTTGAGCCAATCGGACGACGGGCGCTGGTCGGTCTTCGTGAGGATGGAGCAGGTATCACCGCTGCGCAGTGGATGGTCGAGCGTGACCATCGCGTGGTTCACGACGGCACCTGCGCAGCGCTGGCCAACTTCGGAGTGGACCGCGTAGGCGAAATCGACTGGCGTGGCACCCTTCGGGAGCACCTTGAGGTCGCCCTTGGGCGTGAAGACGTAGATCTCGGCTTGGAAGAGGTCGTCCTTGACCGCCTCGAAGAAGTCGGTGGGGTCGTCGAGCTCGCGCTGATACTCGAGGAGCTGCCGTAGCCAGCCGAAGCGCTGCTCGTCCTGCGCCGTGATGGGTCCGCGCTCTTTGTACTTCCAGTGCGCCGCGATGCCGTTCTCGGCGATCTCGTGCATGGAGCGCGTTCGGATCTGCACCTCCATGCGGCGATTTTGCGGACCCATCACCGCCGTGTGGAGCGACTGGTAGTGATTGGGCTTCGGCATCCCGATGTAGTCTTTGAATCGACCGGGCACAGGCCGCCAAGCCGAGTGCACGTAACCCAGCGCGGCGTAGCAGTCCTGCATCTCAGGGACGATCACGCGGAACGCGATGGTGTCGTAGACTTGCTCGTACTCGATGTTGTGATCCCGCATCTTGCGGTAAATCGAGTAGAAGTGCTTGGGCCGCCCGGAGATGTCGACGTCGAGCTTGTTGCTCAGCATCAAATTCTCGAACTCGACGCGAACAGTCTCGATGTAGGCTTCCCGGTCCGAGCGCCGTTCATTGACTTTGCTTCGAATGAGCTGGTAGGCGTCAGGCTCGGTGTAGCGGAAACACAGGTCTTCGAGCTCGGTGCGCATCCACTGAATGCCGAGCCGATTCGCCAGCGGCGCGAAGATGTCGCGAGTCTCGGACGCGATCCCGAGGGCCTTCTCGACCGGGATGTGGCCGAGCGTACGCATGTTGTGGAGGCGGTCGGCGAGCTTGACCAGGATAACGCGGATGTCCTTGCTCATCGCCAGAAGCATCTTTCGGAAGCTCTCCGCTTGACGCTCCTCTTTGTTACGGAAGCGAAGCTTGCCGAGTTTGGTCACCCCATCGACGAGGTCGGCGATCTCTTTGGAGAAGAGCGTCGTGACCTCTTCGTAAGTCGCGCTCGTGTCCTCGATGGTGTCGTGCAGGAGCGCGGCGCAGACGCTCGCAACATCGAGGTTCAGGTCCGCCAGAAGGTCGGCGACGGCGAGCGGATGGGTGATGTAGGGCTCACCCGACTTGCGGGTTTGACCTTCGTGCTTCTCCGACGCGTAAGCGTAGGCGCGCTTGACCATGTCGAGGTCAGCGTCCGGGTGGACGGCCTCGAGCTTCCTGATGACATCGGCGAGCTTGAGCAAAGACCCCTCGCGCTGTCCGGTTGATACGGCCCGCCCGCGCCTCGGCAGGGGCCGCGGTGTTGAGCGAGCCCACAATTCTAGTGGATTCCCAGCGAGCGGACAATAAATTCATTGGAAGGAGTGGGCTCGGCCCGTCATCGGAGTGGCAGCAGCCTCACTTGACAACCCTGGCTCACCCGCGGATTGCTACTTGTTACATGGCCTCGTGCCTCGACGTGAGGCCACCGGAGAGGAGAGAGAGATGAGCATCAAAGCAGACGCCTGGGTCCTTCACGCGGGTGACGGCTCGACGCCGCCGAAACGCGCCACGCTCTCTCGCGAAGTCTTCGAGTTCGACGACATCAAGGACGACGAGGTCCTCGTCGAGCCCATCTACGGTTGCTGGGAAGGCAACATGGGCCACGCCCTTGATCGACTCCCGGTCGACATTTGTCTACAGCGCAAGGAACCCCGGATCGTCTTCGGGAACGCCGGCGTCGTCCGCGTGCTCTCGTGCGGCAAGAATGTGAAGACGGTCGAACCCGGCCAGAACGCCATCGTCTTCTGCGTCGGCGTCGAAGACGAGTGGGGATACCCCAAGAAGATCTATGGGTTCGACGCCCCAGGTAGCATCGGCGTCCTTGCCACCAAGACCAAGCTCCGCGACCGGCAGCTCATCCCCATCCCCTCGGACACGAAGCACAGCTTGGCGCAGTGGGCGGCGTTCTCGCTCCGCTACATCACGGCCTGGTCGAACTGGGAGTTGGCCTACGGCACCTTCCGACTACTGGTCCCCGAGAGCGACATGCCTACCCCGAACGTCTGGGGCTGGGGCGGCGGCGTGACCCTCGGCGAGCTCGACCTCGCTCGAAAGCGTCACGGTTGTAACGCCGTCATGCTGTCGGCGAACGAGATCCGCCTCGAGACCATCCGTAAGGTCGGCATCAGGGCCATCGACCGGCGCGACTTCGGGCCGCTGAGCTTCGACGACAAGAGGTTCGCGACCGACCCGGACTTCGCCGCAGCCTACCGGTCCGCCGAAGAGAAGTTCCTCAGCAAGATCAGAGAGATGACGAACGGGCGTATGGTTCAGATCTTCATCGACTACGTGGGTGGTCCTGTATATCGCCCGACGCTCAAGGCGCTTTCGCGAGAGGGCGTCATCACGACGGCCGGCTGGAAAGAAGGCATGCGCCTCACCACGATACGCGCCATCGAGTGCATCGACCGTCACCAGCACATTCACACCCACTACGCGCGGTACTCGCAGGGCGTCAGCGCGGTGGCATACGCGGAGCCGAATGGGTGGATGCCCATCGTCGACGATCGCATCTACACCTTCGACGAGATCCCTGAGCTCGTCGAAGCGTACGACGGCGACAAGGTGAACTGCTTCCCCTGCTACTCGATCTGTCCCTAACGGCCATGGCGCTCGCACCCGATCGCCTCTCGAGGCTCATGCCGGTCCGGCAGCAGATTCGGACGACCCAGCTCCGGTACGGTCGGCATCCGGAGCTCGTGCGCGGCAGTCGCACACCCTTCGTTCGGCGGGCCGAGCTTCGCATCCCTGGGCTCGTGCTGGCCGAGACGGGAGACACTCTGGTCGACTCGAGACGGGCGAGCTTTCAGCTCTTCCAGGCCGCCGCTGATTGTTCAGCGGACCTCGTCTACTTCGACCTGGCCGACGCCCTCCCCTCGCGCCCGGACCTCGCTGTCACCGCCCGTGAGTACGTCGTCGGTGCGCTCCGCGATATCAACTACGGCCAAACCCTTACGGCGGTGCGCCCTCACCCCCTGCGGTCCCCTTTTTTCGAAGACGACCTCGTGACCCTGCTCGGCACCGTCGGTGACGAGGTCGACCTCATCGTCCTCACGGACATCGAGTCTGCCGAGGAAGTGAAGGAGATCCAGACCATCGTGAGGAACCTTCAGCGAGGCGCCGGGTGGAAGAACGCCGTCTCGCTGCAAGTCGAGATCGCGACGCCTCGGTCGGTGCTCGCTGCTCCCGAGATCGCAGCAGTGGAGGACGTGGTGTCTCTGGTCTTTGAGCCCGAGGCCTACGCGCGCACCCTGGGCGTTACCTGCGACACCCACAGCTGGCAATCGGACTTCGCGGCGGTTCGGCAGCTCCTGCCGACAGTCGCGGCCGCCCACGGGAAAGACGCTGTCGACGGCGGCACGCTCGTCGCCGCCTCGGACGCGGACTTCGTCGACGCGACCACGCGCGAGACCGAAGCCGCCATCCGTCATGGCTTCGCCGCCAAGCGCGTCCGCGACCTGACGGAGGTCGGTCTCGTGCAAGCCATCTTTACCCCGTCGCTCGAGGCGGCCGAGGCCGCCCTCGGTCGCGCCATCGCCTACGCTCGCACGCCCGCGTCCACGTTCGCAGGCGGCCGTGAGTGGATGGCGGCTTGGTCGGCGCTCCGCATGGTCCGCCTCGCCCACGCCGCGGGTGTGCTCGAAGACGCCGCGCTCGCCCGGGCCGGCGTCGCGCTCCCAGAGCTCGAACGGCTCGTGCGTTTGCAGAGCCAAAGTCACGCCTGAGACATCTGGCAAAGAGCCGGTGACGTCTACCGGCCATCCAAGGAGCCCCCCGCCATGAGTCAAGCCGCCGCCCTGTCCGAGCTCGGTCCTCTGCTGGACTCCCTCGGTCGCGCAGTCGCCGCGCGCAGCAAGGAGAAGGGCTTCGAAGCAGTACAGCCTGAGGCCTTCGGGCTCGCCCGCGCCCTCGCTGCGCGCGCTTCCGCCGAGGCCCTCGGCGAGTGGGCCCGCCGCTATGGTGAACACGAGAAGGCCGTCGCAGCTCAAGGGATCGCGTCGGCGGCTCAGGAGATCGACCGCTGGGCCCAGAGCGTCCCACTGGCCTTTGGCGACCACGGACTATCGAGCGTCTGCCGAACCTGGATTCGAACGACCCTGTCGGGCGACGTCTCCGGCGCCCTCGGTGCGGCCATCATCGCCCGCGACTCGGAGCCGGCCGGAGCGCTCGGTCTGGCTGAAATGCACGCCATGATCCGTGCGGAGTTCGCGCGATTCGCGGACGCGGAGGTCGCGCCGCGCGCCGAGCACATCCACCGCCACGACGCGCTCATCCCCGAGGCCCTGCTGAAGAACATGGGACAGCTCGGGGTGTTCGGCATCTCCATCCCGGAGGAGTACGGCGGCAACTTCGTCGACCACCAGACCATGATCATCGCGACGGAAGAGCTGTCGCGCGCCTCACTCGGCGCAGGCGGCTCGGTGATCACGCGCCCGGAGATCTGTGCCAAAGCTATCCTGAAAGGCGGCACGCCGGAGCAGCGGAGCTACTGGCTCCCGCGCCTCGCCAGCGGCAAGACGCTCATTTCGGTCGCGGTGACCGAGCCTGACGCCGGCTCGGACGTCGCGCGTGTCAAGCTCGCTGCGAAGAAGGTGAGTGGCGGCTACGTCCTGAACGGCGAGAAGACCTGGTGCACCTTCGCAGGGCGCGCCGACGTCCTGTGTGTTCTGGCACGCACGGGCCGCATCGAGGACGGCCACAAGGGCCTGACGCTCTTCCTCGTCGAGAAGAAGAGCCACACGAGCGACGACGTGGGAGATCACGCGGGCCACGCCGCGCACCTCCGGCCCGATCAGCGCTTCGAGTACGCGCAGCCCGAGTTCACGTTGGCCAACGGCGGGACGCACACGGGTGGCCGCCTCGAGGGCACGGCCATCCCGACCATCGGCTACCGCGGCATGCACTCTTTCTCCGTCAGCTTCGAGGACGTCTTCGTGCCGGACAGCCACCGCATCGGCGACGAGGGCCAGGGTTTCTACCTCCAGATGGCGGGCTTCGCGGGCGGCCGAATCCAGACGGCGGCCCGTGCGGTCGGCGTGATGGAGGCGGCGTTCCGCGCCGCGCTCAGCTACGTGCGCGACCGCAAGGTCTTCGGCAAGCCGCTCGCGGACTACCCGCTGACCCGCGTGAAGCTCGCGGAGATGGCCTCCAAAATCCAGGCCAGCCGCCAGCTCTCCTACGCGGTCGGCGAGAAGATGGACCACGGCGGCGGCGACATGGAGGCGTCCCTCGTGAAGCTGCTCTCGTGTAAAGACGCCGAGTGGGTGACCCGAGAGGCGATGCAGCTCCACGGCGGCATGGGCTACTCGGAGGAGTACGCGGTCAGCCGTTACTACCAGGATGCCCGCGTCCTCTCGATCTTCGAGGGCGCGGAGGAGGTCCTCGCGCTGATGGTGGTCGCGCGACCCTATCTTGCCGGGCTCAGTTGACCATTATTTCCGTGACCTAGAGAGAGCCCCATGCGCCTGCAAGACCGCCCGCCCTGGATCATTCGTACGTACGCGGGCTTCGCTGACGCGGAGGCGTCGAACGCGCGCTTCCGGTCGAACCTCGAGAAGGGTCAACGCGGGCTCTCCGTCGCCTTCGATCTGCCCACGCAGAACGGCTACGACAGTGACCACGCGATGGCGGCCGGCGAGGTCGGCGGGACAGGCGTCGCCGTCTGTTCCATCGCCGACATGGCGCTGCTCTTCGACGGCATCGATCTCGGCGCCATCAACACGTCGATGACCATCAACGCCACGGCCCCGTGGCTCTTCGCTCTCTACCTCGCTGTAGCGGAGCAGCGCGGCATCCCGTGGGACAAGCTGCGCGGCACCACTCAGAACGACCTGATGAAGGAGTTCGTGGCACGCGGCACCCACATCTTCGAGCCGCAGACGAGCCTCCGCCTCGAGGCCGACCTCATCGCGTTCGCGACCCGGCACGCGCCACAGTGGAACCCCATGAACGCCTGTGGTTACCACTATATGGAGTCCGGAGCAGGGCCTGCGCAGGAGATTGGGATGGCGTTCGGTAACGCCATCTTGGTGCTCGACGAGCTGCGTCCACGGCTCTCGGACGCCGAGTTCGCAGAGACGGTCCGGCGAATGAGCTTCTTCATCAACTCGGGGATCGAGCTCGTCGCCGAGATCGCGAAGGTGCGAGCGTACTCGCGCCTCTGGCCGAAGCTGTGTCAGGAGCTCTGGGGCGTCAGCGACGTCGCCTTCCGCGCCGGCTGCCAGGTCCGCTCGCTGACGCTGACGGCTCAGCAACCCGAGGTGAACATCGTCCGCATCGCCTACGAAGCACTCCCGGTCGTGCTCTCCGCGTCGGCCCGCGTCGGCGCGCTCCAACTCCCGGGCTTCCGCGAAGCGCTCAGCCTCCCGGACGAAGCCGAGCAGGTCTTCGCCCTCCGCACCCAGCAGGTGCTGATGTACGAGACCGATCTCGCGGACTACGGCGACATCTTCGAGGGCTCCATCGTCATCGAGAAGAAGACCGCCGAGCTCGAGACGGAGGCGCAGCGCATCGCGCTCGAGCTGCGCGGCCTCGGGTATTCCGCCGCCATCACGCGGGTCAGCGAAGAGCTGACGGCCGGTCTCCTCCGCGAGCGCCGCGCCATCGACACCGGCGAACGCGTGCGGGTCGGCGTCAACGCCTTCACCGAAGCCCGCCCCTTCGCCGAGCCCGGCGGCGGTCAGGCCGCGGCCCAGGACCCGGAGGCCCTCCGCCGCCATCTCATAAGGCTCCGAAACCATAGAGCCTTCCGCGACCAGGTTGCGGTGGCCAGCGCCATGCTCGAGCTACGGCGCGCCTTCGACGCCCGCGAGAACATCCTCCCCGCTTCGATCGCGCTCGCCAAAGCCGGCGGTACCACGGGCGAGTGGACCCAGACCCTCGAAGACGCCACCCTCGGCCGCTACTCCCCGCCCCTCGGCATCGACGGCGCCGAGACGCGCGCCGCGTCACTCACGGTCCCGAAGTCCCCGCACCCATACCGCCTCGTCCTCGGCAAGTCGGGCCTCGACGGCCATGTGAACGCCGTGAAGCTCATCGCGGTCGCCTGCGCGAGATCCGGCTTCGAGGTCATCTACACCGGCATCAAGCAGAGCCCCGAAGCGTTGGTCCGCGCCGCCATCCAAGAAGACGCAGACCTCCTCGGCATCTCATCTCTCTCGGGCGCCCACCTCCACATCGCCGCCGAGATCATGCGCCTGCTCCGGGAGCAGAACGCCACGGACATCCAAGTCATCATGGGCGGCATCCTCCCGGGCAAGGACCTCCCTGCCCTGCGCGACCTTGGCATCGCCGCCACCTTCACGCCGGACAGTCATTCGCTCGGAGAGGTCGTGGACAAGCTCATCGAGCTATGCGCTTCGGCGTCGCCAGCGTAACGGACCGAGCACGCCCATCGTGACGCGCGCCGACGCGCTCAATCCGTCGTTCTGCCGGGCGTTCGTCGAGTACTCGCAGTCTCGCGGGTTCACCGCCGATCCCGCGCGAGTACGGAGTCCTCAAGACAAGGGTCGCGTCGAACGGAACGTGAGGTACCCAGGGGAGCCTGCTGCCCGGTGAACGCTTCATGGGCCTTGGGGAGGCTCAGCGAATGGCGACGGGCGACACGCTCCACATCTACTACGGCGCCTCCGACAGCTGCATGGCCCTCGCGACCGCCAGCATCAGCGACTGCCTGCGCATGCTGGACGACCACGGCAAGCCTTCTTGCTAAATGGGGATCATCCAACTTCCAGCCCAGCCTCTCGAGCCACGTCACCGAGGCCGCCCGGGTAGCTGCGGCTTTCGGCGCTGAAGATCCACTCGTTCGGCTCGTTGGGATGACGGTAGATGCTGCCGATGGTGACACCCCGATGCCCGGTAGCCACATCGGTGAGCGTGTAGTGATAGAGCACGTCGCCGCCGTCGGCCGGCAAGAGCCGGATCCGAGCGCCCTTGACGGCTTCGAGGCCGATGAGGTCGCTCGTACCTTCATGGATGGAGATGACGAAGAGGATGCGGTGTACGTCCGCCGCCACCTGTTCGAGATCGATGACGATCTGCTCGTCGTCTTCCTGGCCAGACCCGGCGGCGGCATCGCCGAGGTGTCTCACCGCGCCGCAGGGCGACGCGAGCTGATTGTAGAAGACAACGTGCGCCTCCGAGAGCGCACGCCCTCGAGCGTCGAGGAGGAGCGCCGACGCGTCGAGGTCGAACGCCGGGGCGCCGTCCGTTCCCTCGCCGGCGTCCCACCCCAGGCCAACTCGGATGCGGCTGAGATCGGGGGTGCGTTGTTCTAGAGCGACCTTTTGTCCGGCGTGGAGCCGCTCGGGGTCATGAGCTGGCCCGACGAGGAGTGTCCGCCACGCCGCCACCGACCGCGGACGCTGATCGGGGGAGTGCGCGAGTGCCGCGTCGATGGCGGCAAGGAACTCCAGGCGATAGGGGCGAGCGAGATCGGACAAGCGAGCGAGCGGAACGAGCGGATCGGGCTGGTGCGTGAGCGTCGCGATGCTGCGATCGATAGCAGTCAGCGGCGTCTTGCCCGTGATCATGCGGTAGAGCGTCGCCGCCAGCGCGTAGAGGTCGGTCCACGGGCCCTGCGGGCCGGCGCTGCCGTACTGTTCGACCGGCGAGTAACCTGACGAGACGAGGCTCGTGAGCTGCTGCTGGTCAGCCGCTGCCTGCCGAGCCGAACCGAAATCGAGGAGAAGCGGCGAGCCGTCGAGCCGAATGAAGAGGTTGCCAGGCTTGATGTCACGATGGAGCGTTCCGCGCCCGTGGAGCAGCTCGAGCGCGTCGAGCAGCGGCAGGAGGAAGCCCATGAGCTCGTCTTCGGTCGGAGGCACCGGGTTCGCCTTCAAGAGTACGTCGAGCGGCTCCCCCTCCTCGTAGTCCATCACAAGGTACGCGGTGCGGTTCTCGTGAAAGATGCGCCGAACGCGAACGATGTTGAAGTGGTCGAGCTCGTTCAGCAATTCGGCTTCCTGACAGAAACGTTCGAGGCCCCAGAGGTAGGTGTCGAAGTCCGAGCCGGGATGCACGGTGAGCCGTGTGGCATTACGAGCCGCGAGCTGGAGTGGCATGAACTCTTTGATGGCCACGGTGACTGGGCCTGCCGATGGGCCCCCTTCCGCACTCAACCGATTGGCACCTGCTCGAAGGTTGGTCGCCTTGTAGGTGATGCCGAAGCCGCCCTGGCCGAGGACGGCCTCGAGGCGGTAGTCCCGCAGCATGGATCCGAGCGGCAATGCCATCGGGTAGCTCGGGCGACGCGGTCCGGAGGTCGGTCGCTGCGGAGCGATGCCGGCATCGGGGGCCAAGAGGCGCGGTCCGGGTGCTACCGCGGCTGGTATCGCCGCCGGCGACCCCTTTTCTGGCCCGGGCGGCGGCGTGAGGACGGTGCGATCCTCTGACGGTGCGGCTGGGAGTCGGGTCGGCTCCTCACCTCGCCCCGCGCTCAGGTCGGGAGCGTTGAGCTCGGACGGATCTTCCTTGGGCGCTACCGCGGCCGATCTGCGGTCGAACCATCCTCTCTCTCCCATGGCTGTCTCCTCCGCCCGCGAGCATAGCGCATCTCGCTCGACGCGGCAGGCTAGAGCGGTGCCACAAGATGAGTCGCGAAGTCGGGTGGAGACGCGTGGAGAACCACTCGGTTTGCGCGCAGAAAGAGCACGGTCGCGTCTCGCCCGCGGGGCTCGGTACTGGTGAGCTTCTAACTCGCGCCACTTGAGTTGACCCGGCGAGCCTGTTCCTCCAGCTCTTCGGGAGTACGCTTATAGTAACCAGCTCGGTAGTACTTGCCCTTCTTGTAATAGCCCAGCGTACCACGGTGCACGTCGTTCAAGACCGTTCCGACCACGGGCGCGTCGACGTTCATGAGCGAGTTGAACGCGGTACGGAGGGCCTCGGCGGTGGTACGCTTGGCTTTCGCCACCAGCAGGACGCCGTCGATGCGGCTCGCCATGACGAGCGCGTCCGACACCGCGTTCACCGGCGGCGAGTCGAAGACGACCATGTCGTACTGCTCCTGCAGACGCGCGATGAGCTGATTGAGGCGGAGGCTGTTCAGGAGCTCAGCCGGGTTTGGCGGAATGAGTCCACATACGATGATGTCGAGGTTCGGGATGTGCGAACGCTGAATGATGTCGCGGACGTCGGTGTCACGATTGGCAAGGTACGTCGAGAGGCCGCGGTCCTCCGAGACGCCCATCGTCTGCGCGAGGCGAGGACGACGCATGTCGGCTTCGATGAGGACAACCTTGCCGCCCGCCGACGCGAGCGTCGCCGACGTCTGAATGGCGATGGTCGTCTTGCCCTCTTCGGGCAGGGCGCTCGTGACCAAGATGGTCTTGAGCTTCCGCTCCGCCGAGAGGAAGAGGAGGTTCGTGCGCAGCGTACGCGCCTGCTCGGCAGGTTCGGACAGCGGATGATCGTGGACGAAGAGGTCACGGACCCGCATGTTCACGATGTCATGCGGGTTGCCGGTGATCGAGATGGTCGGGATGAGTCCAAGACAGGGGATGTCGAGGATCTCCTCTGCGTGCGCTTTGTCGCGGATGGTCGTGTCTGCCCGTTCGAGGAGCGCGATGAGTACGAGCGAGAGAAGGACCCCAAACAAGCCCGAAGCGCCGAGCACTAAGTTGCGCCTCGGCCAGACCGGGACTTTCGGAATGAGCGCCTTATCGAGCACCCGCACGTTGTTCGCCGCGACGCTCGTGGTGATGACCGTCTCCTCGTAGCGCTTCCGGATACGGTCGTAGAGCGCGGTCTGCTCTTTCAGCTCCTTCTGGAGCTTGTCGTACTCCTCCATCGCCTGGCCTAGCTTCTCGTCCTCCTTTCGGGCCTCTTCGAACTGAGACACGAACTGGTCGAGCTCCGTCTTTGCCGCCGAGGCACGGGCCTGAACCGAGCGGATGATCCCCCGGACTTCGGACTGAATGGCGCCAGATACGTGGCTGAGCTTCTGCTTCGAACCCATCAGCTTCGGGTGTTTCTCGAGGAAGATCAGCTCGTTCTCGCTGACCTCGTTGCGAAGTTGGGTGTGCTGAACCTTCAGTGCGATCAAGACGGGGTTCTGGATGACCTCGGTGA
>CANMLD010000086.1 GCA_947498315.1 Pseudomonadota bacterium | reverse complement strand
AGCCACCGTGCAGAAGGAAGCCACCGTGCAGAAGGAAGCCACCGTGCAGAAGGAAGCCACCGTGCAGAAGGAAGCCACCGTGCAGAAGGAAGCCACCGTGCAGAAGGAAGCCACTGTGCAGCCCAGCCAGAGCGCCCCGTGAGCCCTTACGGCATCGTCCGCCCCCTGCTCTTTTCGTTCGAGCCGGAGCGCGCCCATCGGTTGACCTTCGGGACGCTGAAGCGCCTCGGTGCCCTAGGGCGCTGGGCCGTGAAGGCGCCGCCGCCCGCTGGCCTCGATGTCACCCTGGCGGGCCTTCGCTTCCCGTCGCCGGTCGGTCTCGCCGCGGGCCTCGACAAAGACGGGGAGCTGATCCCACTTTGGCCCGCGATCGGTTTTGGTTTCGCGGAGCTCGGCACGGCGACCGCCCACGCCCAACCTGGCAACCCAATGCCCCGGCTCTTCCGCTTCCCCGAGCACGGCGCCCTCGTGAACCGGATGGGTTTCAACAGCCTCGGCGCCGCGGCGCTTGCTCGCCGGCTCGAAGCGTCATTGCCACAACCCATCCCTATCGGAGTGAACCTCGGAAAGTCGAAGGTGACCCCGCTCGAGGCCGCCTCCGCCGACTACGCCGAGTCGACACGCCTGCTCGCGCTGCACGCGGACTACATCGTTGTCAACGTGAGCTCTCCGAACACGCCCGGGCTGCGTACGCTTCAAGATGGCGATCTCCTCGGTGAGATCGTCCGTGCCGTGGTCACGGTGGCGTTGGGCAAGCCCGTCTTCGTGAAGCTGTCGCCAGATCTCGAGCAGCCCGCCGTCGCGGACGCCGTCGAGAAAGCCGAAGCGGCCGGCGCCGCAGGCTTCATCGCGACCAATACGACCCTCGCGCGTCGAGGCGTCCGCGACGTCGGCGCTGGCGGACTCAGCGGCGCGCCCCTCCATGACCGCGCGCTCGAGGTGGTGGGGTGGCTCCGTGGGTTCACCGCAAGGCCGATCATCGGCGTTGGCGGCATCCGTTGCCCCGCGACCGCCTTCGCCATGTTCGCGGCCGGCGCTGACGCCATACAGCTCTATACAGGCTTCATCTACGAGGGTCCGGCGCTCGTCGGTCGCATCAACCGCGCGATACGGACGGCGCTCGACGTTCGCGGGCTCACGTCGGTCAGCGAGCTCGCTCAGAGTCTTCGCGAGGAGCGGCGCCGGTGAGGCGTGTGTCATTTCAGGGCCACAACGGCCTGCTGCTCGTGGGTGATCGCCACGGCTACGGGACGCCCGTGGTACTGCTGCATGGCGGCGGCCAGACGCGCCATGCGTGGTCGGCCACGGCGATGGCGCTCGCGCGTTCGGGTTTCGATTGTTTGTCTCAGGACCTGCGAGGCCATGGCGACAGCGAGTGGGATCCCAACGGCGACTACCGGACCGAGGCGTTCGCCGGCGACGTCGCCGCAGCGCTCGCCCAGTTCGGAGAGGCGCCCATTGGCGTTGGAGCCTCGATGGGCGGGCTCGTTCTCCTTCAATCGGCGGCGGCCTTGCCTCCGGGCTCGCTAAAGGCGCTCGTCCTCGTCGACATCGCTCCGAAGATGGAGCCCGAAGGCGTCTCGCGGATCGTCGGGTTCATGACGGCCTCTCCGGAAGGCTTCGCTACCGTGAGCGACGCCGCCGATGCGGTGGCGGCGTACATGCCGCACCGGCCAAGGCCGACTGACCTATCCGGTCTCCAGAAGAATCTGCGTCAGCGGGCCGACGGTCGCTGGGTCTGGCACTGGGATCGAGCGATTTTGCTCGAGACCAACATGGCTGGCGACCGCGACGTCACCCGGCTCGAAGATGCGGCGCGCAGCCTCTCCATCCCCACCCTGCTGGTTCGTGGCGGCCGGAGCGACCTCTTGAGCGAAGAGGGTGTTCGCCACTTTCGAGCGCTGGTTCCACATGCGGAGTTCATCGACGTCAGCGGCGCCGGCCACATGATCGTCGGTGATCGCAACGATGCCTTCACGACGGCGATCATGGGGTTTCTGGGTCGGTTTCGCTCCGAGGCGAGCTTGGTGTAGCATGGCGCTCTCGAGCGTGCGCTTGTGGAGAAGTGGGCCGCACCAAACCGCAACGCTGTGGCGAATCAACGGGCGGAGGCTACGCCCAGTCGTTCCTGGAGGTCAGCGTGCTGTCGAGTGAATTCAAACTCTCTACGTTGCGGGCGCATGATCTGTTCGCGCCCTTGACCGACCTCGAGCTCGAAGTGATGCGCCCCGCGCTGTCGGTTCGAACGGCCTCCGTAGGCGACGTAATCATGGAGAGCGGCGCCCCAGGCGACGAGCTGTGTGTGCTCCTGGTCGGGGAGGTCAAGGTCGTCAAGGACTTCCGGCTTCCAACCGAGGCGGTCGCAGCGACGCTCGCGCCGATGGCGGTGTTCGGCGAGATGGCTCTACTTACGGGCGACCCTCGGTCTGCGACCGTGATAGCGACCGAGCCCAGCCGCTACCTCAGCGTCCGCCGCGAAGGCCTAGAGACGGTCCTCCTGACCTATCCGAGTGTCTGTTTGACCTTGCTCAGAGACGCTTACAGAAAGATCAGCGAGCTCAACGCGAGGTTACGGGTCTAAGCTCCCTTTACGGCTAGGATCCTGCTGATTTTCGGAACGAGCCGGCCGAAGCGATGTCGTACAAGAGCAAGGAAGGTGTCGAGAGACGCCCAGAGTGTACCCACTGGGTACGTGAGGACGTATTGCAGGCACCTGACGCCGCTCCCGTGCGGCAGCGCGAAGGCCAGCGACGGGAGAAAAGCAGCAGGCTCCTAGGATCTCGATTACGCCTACCTCGCGAGCCACTCTGGTCTGTCCGGGAGCTCATGACACGCTGACCTGCTGACACGCCGGGCCCGCTCGCCTATGCTCGCGCGCTATGAGCACCAAGGCTGACCGGCTTCTCCTCCTCGACGCGTCCAACTACATCTTCCGCGCCTACCACGCGACCAGCGCCCGGTCCGGCTTCGAATCGAGCCTCACGACGAGCGCGGGCATGCCCGTCAATGCCCTGCTCGTGTTCACGAACATGCTGCGAAAGCTCATAAGGGACCTGAAGCCGACCCACGTCGCGTGCGTGTTAGACGCGCCCGGCGCCAAAGCCACACGGCAGGCGGAGTACCCGGAATACAAGAAGAATCGGGCTGAGACGCCGCCCGATCTCGTGGTCCAGCTCCCCTTCATGCGCCCCATCGCCAAAGCGCTTGGGTTGACGCTGATCGAAGAGCCAGGCATCGAAGCGGACGATCTGATCGCGACGTTGGCCAAACAGGCCGGTGCGCAAGGCATCGAGGCCGTGATGGTCTCGTCCGACAAAGACCTCTATCAGCTCCTCGACCAGGGCGTCCGCCTCTACGACGGCATGAAGGACAAGTGGATCGACGCCGCTGCCTGCATCGAGAAGTTCGGCGTCGGTCCGGACAAGGTCGTGGAAGTTCAGGGCCTCATCGGAGACGCCGTCGACAACATTCCCGGCGTCGACGGCGTCGGCCCGAAGACCGCGGCCAAGCTCATCGCCGATTACGGCACCATCGACGGCGTCTATGAGCACCTCGCCGAGGTCAAGGGCAAGCTCAAGGAGAAGCTCGAAGCGGGGCGCGAAAGCGCGTTCATCAGCCGACAGCTCGCGCGGCTGCGCCTCGATGTCCCCCTCGACCTCGATCTCCCAACACTGATCCTCCGTGAGCCCGACGCCGACGCGCTCGTGAAGCTCTTCACCGAGCTCGAGTTCAAGGGGCTCCTTCGCGAGTTCCAGTCCGTCAAGGCGCCCGCCGCGGACGTGACGCGCGTCACCGTCCGGGATTCCGCCGCGCTTGACGACCTCCTCACGTCCTTGTCGATGGTGCCCGTGTTCGCGCTACAGGGCCTCTTCGACCGATCGCCGTATTCGCGAGCCGGTCTCGTGGCGCTTGCCTTCAGCGTGCCGGCGTTCGCGGGCGCTGCGGCCAAGAGCTGGTATCTCCCCCTGCGGCATCGGCAGCTCGACAGCGGCGTGCAGCTCCCCATCGCGGAGACGCTCTCGGCTCTGACGCCCTGGCTCACGGCAGAGCACCGACCGAGGCGGGCAGCGCATAGCTGGAAGGAGCTGGGCTTCGTGCTTGCCCGCGAAGGAGTCGTTATGGCTGGGGTCGGTTTCGACACCGAGCTAGCGAGCTATCTGGCCAACGCGACCAAGTACACGCACTCGCTCGAGAACATTGCTCTCGACCTGCTCGAGGCCAAGCTCCCGGAGGTGCCGCCCGACGTTGACAGGGGCCGACACGGCTGGGACGAGGTCGCGCTGCAAACTGCCGAAGCCTGGGCGCTCGCGCGCGTCGAGGCGGTCCTGTCGCTCATCGGACCGCTCGGGAAGGCACTCGATGCAAGCGAAGGGCGAAAGCTTTTCACGGACTTGGAGCTCCCGATGAGCGACGTCCTCCTCGGACTCGAGCTCGAGGGGGTACGCGTCGACGTCGGCATCTTAAAGGGCCTCTCGGGGCGCTTCGAGACTCTCATGGGCGAAGCCGCGGTCAAGTGCTTCGCTCTCGCGGGCACGACCTTCAACATGGGCTCACCGAAGCAGCTCGCCGAGGTGCTCTTCGACCGACTCGGGCTGCCGGTGAAGAAGCGCACGAAGACGGGACCATCAACCGACGCGAGCGTACTCGAAGAGTTGGCCGAGGAAGCGCCTGTCGTACAGGCCATCCTCGATTGGCGCGAGCTGAGCAAGCTCAAGGGCACCTACACCGACGTGCTGCCAACGCTCGTCGATCCCCGAACTTCTCGTATCCACACTAGCTTCCGGCAGGCCGTGGCCGCCACGGGGCGTCTCTCCAGCTTCGACCCGAACCTCCAGAACATCCCCATACGCAGCGAGGAGGGCCGGCGCATCCGCGACGCGTTCATCCCACGAGACGGCAACGTGCTCCTCTCTGCCGACTACAGTCAGGTTGAGCTCCGTATCCTCGCGCACCTCTGCCGGGATCCTGGACTCTTGCGGGCCTTCGCCGACCGCGTGGACGTTCACCGCCGCACCGCGAGCGAGATCTTCGACGTGCCCGAGGGCGAAGTCACCTACGAGCACCGCGCGGCGGCCAAAGCGATCAACTTCGGCCTCATGTATGGCATGAGCGCCTTCCGACTCGCCCGTGACCTCCAGATTTCGCGAAAGCAGGCCCAGGACTACATGGACCGCTACTTCGAACGCTACTCCGCGATCAAGGCCTTCATGGAGGCCACGAAAGAAGAAGGCCGTGAACTCGGCTACGTGACCACGGTGCTTGGACGACGGCGCTACGTGCCGGACCTCCGCGCCAAGGACTTCACTCGCCGGGCAGCCGCCGAGCGCATGGCCATCAACACGCCCGTGCAGGGCAGCGCTGCGGACATCATCAAGTTGGCTATGCTCGAGGTCGCGAGAATTCTCGTCATCGAGGGCTTCGAGGCCCGAATGGTCCTGCAGGTCCACGATGAGCTCGTGTTCGACGTGCCGGAGCACGAAGCCGAGCGCCTAGCGCCGCAGGTTCAAGCCGCGATGTCCGGCGTGTTGCCGCTCGCGGTGCCGCTCGATGTTCAGGTGGGCTGGGGCAAGACTTGGAACGCGGCACACTAGCCCCTTAGGGGACGACCTGATCGCTGACGGTGAACCAGACCTGAAGGAACCCGACGATGAGGCCGAGCACCGCGCCAACCACGATGAGCTTCCACTCGTCTTGTTTGAAGGCCGGGCGGAGCACGTTCTCGAAGGCTTCTGGGTCCATGGCCTTCATGCGCTCCTGGAGGAGGCGGCGGATCTCGTCGGACTGGGCGGTCACCGACGCGATGACGCCGTTCTCGGCGAAGAGCTCGACCTCAACTGCGACCCGAATCTCGGCGCGCATCTCGGTCACGAGGTCGGGGGTCACGATTCCCATCGCCATCGGGTGGTTTTGCCACTTCGCGAGGGCCGCGTCGGCCTCTTCCTCGACCATGTCGAGGATCTTGGCGCGGGACTCGGTGCGAGAGAGCTGGCGAAAGATGTTGTCGTTGTTGAAGACGCGGCTCGAGATCATGTTTCCGAACTCGTGCGAGACTTCGGCTTGCCGCTTGTGGAAGAGCCCCTGAACAGTGAAGCCCAGCATCTTCTTGGGCTTCTTCGGATCGAAGATGAGCACGAGGGCGAGCCAGTTGGTGACATAGCCGACCACGAAGCCGAACGCGGGGAGCGTCCACCACGCGGGATAGATGAGCCAGGCGGCGAACTGCACGAAGCCGAACACCAGCCCGAACCAGAGGCCCGACCACTCGATGAAGCTGAACTCCTTCTTTCCCACCTGAAGGAACATCTCGTTCATCAGCGTCTTGTCGGAGCGCACGGCGTTCAAGACGACGGCTTCGGTGTCGAGCAGCTCGGGCATGCGCGTGATGACCCGCTCTACCAACCGTACCGACATGCTCTTCACTTCACTTACCGCGGTCTCGTGCACGGCAGCCTTGGCGCTCTCGGGGAGCATCTGCCACATCGCGGGGAAACGTTTGCCCGCTTGGTCGTCCACGATCTGCTTGGTCATGGCGATCATGCGCGGCTCGGACGGCGCGAGGAACTCCTCGGGCTTACGGTTCTCGAAGAGCTCGTGGATCTTGAGGAGATCCCGCATGATGAGGCTGAGCCCCACCTTGGCGAGTCGCTCCGCGTTGGACGGGATGATGCCGACCCAGCCGAACCACGGCGGCCACCCGATGGGGTTGATGGGGTAGAACATCATCTTCACGGCTTGCACGTTGGTGCCGTAGCCGATGATGCCGGAGATGACGGGGATGAGGAGCTCGGCGACGGTTAAACCCACGGACGACTTCTAACACCGGCCACCGGCGCCGACAACCCGGACCCAATTGCGAATTGGGCCCAGGATGAATCGTCGTTCAGTTGCAGCCGAACTGCAGGGTGTAAGCCGAACAAGTGCCCGCGCCCGTGACCTCGACGTCGATGCAGCCGTCGTCGTCGCTCCCGTTTTGAGCGTCCTGATCGCCGGTGTTGACGCTCAGGGTGCCGCTGGCCTCCGCGCACGACGTCTTGTCCACGCTGCCGTTACACGCGCGGTCGTAGTAGATGCAGATCCGGTTCGTACCGCCGACGCCCGACAGGGTCGCCGACATGGCGAACGTGCCATCGAAGATGTCGCCGCTCTCGGAGCAGATGAAGTAGTAGCGGTCGAAGTCGGACGATGAGTGGAGCCACGCGTTGCTGACGGTGGGTAGGGTCCCGCCTTCTTCGATGCTCCCAATTAGGGTCGCTTCGTTGTAGGTGTCGTTGGGCTCTCGGCTGTCGAGGGTGTAGTTGCAGCTCCCCCAGCCGCAGCTCCCGGAGCAGGTGCGGCTGCCGCAGGCGCTCGGGCAGGATGACGTGGTTCCAGCGCTGCAGACGCCTTGCCCCGTGCAGGTCCCGTACGTCCCCCACTGACACGAGCCTGAGCACGACCGGCTCTGCGTCCCACAGTTGCCGCAGTTCTGACTCGAGGTTTGCCCTGCGGCACAGGCACCCTGATTCGTACAAGTGCCATAGCTGCCCCAGGCACACGAGGCGCTACACGTCCGCGATTGCGTTCCACAATTACCGCAGGACTGGGCCGAGGTGTCGCCGCTCGAGCACACTCCCTGGTTCTGGCACGTGCCAAAGGCCCCCCACTGGCAGGACGAGGTGCAGGTGGACTGCCGCGTCCCGCAGCTGCCGCACGACTCACTCTTGGTGGTGCTCGGCGCGCAGGCGCCTTCGCCCGAGCAGCTCCCATAGTTGCCCCACTGGCAGGTCGACGTGCAAGTACGGGTCTTGCTGCCGCAGTTGCCGCAGGACGCTGAGTCCGGCGTGCCCGGCGCACAGACGCCTTCGCCCGAGCAGCCCGTCCATCCACCCCATTGGCAGTTAGAGCCACACGCCCGGGTCCGGAAGCCGCAGTTCCCACACGGCTGGGTCTCGGATTGGCCCGGGCTGCACACGCCTTCGTTCTGGCAGGATCCGTAGCCGCCCCAGCCGCAGCTCGACGTGCAGGTGCGCGTCTGGATGCCGCAAAGGCCGCAGGGGATCGACGAGGTCTCGCTCGGGCTGCACGTGCCTTCGTTCTGGCACGCGCCGTAATCGCCCCACTGGCAGCTGTTCGCACACCCGCGCGACTTGGTGCCGCACTTGCCACACGACGAGGAGTCCTGAGAGCCGGGCGCGCAAGTCCCCTCGTTCTGGCACTGGCCGAAGCTGCTCCAGCCGCATTGCGCCGTGCAGGTGCGGCTCTGGGTACCGCAGAGACCGCAGCCCTGGCTGTCCGAGGCGCCGGGAGTGCAGATGCCGCCTGGAGTGCACGCTCCGGCGATGTCGTATTGGCACTGGGCGTTGCACTTCACCGGCTGCGAGCCGCAGTTGCCACACGCCTGGGTACTGTTGTCACCCGGCGAACAGAGGAAGCCCTCGTCCGTCTTGGCGTTGCAGTTGTCGTCGAAACCATTGCACTTCTCTGCGGGGATCTCGGGACAGACCTCGAGGCACACCGGCTCGTCCTGGCAGCTCTGATAGTTCTTGCACGGGATGGGCTGCTTGGCGTTACAGGCCGACCACTCGCCGCCGCTGCACGAGCGAACGCCGGTGCCGCACAACGTCGAGCAGGCCTCGGTGAAGGTGTCGATGACGCCGTCACAGTTGTTGTCCTTGCCGTCACAGGTCTCTGCGGTGGCGGTTTTCTCACATTCACAGCCGTTGAAGGTCTGGCCATCGACGTCGACCCATGGCGGCGTACAGACCGAGATCTGACAGGTCTTTCCGAGGCACGCCGTCACTGAGACGTTCTGCCAGCCGAGGAGATCGCAGTCGCTGCCGCAGCCCCCGCAGTGGTCGGCGTCGCTCGAGACGTCAACGCACTCGTCACCGAGGCACTGCGCGAGATCCTGGGCCGCGGGGTCGCAGATGCAGCTCCCTTGAGAACAGACCTTGGCGCCGCTGCAACCCGTCAGCGGCTGCTCGTCGATGACGCCGTTGCAGTTGTCGTCCTTGCCATTGCAGAGCTCGGCGGTCGACGTCTTCTGACACTCACAGCCGTTGAAGGACTCGCCGTCCACGTCGACCCAGGGGGCTTTGCACACGGCGACAGCGCACTCCTTGGCCACGCACTTGGTCACCGCCACGTTCGCCATGCCGAGCTGGTCGCAGTCATTGCCGCAGATGCCGCAATGGTCGGGGTCGCTGCCGAGATCCACGCAAGCGTCGGAGCCACACTGAGCCAAGTTCTCGATGGTCGGATCGCACTGGCACTTTCCGGTGACGCACACCTTCGCGCCGCCGCAGTCCGAGAGCGGGCTCTCGTCGGTGAGGCCGTTACAGTCGTTGTCGATCCCGTCGCAGCTCTCGGGGTTCACCTCCCACTCACAGCCGTCGGTGCAGTCCTTGTTGCAGTCCTTACGGCCCGTCGCGCAAACCACCGCGCAGCAGGTGCCCTGGTTGCAGGTGTGGATGGCCGCGCCTTCGAGCGCGCACGCGTTGCCACAATAACCGCAGTTTTTGGCGTCGGTGCCGTAGCTGGCCATCGGGATGCAGGTGCCGCCGCACGCGTCGCAGCCGTCGTCGCAGGTGCACTCTCCGGACCCGCACGTGCCGACGCAGCCGCCTTCACCGGAGCACAAGGTCCCGCCCTCGTCGGTCTCGCCGTCGCAGTCGTTGTCCTTGCCGTCGCAGACCTCGTCCGAGATCGTGCACTCGCAGCCCGTGCTCGCGATCCCATCGACGTCTTCACGGCCTGCCGCACACTTCACGACGGCGCATTGTCCGTCCTGGCAGGCAAAGGTCGCGACGTCCGCGCCCTGGCAAGGGCTGTCGCAGTCGCCGCAGTGGGCCACCGACACGTTCGGGTCGATGCAGCCGAGCCCCCCGCCGCAGTCGACGAGGCCCGGAGGGCAGCCGCAGGCGCAACCGGTGGCGTTACAGGCGCATTGTTCGTCGCCGGAGCACGTCCCTTCGTCGAAGAGGCCGTCGCAGTCGTTGTCCTTACCGTCGCACTCTTCGACCGACGGAATCGGCGCTTCGCAGGGACCGAGACCGGCCGGCGTGCAGACGCGCTTCCCTGGGCAGGAGCCGATCTCGCTCACCGACGCGCACGTCGTCTGTGCGCCTTGCGCGATGGCGAGCGGGCTGCAGTCGCATGCACCTGACTCGGGGAGGCACTGCCTGGACGAGGAACCGTCAACGGTGGAGATGTCGCCGCAAACGTAGCCGGTCGGGCAGGCGTCACCATTGCCGCACGGGATGGCGCAGAAGCTGCCGACCGAACCTGAGGTCACGCACCGTTCGCCGGCGGGCGCGTAGGGGTTCTCGCACTCGGCGTTCGTGGTGCATGGGCGGCAAAGGTTCAAGGTGTTCGGCAGGCATGCGAGCCTACAGTCCGGACAAGAAGAAGCGAGGACCTGGCAGGTGAAGCCCTCGGGGCAACACTCCACGCAGTCCTCGGAGCACACCTTCCCCGATGCGGTCTGGACGCAGAGCCCCGACGCGCAGTCCGCGTTGCCTTCGCAAGAGCAATACGGCGCGGCCGCGACGCCTACCCCAGCAGAGGGGATGCACTCGGGCATGATGCCGCCACACGGCTCTCCGGTGGTCGTCTCACCGCCGTTCAGGTCTATCGTCACCACCGCGTCCGGGGGGCCGCCGGCCGCGTCACGATTTCCCGTGAACCCATCGCGTGGGCCGATATCTGACACGTAAATGGGGATGGTGTCCGGGTCCTCAGGAGTGCCGCAGGCCGCGATGGAGAACACGGTTACGAGCGTTGAGATCGCGGTGGTGATTCGAATCCCCTGCCGCCGAGTTGCCATGCCGAGGACGTCGAGGAGGAGATGAGACGGGGGCCTTTGGCAAGAAAGGAGACGGCGATGTTGGAAATGCGACATGGCTTGCATCATCCTGATTTCCGGGGGCGCACGGAAGGGCCAAATGGCCTCCGACGACGCGACGAGCAAGTGGCCTGCCAAGTTTCGGCGATTCAGCCAAAAGACGAGACAAGCCCGCCGCGCATCCCTAGAGTCCGTCGCGTGCGGGCACAGCGCCAGGGTTCGAAGGTTCGTTCAGGGGGGTACATGCGCAAGTTGCTGATGACATGTGGGATCGTGGCGTTCGCTGCAGCGGGATGTACCGAGGACTCGGCCATCGCGATGGGCGCCGATGTGGCGAATTCGACCGACGTCACCGCGACGCCGGATACGACGGGCGGGATCGAGACGACGGAGACCAGCGACACCGTGTCTCCCACGCCGGATTCAGAGATCTCTATCGACGTCCCTGCCGACGCCGAGGCGCCGCCAGATGACGTGCCCGAGGTCTGCCCCGTGGACACGCCGTGCGATGACGGCGATCCCTGTACTGACGGCGATGTCTGCGATGGGCTTGGCGGATGTTCGGGGCCGCCAACGTGCGACGACGGGCTCGCGTGTACCACCGATGCCTGCTCCGAGGCGGGTGCCTGTTCACACACCTTTGAGGCGGGCTACTGTGTGGCGCTCGACGTCGAGTGCGTCGCGGACGGCGACATAGGCGTGACCTTGCCCTGCCTTCGCTGCGACGCGTCGGCAGGTGTCCCCGTCTTCCTCGACGTCAAAGACGGTGACCCATGCAGCGATGGAGATGCGTGCACGCTCGTCGAGAGATGCCTCGATGGCGAGTGCCTGTTTTCCGCGGCGCTCGGATGCCCTGAGAAGGGGCCATGTGTCGATGCCGTCTGCGATCCCGGAGCGGGATGCGTCTATCCAGAGAAGTCGGGGGCGTGCGACGACGGCAGCCTCTGCACGACCGAGGACGCGTGCTACGGGCCGGTGTGTACGGGCAACGAGCTCGTCTGTGACGACCAAGACCCCTGTACGAACGACAAGTGCACCGACAAACTAGGCTGTGTGACGACGCCGTCGGACCTCTGCGACGATGGTAAACCCTGCACCGCTGACGTCTGCAGCGGCGGCGGGGCTTGCACGAACACCCCCTACGACGGGGCGTGCGAAGATGGCGATCCATGCACCAAGGGCGAGACCTGCACTGACAACGTCTGCAGCGGCGGATCCGACGTCGCATGTGATGACGGCACGCCCTGCACGACGGACTTCTGCTCGCCTGGCATCGGCTGCCAGCACCACTTCGACGACGATGCCGTGTGTTCGGACGGGTACTCCTGCACGTCCGGGGACACCTGCGTCGCGGGGCTCTGCCTCGGCAACAAAGACTTCTGTGGCCAATGTCCAAAGCCGGTGACGGGGGACGCCCTCAAGATCGTACAGCTTACGTTCGCGACGGACGGGCTGCCGGGCTCGGCGCTCGACATCGACGAAGACCCCACCACTTGCGCTCCTGATGGCAAATGTTCTGGGGGCATCGATAATGCAATGGGTGTCCTCGCCCCCTTCATCAACGATCCGATCTCGCAGTCGATGGAGGCTGGCTCCATCCTCTACGCGGTCGACCTATCTCAGCTCACGACGGACGGTGAGCCCTTCCCGTTCTCGGTGCTCGACGCGAAGCTCGGCATGTCGGCACTGTCGAGTGGCTGCGACTTCATGGCGCAAGAGTGCGACTACGTGGCGTCGCAGTTCTCGTTCGACCCGAGCTGCACACCGTACTTTGGCCTTCCGAACGCGACCGTGAATGGGGCCACCTTCAAGGCAGGCGGTAAAGGCTATGTGATGACCATCGCAGTCGCTTTCGGGAACACGACCATCCCCATCACTCTGGTTAACGCACGTGTCGAAGCGGTGGTCGTGCGTGATCCAGTGACGAAGGTCATCGTCGGGCTCTCGGGCATCTTCGGGGGCGCGTCGCCGAAACAGCAGCTCTATGACACGATCGCGAACCTGAACGACGCACTCTTGCCGGTCGACAAGACGGTCGTGCTCGGGCTCATCGACTCATTGGTCGTCAACGACATCGATCTCGACGAGAACGGCGGCAAGGACGCGGCGAGTGTCGCCATGCGTTTCATCACCATCCCGGGGAACCTCGTCAGTCAGTAGTGAGGGCCGACCCTCCGGACTCTCGCCGCGTGGAGATGGACCAACGGTAGTAGGGCCCGTCCCTACGCGATCCTCGGCGACCTGATTGGTTGGTCCTTCTCCATCTGTCGTCTCCGGCCTTCTTTTGGCCGAGGTTCCTGTCCAAGTGTTTCCGAGGTGACCGTGGGCGTAGTGGGTGAGACGGCGTCTAACGTCCAGATCCCCGCGCATCTATCAGGAGGGCGTGGCTGAGCCATCCCTCGAATGGGCAGCGTGCGGTCGTGCTCGGCCGTGTCCAGCACTATCGACGCCCTCCTCTCCGGGCGCTTCGCCTTGCCCGCCTCCGGGGGGCTCCGGATAGAGCTGGACACGCCCTGCGCGCGCCCTGGGCGGTGCTCCGGCGGGACGCTTGGAGACCCCACTGTCTCCCGTTCAAGTAGACCCTCCGGTCGCCGAAAATCTTCGGGAAATCGACACGTCGGGCTTGACGGGCTTTCGCCCCTTCGGAGACGGCCCCAGGAGTCCCGATTCGGGGTCGAGGCAGCTCGAAGATCGGAAATTCGGCTGAAGGGCCTCTCCTCCTCGCCGGGCGCTTCGCGTTACCAGCCTCCGGGAGGCTAAGGCCGGCTCGGCCGCGTCTTCTTGATCGGTGCGCGGGCACGCCGCCCGGCTGCCAGTCGAGTGTGTCATGAGCGACCGGGAGGCCATCCCAATTCTGACCCCGTTTTGTCCGACCTACGGAACCCCTACGGCGCGCGCTTCAAGCGTGTGATGAGCGCGCCGAGGCGAATAGAAGAGTAAGTGACCGCCTGTCCTTCTTTGTTCTCGACCGAGCGCAGCATCTCGAGCAGTGGGATGTCGTCCTTCGTCGCGATGCGGTCGAGGGTGATGAGCGACCACTGGCGGAACTGCTGGAAGTAGCCCTGGTGTTCTGCGGACAGCGGCTCGCCGAACACGCCGATGATCGCCTTGACGGCTTCGGCTCGATGCTCCGGGTAGCGGCCGAGCATCATCGACGCCTTCTCCAGGCGGTGCAGCTTCGCCTGGGCTCCGACGAGTGCATCGTCGAGCGGCTCGAGCCGCGCGATGACGGCGTTGCGGCTCTCGAAGAGCGCTTTGAGTTCGGTCTTGCCCAGGGTGAAGGCTTCGAGCTCGGCGTTGTAGGCGTCAGCGACCTCTTGGATGGTCTTCTTTCCGAGCTCCTTGAGCTTCGCGGGTGACTTCTTGGCCTCGTCGAAGTCCGTTCGCATTCGCGTGAGCAGCTCGGATTTCTTGCCGAGCTCATCCTCTTTCGCCGTGATGGACGCGGTGATGGGCTTGGTCTCGTCGATGAGCTTCTTTTTGCCCTCGTCCTTGCCTTCTCCCGCCTTCACGATCCCTTCGGGGATCGCCGAGAGCTGCCCCTTCATGTCCACGATGATCTTGGTATAGCAGGCGGGATCGGACTTGCACTCAGTCACGGCGTCGAAGTAGCCGCGTGCGAGCGCCTCCCGACCGGCGCTTTGGAGCGGGCCCTTCTCGACGTCGAGGATCTCGAGTTTGAAGGCATCGAGCGCCGCCACGTCGAGCGCGACGGCAAGGCTCTTCACCCAGCGCGACTTCTCGGTCTCCGCGACGGCGATCTCGTCCACGATCTTGTCGTGTTCGGTGCTCAGCTCGGTGCGCTTGATGAGGTCCTTCTCGGCCTCTACGAGCGTGCGCAGTTCGGCCGTTCTCAGTCGCTTCGGCGCCAAGAGATCGTCGCCGGTTCTGAAGAAGGTCCAGAGCGCATCCTGGGACGCCTTCGAGCCCGTGAGCCCGAGCGCGAGCCCCGCGTTGATGAACTGCGCGGCGTCGAGCGGGATCTCCTTTCGGCTCAGGATCTCGACGGCGGTGTTCACGGCCTCGTCAGAGGGGAGGGCGCCGGCCACGAGCGCGATGGTCGCGAGACGGTTCTGGTTCGCTCGAATCCACTCGGTCTGCTGTTCTTCATCGAGCCGCGCCACGTCTGGGGGCGCTTCGAGGCTGATGCCGATGGAGGCGATGAGCGGTTTGGTCGCCTTGGCACTGCCGAGGTCCCAGAGCAACTCGACGAGCTCATGGCCGCTGGTGAAGCGCCAACGCGGGATCCCGCGAACCTCGGCGAACTCCATGAGGTCCTTGTCGTCGCCGCTGTAGGCAGCGAGGAGCGGCTCGATGGCGGCGTCGCCGATGGCTCTCAACGCGAGGCGCGCCGTCATCTGGACCGAGCCACCACGACCGTCCTGCAAATACAGGGCGCGCAGGAAGCTCTGAGCGGCAGCCGTCGCCTTGTCGGTCGGGAGCGTCGACCACGGGAGGGCCTCGAGCTGTTTGAGCGCGAGGTTGTTGGTCTCGAGCCCCTGGTTGGTGGCGTCTTGCCCAGCGACCCAGATCAGGGTGTCGATGGCCCCGCTGTCGAGCGTGCCGTCGGCCTTCTTGAGGCAATGCGTGATGAGCGCCTCTACCCCTTGATGGCGAGCGGCGACGAGCTTCGGTGACTGAACGACGCTCGTGACGATCTGCTGGAGGTCCGGGACCTTCCACTGAATCAAGATCGGAAGCGCGATCGGCGCGAACTCGACTTCGGTGAGGGCGCGCCGGACGAGGTTCAAGGTGCCCTCGTTCGGACCGAGCTTCTGAGCCGTGTCGAGCAGCTCCCGTTGGTAGAGCGAATCGGACCAAGCAGCGTCGAGGGTGGGGGCCGCGTCTGTGCACTGGAGCTCGGCCATCTTCTCGATCGCCTGCTTCTCCTTCTTGTGCCGTTGGAACTGGTCCAGCCACGAGGCGCAGGTGTCTTCTTCCTTCGTACACCCCGGGAAGAACGCAACGGGCAGGGTCGCCGCCGTCATCAGTGACAGAATCCGCTTCAAGACACCCTCCAAACACGCGCCGGTAGCTGCACACCACTGCACCGAGCAGCAGTACCGAGCAGCGGCACGGGGCATGCGGCGAAGCTAGCCGATTTAAGGATGCACGGGAAGTTGATGGATGGCATCGAGGACGAAGTGCGGTCTTGGCCCCGTAAACTCGTGCCCACCGCGCCAAGTCGGGAATAGTTCGTCATGGTCGTGCGTCAGATGGCCGCGCGGCTTACCGTGCATGCCGGAACTTGTCAGAAGCGCCGGTGTTGACCAACATCATGGCCCGCGTTCACCTCATTGAACGTGCCCGCACTGAAAGCCGTGTTGGGATGCCCCCTGCCAGAGCTAGGAGAGACGATGCTGACCATCACGCCCACAGCAATCACGCCCACAGCAATCACGCCCACAGCCATCACGCCCACAGCCATCACGCCCACAGCCATCACGCCCACAGCCATCACGCCCACAGCTATCATGCCCACAGCCATCATGCCCACGGCCGACGCTACTCGAAGATACGTCGCTCGCTTCCTCCTCCTCGCTGCGCTCATGGCAACAGGGAGTGCCGCAGCGCAAGATGACGTGAACCCGTCGGACCCCACACGGCTGGCCCTCGAGGACTATCTGCGACGGCAGTACTCCCCATTTCAAGAGACGACCATGGTCGACGATCAGGGCGTCCGTGAAGATCGCATCTTTCGGACCCGCGCGCGTTGGGAAGACACCATCCGCCAGCACTTCGACGCGTATCGCTTTCACACGCCGTTGAACGGGTTCCGCTGCAAAGGCTACTTCGTCAATGAGCACAAGCGCATCGCAACCTTCACCTATGACCGCGACGGACGCACGTACCGCGTCGTGTCGAAGGACTCTCCCGATGGCGCCGTCGTGACCGTCTGGGGCGCATCCCGGGTATCGAGCGAGATCCGCGCGATGCAGAACCGCGGTCGACGCCAACAGCGGCCCTTCCATCCCGGCGTGGCGCCCGCGCCCGCTCGCGCTTACGGTCTCTGAGCCGCCACGCGTCATCGCTCTCACGTCATCGCTCTCACGTCATCGCTCTCACGTCATCGCTCTCACGACATCGCTGTCGGCTGCTCTGCGTGGTAGAACCGCCGCGCTCAGACCGGCCCCCACGGGGGTGGCGACCTTCCTGACCGAGGAGACGACGCGTGGCTTCAGAGACCAAGGCGGCAGACGCAGACCGTAGACGCCCCCGAGTCGTCGTCATCGACGACGAGCGCCCCATCCGAGACTCCCTTTCGCTCATCCTCGAAGGCGAGGGCTACGCCGTCCGCACCGCGGGCAGCGCCGAAGACGGCATCGCATTGCTCGACACCGAGAGGGCCGACCTCGTCATCCTCGACGTCCGCTTGCCTGGCATGAATGGGCTCGAGGCGCTCCGAGAGATCGCCGGGCGCGATGAGCAGACTGACGTAGTGATGATCTCAGGCCACGCCACACTGAGCGACGCTGTCGAGGCGACGCGTCTCGGCGCCTTCGACTTCCTCCAAAAGCCGCTGAACCGCGATCGGGTGCTCATCACGGTTCGGAACGCGCTCGAGCGCGTGCAGCTTCAGTACGAGATGGAGCGGCTGCGCCGGGACACCCCTAACCGCTTCCAGATGATTGGGCGCGCCCCTGTCATGCAACAGCTCTACCGTGAGATCGAGAAGGTGGCGCCCTCGAAGGCCCGCGTCCTCATCACGGGGGAGAACGGCAGCGGTAAGGAGCTGATCGCTCGCTCCGTTCACGAGCACAGCGCGCGCCGTGACGGGCCCTTCGTCAAGGTAAACTGCGCGGCCATCCCAAAGGACCTCATCGAGAGTGAGCTCTTTGGCTACGAAAGAGGCGCGTTCTCCGGCGCGGTCGCTCGAAAGCGAGGTCACTTCGAGATGGCGCACAGCGGAACCATCTTCCTCGACGAGATTGGCGACATGGCGCTGTCGGCGCAGGCGAAGGTCCTGCGCGTCCTTCAAACCGGGGAGTTCATGCGCGTCGGCGGTGAACGCACCATGACGGTGGACGTTCGGGTGCTCAGCGCGACCAACAAAGACTTGAAGGCTGAGGTCGAGAAGGGCGAGTTCCGCGAAGACCTCTACTTCCGGCTCAATGTCGTGCCGCTGCGGAGCCCGTCTTTGAGGGAGCGCGTCGAGGACATCCCGATGCTCGTCGAGGCGTTCGTCTCCGAGACGTGTGAGGAGAACGGCTTTAGGCGCAAGCAGCTCGACCCGACCGTTCTCGAGCTCCTCGAACGCTATCATTGGCCGGGGAACGTCCGTGAGCTTCGAAACCTAGTCGAGCGCATGGTCATTATGAGCGACGACCGCATCATCCGAAAAGACGTGCCGCGGGAGCTCATCGGCGTGGCAGCCACGCCGACCTTCGCGCCGGGGCTCAACAAGACGCTCCGCGACTTCCGGGACGACATGGAGCGCGACTACATTCGTTTCAAGCTCGACGAGCTCGATTGGAACGTCTCGAAGACGGCCGACGTGCTCGGCCTTGAGCGGACCAACTTGCACAAGAAGATGAGATCACTCGGGATCAGCCGCGGGCACTAATGCGTCAACGCGTGTCGCGTTGCTCGGCTGCTACGACGACGAACCCGCGTAGATACTCCCACGCCGACTGCAGTGAGAAGAGCGTCGACAGGACCAGCAGCCAGTACCCGATCACGTTGAAGTTGAAGTCGACCGTAACGACGCCCCACGAGATGGGGTACTCGTAGTGCAGCATCAGGCCGATGAGTCCGCAGAGCTGAAAGGCGGTCTTCCATTTGCCGCCCTGATTGACTTTGATCTCGAGACCTTCGCTCATCGCCATCGTGCGCAGGGTCGTGACGCTGATCTCGCGCGCGAGGATCAGAACCGGCAGCCAAGCGGAGCAACGGTCGAGCGCAACGAACATCACGAGGCATGCCATCA
>CANMLD010000085.1 GCA_947498315.1 Pseudomonadota bacterium | reverse complement strand
CAGTCCCGCGGTTGGCCGCCGAGCAGCCGCGCCCCGTGAGTAGAGCAGGCTCCCGAGACCGATCCCGAGCAATGCGACCGCGAGGATCATGCCGAAGCTGTAGGAAGAACCGCCGAGTATCGGCCCGAGCATTCGGTACCAGACGAGCTCCATGGCAAGAAACGCGAAGCCAGCAACCGCGGCCGCCACGAGCACCAATACGAGCGGGACCGCTCGCCCGCTGCTGCCAGCCGCCTCGCCACTTGCGGGCAGTGTGGTCGTCTCGGGCAGTGTGGTCGTCTCGGGCAGTGTGGTCGTGTCCGTCAGGGTGAGCGGAATGCGTCGTGCGATGAGGGCGACCGCGGCGTTGAGCGCTGCCGCGGTGTACAGCGCCCCACGGAGCCCGAGCACTTCGATGATGATGAGGTTCCCGAGCAGCGCGCCGGCGACGGCACCAAGCGTGTTAGCGCCGTAGACGAGGCCGAGCGATCGGCGGCCCGCGTCTTCTGAGGCCGATATGGCTCGCGCCACGGCGGGCAGGGTCCCTCCCATCAAGAAGGTCGGGACACCGAGGACGAGGAGAGCCAGCGCGAGCCGTACTGCGATAGAGAGCCCGCTGCCGAGGCCCGCCGAGCCGCCGGTGGCGTAATAGACCCAGCGCGCTAGGTCTAGCAGCAATGGCGAGGCGCAGGCCGAGAGCGTGATGCCGAGCTCGAGGTTACCGTAGAGCGCGAGCGGGGTCAGAGAGCGTTCGGCGCGGCGTGAGAGGAGGTATCCACCAAAGCCGAGACCCGCCATGAAGATGGCGAGCACCGCTGCCGACGCCGCCGTGCTGGCGCCGAAGAGCAGGCGGAACATCTTGAGCCACACCGTCTGATAGACGAGGGCACACAGGCCCGAGCCGAAGACCAAGGCGGCGATGACGGCAGGGCGGGGGCTGCCTGAGACGGCGCGAGTATCGTCCACTTAGAGACCGAAAGACCGGATGAACGGGTTGTGCCGCTTCTCGTCGCCGATCGTGGTGTCGGGGCCATGGCCGCAGACGACGACCGCATCGTCGGGTAGGGTCAGGAGGCGCTCGCGGATCGAGCTCTTGATGAGATTGAAGTCGCCTCCCCACAGGTCCGTTCGCCCGATGCCGCCGTTGAACAGAGTGTCACCCGTGAAGACGTGTGACCGGTCTGGACCGTTCACGAGAAACGACACGCTGCCGGGTGTGTGCCCGGGAGTGTGCAGCACGGCGACTTCCAACGCGCCAGCTCGCAGCACGTGGCCGTCGTTCAGCGATCCTTCCATCTCGGTCTTTTCCGGCATCGCGATGCCGAGCATGGCGGCCTGCACTGGCAGCATGTCGTAGAGGAACCGGTCTTTTTCGTGGATGCACGCGCGCGCGCCCGTCTCGCGCTGCAGGCCGGCGGTCGCACCGACGTGGTCGATGTGAGTGTGGGTATGGATGATGGAGGCCACACGGACGCCGAGAGCGTGCAGCCGGTCTCGTATCAGCGGCAGGTTGCCGCCGGGGTCGACCACGATGGCCTGTTTGGCGTCGAGATCGGCGATGATCGAGCAGTTGCATGCCAGTGGGCCGACCTCGAAAGACTCGATGTGCAGGCGGGCGGCGCCATCTTGCTGTGGGCTGCGGGGCGGGATCATCGTTGACATTGTGACCTCGTCGAGTCGAGGAGAGGGCCGAGCTCTGTAGCGTCTACCCCGAATCGGGCGATCCCGTCGAGGACGTCCTGATGGTCGGGGCTGCACCCACCACCGCGCGAGAGCACGCCGCGGCCGAGGGTGACGTAGCACAGCGAGGCTAGCGAAGTGAGCTGCGTTCGCGCCCACGTGGAGGCCACAGAGCCGTCCAGGGGCTGGGCCGCCTTCAGCAACTGCAAGCTGACGGATTCACAGCTTGACGGCAGCCGTCTACCGCGTTCGAGCGCAACGTTCACTGCCGCACGCGCGGCATTGACATCGGGGCCGATGCGCAGCTCGGTGCAGAGGTCGACCGCCGCGCTCCGAATGGGGGCATCGAGCGCGCTCGCGAGGCGCATGTAGTCGAAACAGATCAGGTCTGGATCGCCACCGAGCGCGCGCCGCGCTTCGAGCTTCGGACCCCACTCCGCGAGGGCTGCCGTGGCAGCGTCTCGGCACGCACTGCGCAGCTCTGCCGAGCTGTCTGCCTTGGCCATCACGGCCTCGCATGCGAACGACACACCGCGATAGTCCTTCGCTACGATTGCCGCCCGCAGACGCTCGAGCAGCGGCGCCTTGCGCATCTCGTCGATGGCGGCGCTGACGCACGGCCCGAACTCGTCGCAGGGGCGCGTCATACACGCGCCCATCATCCCCAATAACCCGGGACGGGCGACGGCCTCGCGTTCGCACGCGGCGATCTGATCGTCGATGCCTGGGGCATCCGAGCCGGGGACGGCTGGCGTACACCGCTCCGTCTTGGCGACGAGCGCCGCACACGACGGTAAGAGCGCCGCCCGCAGATCGTTGCACCGCAGGGCGACCGCCGCGTGCCGGGTCACGAGAGTGGACGGGATCTCGACCGTCTCGCGCGAGAGCAGGTCGCAAGCAGCGGCCGCGTCGTCGGCTGCTGGGATGGCTTCGACCGCCGAGACCGCGCTCTCCAGACGCTGTTGCGGTGAAGGCGGCGGGGGCTCGGGCGTTGCCGCGGGTTTGTTCGGGACGAGCGACGCTTCCGTCGGCTTCGCGACCATCGCAGGTGCTTTGTCAGGCTCGGTCGAGGCCGCTGTGTCGGGCGGGGGCTCGACGGCCTTTCGCTTCGTTGGCGTCGCGGGCGTCTCGGCCTTTGGGGCGGCCTCGGGCGCCGCCGTGGGTGCTTCCGCGCGCGAGCAGGCGAGGAGGATCAGTAGTGCAAGTGCTCGAACCTTCAAGGAGTCCTCCGGTCACATCCGCCGAGTCCGCTGTCGCGGCACAGTCCCCGAAGCTCGTTCAGCGCCGTGTCGGACACGCCCCGGAGCCGGGTCCCGCCGAGGGGGCCGACGTCGACCATGTCGCACATGAAACAGACCGTCATCTCCGCGAGGGGCCGCCCTTTGGCGTCATACGCGACGAAGGTGTGGTGCGGGATGAAGCACTTGGTGAGCTCGTCGTTCAGCGCACCACGCGCTCGAGAAAGTGCGGCCAGCCGCTCCCGCTGCGTCTGAGTGAGCGCCTTGCCCGGTAGGGCGACGGTCTTGCAGAGCGCGCCACCCATCTCGATGGCCCGCAGGCACTCTGGGCGGCCCGTGCTGCCCCCGTTGAGCTCGTAGGCCAGGACCTCGTGGGCGGTAAGCCACGGCGACTGGCGGGTCTCGGCCGCCGCCACGGACGGCCAAAGGGAGAGCGCAAATGCGTTGGCGACGGCCACGGCGATGAAACGGAGACTCTGCACAGGCCGAGACTACCACCTCCTCCGAAAAGTGAGACGCCCGGTTACAAATGAAGCGCGGGCCACGTCGGCCTTCAGTAAGCTCCCTCGCCGGAGGCGTTCTTCTCGATGTTGACCCGAACCAATCTCCTTCCTGTCGCTGCATCCATCTTCGTCGCTGCCTGTTCCGACGACGCCACCTCGAGTGCTGGTAGCGACCTCGGCACTGACACGAGCGGGCCCACTGACGTCCCTGCCGGCATTGACGACCTGGGACCGACCAGCGACGTCGAGGACGAGGACGTAGAGCCGGACTTCGACGCAAACGACGCCGAAGTCGGCCCGATCGAGGTCCCCTTCGACCCGCTCCCGCTGGTGCACCCCTTCGTCGGCACGGGCGCCGCCGGGTTCAATTACGGCGCTATCCCACTGGGCCCCGCTCTGCCGTTCTCGCTCGTGCGCCTGTCGCCGAACACGGGCGACGTCAACGCCAACCAATTCGGAGTGGGGCACGCCGGTGGCTACCGCTACGAAGACCCGTACTTGCTCGGGTTTTCGCATTATCACCTCGTCGGTGTGGGCATCGGCGACGCCGGCAACCTGCGCGTCATGCCCGTACGCGGGCAGCCCTCGGAGCAGACCGTCTGGACCGAGTACCGTGCCGGCCTCGATCACAGCGCGGAGGTCGCTGAGCCCGGCTACTACCGCGTGGACCTCCCCGACCGCGGCGTCCGCGCCGAGCTGACGGCGACTCGCCGGGTCGGCGTCCACCGCTACACATTCTCGACCGACGTTGACGGGCCCGCCTCTATCCTCGTCGATCTCGGCGCCATCATCGGCGACGGCAAGATCACTGAGAGCACCATCACCGTCGACCCGGCCACCGGCGCTCTATCGGGCTCCTTGCACAGCCTCGGCGACTTCGCCGGCCGATTCGGCGGGTACACCCTCTACTTTGCGGGCCGGATGAGCCGGCCACCGGTCAAGGTGCACACCTTCAAAGACGGGCCGCCGCCACCGGCCAAGGAGCCAGGCACCTTCGTCGCCGACAGCGCCACCGTCAGCGGCGTCAACGTTGGCGCCGTCATCGAAGTAGACCCCACCGGCGGTCCGATCGAGCTGGCGATCGCGCTCTCCTTCGTGGACGGCGACGGCGCGCAGGCCGCCCTCGAGGCAGAGTTCCCGGAGGACGCGACCTTTGACACCGTCCTCGCCGCCGCGCGGGCCAAGTGGACCGAGCACCTGAGCCGCGTACGCGTCAAAGGCGGCACCCACGCCCGCACTCGGATCCTCTACACGGCCCTCTACCACACGCTCCTAATGCCCACGCTGATGACCGACGTCGACGGGCGGTATCGCGGCATCGACCAGCAGGTCCACACCGCCGAAGGCTTCACCTACTACAGCGACCTCTCGCTCTGGGACACCTACCGGACCTTCCACCCGCTCATGACCTTCCTCTACCCCGAATATCAGGCCGACTTCTTGCGCTCCCTGGCGGCGATGGCGAAGGATTGGGGCGGGCTGCCGCGTTGGCCTCTCGCGATCGGCGAGGGCGGCTCGATGATCGGCACCAGCGCCGATATCGTTTTTGGAGACGCGGAGTTGGCGGGCGGGAGCCCCGTCGCTCCAGCTGACATATGGCCCGCGGTCAAAGACACGGCCTTCGGCAAACACCCCCTCGGCAAAACCGACAAGGACCGCATCGAGCCCTACATGTCGCTGGGCTACGTCCCCATCGAGTCCGGAAACGGTTCGGTCTCTCACACGCTCGAGTACGCCACTGCCGATGCGTGCGGCGCCGTCCTCGCCAAGGCGGCCGGCGACGCCGCCTCGGCTGAGCTCCTGGCCGCCCGCGCAGGGAGCTGGAAGAACCACCTCGACGCTGACCGCGGCTTCCTCGCGCCGAAGCGAGAAGACGGCACCATCCCCAAGTACGGCCAGACCGAGCATTCGAGTGACTACATCGAGGGCTCGGCGTGGCAGTACACCTTCATGGTCCCGCAAGACGTGCCGGGTCTCGTCAAAGCCATTGGAAAAACGCGCTTCCTCGAGCATCTCTTCGGGCTCATGGAGGGCACACGCACCGACTTTCAGCCGCTCTTGCCCACCGGCACCTACTGGCATGGCAATGAGCCGAACCTGCTGGCGCCATTCCTCTTTGGGCACGCCGGGCGCTCCGACCTCGGAAATTGGTGGGCGCATTGGGTCGCTGACAACCTCTACACCCTCGAACCCGGCGGGCTCGCGGGCAATGACGACGGCGGGACCCTCTCGGCGTGGTACGTCCTCGCCGCGGCTGGCATCTATCCCCTCAATTGCACGGGTGAATTTACGCTGACGTCGCCGCTCTTCGACGAGGTCGTCTGGAACATGCCCGCGGGCCTCGGGCGGCCCGCAACCGCGATCGAGTTTCGCCTCGACGCGCCCTTCGAAGAAGACCTGGTCCTGCCCCAGTGGAACGACGTGCCGGTTGGGCCGACACTGACCGTGCAGCAGCTCATCGGGGGCGGCGTACTGCGGCTCCCGATGGCGATGCCGCCGAACGAGCAGCCGTCACTGTAGGGGAGTCTACTTCCCGCTCTCGACCCATCCGGTCCCAGCCGAGTCACCGCGGCTTCGCGCCCACCCCGGCGGCCCAGAGGTCGCCCCAGTCCCGCGAAGCCGATGCAAACGACCGTCTCCAAAGGTCACCAGCGCCGAGCCGTCATCGAGCCGCAACGGCTCGGCAGCGCTCGTGATTTCGGCGCGAGCGCCGCCCGGTGCCACGAAACGCCACCGCTCGCCCCCCGTCAGCGAGAGGCGGGTCGCGGACGCGCCGGGCACGACCACCAGGAGGTCGCCATCGAGGGCCACGACTCGCTTCCCAGCGCCAGCGCCGAGAGACGTCGTCCCTACGGGGCCTTCGGGCCCATCGAGGTCCCAGGTCCACGCGGTCTCGCCGTCGGACGCTAGCGCCACGACAGTCGACCCGAAGGCCAAGAGCCCGGAAGCGGACGCAGGCAACGTTGTTTTTGAGAGTGTGGACCACGACGTCCCATCGCTCGACGCCAGCCCCATCAGCTCACCGGAGGCCAGCCGGACTACCATGGCGAGGCCGCCTTCCCAAGACACGGGGAGTGGATCGCCCTCGCACGCGGCATCGAGGCGGCCGAGTGCGTCGCCGGGCGAGTCGTCTCTAGGTCCCGTGAGGACGTGCAAGGCGCTGCGGTCACACGCGGCGAGTCGGTCTCCCGCGCCAACGAGTCCGACGCTCGCGGTGGCGAACGATCCAACCGTGACGAGTGGCGTCGTGTATCGCGCTTCGATGCCGGCGGCATTGACGACGACGAGATCGCCGCTTGGCGCGATCGTCGCGACGTGGTCACCCGGAAAAACGACGACTGGGGCAGGGGCCGCGGAGAGGGTGGCCAGCATGATTGGGCTTTGAGCGGCGTTCGGCGCCACCCGCAGCAGAGACGGAGCCAGCACCACGATGTCACCCATGGAGAGTAGCGCAGGCCCCGCGGGATGCGTCGTCCCGGCGTCACCGAGGCGTAGCGATTGCGCCACCGAACCACCCAGAGCCGCCCACACGAGAAAGTCGCCCGCCGCCCGTCGTTCGAACGCGACGACCGGCCCGCCGCCTCGTTGCACCAACGTTGTCGCGGCGCTGCGCCCGTCAGCGGAGAAGCCGGTGCAATCGGGGTCGAGGACGAGCTCGCTCCCGACCAGGCAACAGAGGTCGCCAATCGACTCGGATGACGAGCTCGCACACGCTGGGAGCGCCGCGGGGACGGCGCACGAGTCATCGCGAAAGCAGTACCCATGGCGACACCGACAGAGCCCGGTCGAGGCTGGGCAATCGCTGTCCGTCGCGCAGGTCGGGAGCGTCACGTCCGGGAGGCAACCCGCAACGAGGAGGGCCGCGAGTGACGTGAGGCAACCCCGAAGACGTTGGCTCACTGTCACGGTCGCGGCGCAGAAGGCCGGGGAGCCGCACTGAAGATGAAAGGATACAAGAGGATGCACGGCGGCATCGCCGGCGGCGTGAACGCGACCGCTTTCAGCTCGGCGAAGATACAGCGCGTCGTCGCTTCGTCGCCGAGATCGTCTTGCTTCACGCCGAGAAAACGCGCCTTCCCGGTCTCGTCGATGTGGAGCTCCACGGCCAATCGGCCCTTGGCGTCCGGCTTTCGCTCCAGGAGCTGCACGTAGCAGGCCTGAATCTCCTTCAGCCGTGTGCGTACGGCGGCCTGCGTCGCCGGGATGCTGCAACCGTCTGGCGGTGGGCTCTCTGCGCTAATAGGAAGGGCAAAGGGCAACATGAAAAGAAGCGAGGTTAGAAATGCGTGCACGCCTTTGCTATCTTCCGGCCATGCCCGACTCTACCGCATCGTCTTTCACCGAGCGACCTTCCCACCCGACCGATGTCAAGTCGGCCTCTCGCGGGTCTTCGACCCGTTCGGTTTCGCTTCACTTGGCCTCCTCGCTGTTGGCGTACTCGCTAGTGGCTTCTTCCCTAGTGGCTTCTTCCCTAGTGGCTTCTTCCCTAGTGGCTTCTTCCCTCATCGGCTGCAATAAGGAGCCCACCGCTGCGGAGCCCGCCGTCGCCGCCTCGCCCGCACCGGCGCCGCCCGCTGCCCCACCGCCTGCCGCCCCGGCCACGCCGGCACCTTCCGAAGGCACGCCTGCGGCGCCTTCCGACGCGGCGAGTGCTCCGAGTGCACCAACCGCCGCCGAGCCCGCCAAAGGGCCCGAGGCCCCAGAGCCCGCCGCACTCTCCGACGTTGCCCCGTCGAAGCCAACTCGTGAAGAGCGTGGAACCTGCGTGCGCGCGTGTAACAAGTCGCAGAAGTGCGGGACGACCTCCGAACCCGTCTCGGAGTGCTTCGGTCGCTGCATGAGCGCGCTACAGGCCCCGAACGCGCCGGACGCGATCGCGCTCAAGGTCGCTTTTCTGGCCGGCGATCAATGCGCCGACAGCCCCTGCACCGCGTTCAAAGCCTGCGTCGATGCCTCATCGGTTCGGGAGGCGGCCTACATCGCCCACCCACCGATCTCACCGCGCGCGGCCGAGCCCGAGTGCAAGTCCGCGTGTGACCTCGAGAAACGCTGTAGCCCGAGCATCTTCGACGATCGTTCATCCGGCATGGAAGGCTGCCTCGCCAACTGCCGCCTGGTGCTGACCCACATCGACCCGAGAGTGGCCGAGGAACGCGGCCGTTGGCGCGCTCGGGTTGCATGCGCGAAGGACAACGAAGCGTGCGACGCCATCAACACCTGTGTAGGCGAAAAACTCTCGCTTGCGGCCCCGGTTGCGGCACCCGCTACCGAGCCGCCGACCGCGGCACCCGCTGCCGAGCCGCCGACCGCCGCTCCGGCCCCTGACCCGACCCCCGGCCCAACCGCCGTGCCCGCAGAGCCCCCCACTACCGCCCCGGCAGAAGCAGCGCCGACCCCTCCTTGACACCAGTCCGACGCCGACCGTACGCTCCACTCGCTTTGGCGAGCGTCTCGCCATTGGTCTGAGCGGTCCGTTTTCACTCGATTCGCCTATGATTTCAAGGTGATGGGTGCCGGGCCTGCAGGAGTTAGTTCATGCTAGCCGTCCGCCGCCCTTCGATTCGCGCCCTGTTAGCGAAGCTGGTCCCTAGCCGCGCCATTGCCGCTCTCGCTGCGGCGGTCATCGTGCCCGCTTCCGCCTCGGCGCAGACGAACCCGCCCCCCGACGAGTTTCAGGCCCAGGCGCTACGCAGTGACGCCGAGCTCGCCCAGCTCGTCGCGGTCGCCGAAGGCCTCCTCGGTGACTCTAAGCACATCGAAGCCCTCGCCCGGCTGACCGAAGTCATCGAAGGTGGCGACGACACCGCGGCCTACTTCCATGACGCCGAGTTCCTCACCGGGATCGCGCTCTTTCACCTCGGGCTCTATCAGTCGAGCTCCCTGTACTTCGAGAAGGTCCTCGACGCCGAGCCGCAGTCTGCGCGTTACCCCGACGTGCTCCCGTGGCTCGTGGCTGTTCACGAGAAGGTCCCGGGCGAGCAAGCCACGCTCGAGCGTATGGCCGACTTCGACCCGGCGACCTACCCGCCGGACATCAAAGACCGGATCTACTTCTACGTCGGTCAGTTTCACTATTATCAGGGCACTCTGAAGAAGGCGCTCGAGTCGCTGTCGAAGGTCGGGCCGTCTTCGGAAGAGACCTACGTCCGCGCGCGCTACATCGAAGGCGTCGTCCACGTCCGCAACAACAACGCCAAGGCCGCTTCGGACGCGTTCAAAGACGTACTTCGCTTCAAGGAGGAGGTCGGCCTCAAGAGCGAGCTCGGCCTCAAGGTGTACCGGATGAGCCTGCTCGCGCTGGCTCGAATCTTCTACACCATCCAGAAGTACGACACCGCCATCAAGTATTACGACATGATCCCGGAGTACTCGGACGACTGGCTAGAGTCGCTCATGGAGGTCAGTTGGGCGTACTACCAGACTGAGCGTTTCGGCCGCGCACTCGGTAACCTCCACACGCTCAACTCCCCGTACTTCGAGGAGGAGTTCTATCCCGAGTCGCGCGTGCTCGAGGCGGTCATCCTCTACTCGACGTGCCACTTCGACGACACCCTGGCGTCGGTGAACACCTTCATCAAGGGCTACCGCGACCTCTTCAAAGAGCTCGACGAACAGCTCAAGGTGCCGCGTGACCCGAATCAGTTCTACGGCTGGCTCGCACGCCTCTCGAAGTCCGGGACCGACATCTCGCCCCGTCTGAAGCGCATCTTCAACGCCGCGCTCGCGGACAAGAACCTCGGCCGCAGCTTCGGCTTCATCCTGAGCCTGAACGACGAGATCGAGACGCTCAAGAAGCTCTCGCAGAACGCAACGCTGACCGGCTTCGCGGCGGCGCTCATCAACGAGGTCACTTCGTTTCGCTCTCTCGTCATCGGCGAAGCGGGCTCGCTCGCTCGCAGCCGACTCGAGAGCATCCGAGACGCGCTGCGCGCGTATCTCGCTGACGGGCTAAAGGTTCGCTTCGAGACGCTGAAGGCACAAGAGAAAGCCATCAACACGGATGAGAAGTCCGTCACGGGTGACGGTGAAGTCGGCGCGGGTGACATCGACCGCGAGCACCTGTACTGGCCCTTCAAGGGCGAATACTGGCGAGACGAGCTCGACGCCTACACCGTCGGCATCGTGTCCGTCTGTGCGACCAAAGAGTCTCAGAAGCCGGTTCAGGAAGAATCGAAGCCGGCGCTCGAGGATAACGACTCTGCGCCCCAGGGCGACTCGCCCACGCCCAAGTAATCATCAGCGGAATGTCGTCACCACGAGCGGCGGTTGAATGAGAGGAGCTCTCCTCCACGCTCCCACCCGGTGTTCGGCACGACTGCCCCCCTCTTTGGAGTGATACCCCTATGTTGCAATTGAATCGCCGAATCTCGAGCGTTGTCGCGAGGATCCTCGCTCTCGCCCTGGGCGTGGGTGTTACCGGGACGGTTTTGGCGCAGGCCCCGCCCGCGGGGACCCAGCCGCCAACCGGCGTCAAGGTCTTCACCGAAGAGAAGAAAGATCCGCCGAAGGCCGGCCCCAAGGGCCCTCGCTTCAAGCTCGACCAGCGCAGCAAGCGCGAGGCCATGGCGGAAGAGAAGCGAGAGGCCGCCATTCAGACGTTACTCGACACGCTGGAGATCGAAGATCCAGCGAACCCCGAGTACCCGAAGGTCCTCATCAAGCTCGCCGACCAATATTGGCAGAAGAGCGAGGACTACTACTTCCTCTCGGAAGACGAGAAGATCTTGAAGGCCATCTACGATGCCGAAGAGGCCAAGGACGATGACGAGTTAGCCAGCGTGAAGGCTGAGCGTGACCGGTTCCTCGTCCTCCAGCGTCAGTGGCAGGGCGAGGCGATAAAGACCTACAAGCAGATCGAGAAGGACCACCCGACCTACAAAGAGCTCGATCAGGTCCTCTACGCGCTCGGTTACTTGCTGTCGCAGATGGGCGAGAAGGACCAGGGCTACCAGTATTACGCCAAACTCATCCTCCAGCGCCCGAACAGCGACCTCGTCCCAGACACGTATCTGAACATCGGCGACTACTTCTTCGAAGCGAAGAACGACTTCCAGCAGGCGCTCGCCTTCTACGAGAAGGTGAAGCAGTACGGCGACACGCCGGTCCTCGGGTACGCCATCTTCAAGTCGGGGTGGTGCTGGTTCAACCTCGACGACAAGGCCAAGGCGCTCAACTTCTTCTACGAGACGGTGCAGTGGACCAAGAAGGCAGAAGCCCGTGGCCTCACGGCGGCCCTCGACCTTCGAAAAGAGGCGCTCGCTGACATGGTGCAGGCCTACGCGGAGATCGGGGCACCGGCAAAGGCGCTCGCCTTCTTCAAGAAGAGCGCGGCTGACATCTACATCCAGCTGTGTGAAGCGCTCGCGGGCATCTACTACAATGAGTCGGCCTACGGCTCGTCGAACATCGTCTACGAGTCGCTCATGGCCGACGTCGGCGACGCCGACCCACGCGCTAGCCGCTACCAGCGCGAGATGGTGATGAACACGTACAAGAGCGGCGATAAGGAGGCGACCCGGAAAGCCGTCCTCGCGCTCTCCGAGCGGCTACAGCGCGTCATCGGGGACTTCCCAGAGGAGTTCAAGAAGCAAGAGCTCGGCGAGCTCGAGCTGATGCTCCGAATCATCGGCACCGACTACCACCGTGAGACCGAGAAGACGAAGGACAAGACGACCCAAAGCCTCGCGGTCACCATGTACGAGCAGTACCTGATCTGGTTCCCGCAGGCGAAAGACAACTACTCGATGTCGTTCAACACCGCCGTCCTCGCCTACCAGATGGGCGAGTACGAGCGCGCGGCGCGGCTCTTCGAGAAGGTCATCGAGATGAACGCAAAGGGCGAGTACACGTCCATCGCGGCCTACCAGTCGTGCATGGCGCGCTACAACCTCGCGACCAAGGAGATGGCGTCGGCGTCGGGTGCGAGCGACAAGAAAGAAGGCGACCCCGACGGCTACAAGCCGATGCCCATCCCGGATCGCGAGTCGGCGCTGGTGAAGTCCTGCTCACGCTACGTCGAGTTTGCGGGCCAGGGCACCATCGAGGACGCGAGCCTCGTCCCGAACGTGCTCTACGTCGTGGGGTCGATTAATTACGAGTACAACCACTTCGAAGAAGCGAAGCCGATCTTCATCACGCTCTACGAGAAGTACCGAAACGAGCTCGCCTCCAAGGCCTTCATCCAAGACGCCGCGAAGATGCTGCTCTCCATCTTCAACCTATCGAGCGACATCGACAACCTCTACAAGTGGACGAACATCTTCGCATCCGATCCCGCCATCAACACGGGCAAGTTCGGCCAACTCCTCGCCGACATTCAAGCCAAGCGTGACTTCAACGTCTGCAGGAAGCTCGAGTTCGACAAGAAGTTCCGCGAAGGCGGTGACTGCTTCATGAAGTACTTCGAGGACTTCAAGGCGGCCAAGGACGGCGACGAGGCCCTCGCGCGCGCCGCCATCATGTTCAAGGACGCACGCCTCATCGAACGCGCCCTCGCGGCGTCCGAGCGGCTCTACAACGAGCGCTCCGACTCGCCCATGGCCCCGCAGGCGCTCTACAACATCGGCCAGATCTATCAGGCGATCGCGGTCTACTCGGAGGCGGCGTACTACTACGAGATCTACTCGCAGAACCACCCCGACCACGACCAGATCCTGCTCGCTCGCGCGCTCGCCCGCGCCGCGACCTACCGACGCGCCCTCGGCGAGTACGACAAGGCCATCAAGGACTACGTCGAGTTCTACAAGCGCTTCCCCAAGAACGCGGACGCCGGCGACATCTACTTCGAGATCGGGCTCATCTACGAGTCGCAGGCCAACTGGAAGGCCGTGGTCAAGCACTTCCAGAGCTATCTGAAGAACCACGGCAAAGACGCCAAGCCTGGCAACCTCATCGCCGCGCACACCAAGATGGGTATCGCCCATTGGAAGAGTGGTTCGCGTAAGCCCGCACTCGAGGAGTTCGCCACCGCACTCGGCATCTTCAATGGGCTGAACGAGAAGGCGAAGATCGAGGGTACCAAGGCGGAGATCACGGAAGGTGGTCTCGACTCGGTCGCCGCCGCCAAGTTCTACGAGGGCGAGGTCGTGCTCGACGAGATGAAGAAGGTCGAGCTCAAGCTGCCCCAGAAGGTGTTCGCCGAACGCCTCACCAAGAAGCTCGAGCTCATCTCACAGGCGACGGATCGCATGCAGGAAGTGGCGCAGTTCGAGCGCCCGCACTGGGAGATCGCGGCCTTCAACCGCATTGGTCAGGCCTACCAGAACCTGTCGGACGCCATCGAGAACGCGCCGATCCCCAAGAACCTCGACGAAGACGTCCGCTTCCAGGTGCAGGAAACCTTCCAAAACAAGGCCAACGAGGTCCGCGCCAAGTCCGTCGAGGCGTACCGAATCTGCCTCGAGCGCGCGAAAGCCAAGCAGTGGTTCAACGAGTTCTCGGACAACTGCGAAGCGAACGTCGCCAAGCTCGACCTCGAATACAAGTTCACCCGTGAGATCCGCCCGCAGCCGACGGCGTATCGTCCGAGCGCGAACGCGCCGGCGTTCAATGACGCCCCGGCGTTCAAGGACGCCATCGAGCAGGCGAAAGCGATCAATGATTGGTTCGCCGAGTCGGACAAGGCTGACGCCGCTGCCAAAGCCTTCGCGGAGGCCGGTCAAGGCGCTGATGCCGCCGCCGGTCTCTTCAATCAAGCGGTCGTTGCGCTTCGCCGCCTCGACTACCCACGCGCCATCGACCTACTGTCCCAGGCGGAGGCCAAGGACCCGGCCTTCGCCGCGGCGCCCGGCCTCAAGGCCGAGATCCTTCAGCGCACGGGCCGTGGGGGCGCGGCAGACGCGATCGCGAAGGCCCTCTCGGTCGAGAAGTTTCAGCCCGAGGCCCTGAACGCGCAGGCCATCGCAGCGCAGGCGCAGAATGACTGGTCGACGGCCGCCAAGACCTCACGTCAAGCGCTCATCGGAAACGCCGAAAACGTCAACGCCTACCAGAACTTGGCCCGAAACTACTTCGAGCAGGGCCAGTTCCAGATGGCGCGTCTCGTGTGCGAAGAGGCGCTCAAGATCAACCCGAAGTCGGCGTCGATTCACAACCTCATGGGTCTGACCTTCCTCCGCACCGACAACGTCCGCGCGGCGCTCCGCTCCTTCGTGACGGCGGTCGAGTCGGAGCCGTCGTCGGTCGAGAGCCACCTGAACCTCGCGTCCACGGTGCTCAACTACGCCGACTTCGAGCGCGCGAAGACCCACTTCAACGGCGCGTTGCGCGTCGAGAGCGACAATCAGGACGGCCTGCTAGGTCGGTCGGTTGCGTCCCGTGGCCTCGCGGACTTCCCCGCCGCGCGCGCTGATTATGACGCACTGTTCAAGGCCCAGCCGAACAACCCGGACCTCCGCTACAACAAGTGTCTGCTGCTCGCCATCTACGAAGAGAAGTACGAAGACGCGCTCGGCGTCTGCCAGGAGTTCGTGGCCATGGCCCCGGAGACCCACCCGAAGCGCGCCGAGATCGTGAAGCGCGTCGAAGGTCTGAAGCAGACCATCGAGTTCATGAAGCAGGAAGAGCTCGAGAAGAAGAAGGCCCCGCCGGCGGAAGAAGCGCCGGCGGCGGAAGAAGCGCCGGCGGCGGAAGGGACTCCGGGCTGACGTCGGCCAGGGGGGGACCTTTCACCGCTCTCCCGCATCTTCCCTCGCCATGGGCCACGCTCCAGCACGTCGGACTTTCGTCCTCCTCCTATTCGCCACGGCCTGCTCCTCCGCGCCACGCTGTTCGGGCCCCGTCACGGACCATTTCGACGGACAGACCTTCCGAAACCTCGGGCCCTACGACCAGCCCAGCGGTCGCGACTTCGTACGCTGGCAATTGTCGGGTCGCGGCAAGCCGTGGCCGGGGTGGGTGGAGCGGCTGCCCGACCCATCGCCGCCAAGCCGCGTCGAGAGCGGGCTCCGGATCACGATGATCAACCACGCGACGACGCTGGTGCAGATGGACGGCGTGAACCTCGTCACCGATCCGGTGTGGTCGGACGGGGTCGGGCCGGTGCCCTGGCTCGGCCCGCGACGCCACAAGGCCGTCGGCGTCGCCTTCGACGCGTTACCGACCGTCCACGTGGTCCTCATCAGCCACGACCACTATGACCACCTCGATCTCCCCACCTTACGTCGGCTGGCGGCCCGCGACCGGCCGGTCATCTTCGCCGGCCTCGGGACGGCGGCGCTCCTCGCGCACGACGGCATCCCCGGCGCGGTCGACCTCGACTGGTGGCAGACCTCGACCGCGATCCCGGGGCTCGCGATCACCTTCGCGCCCGCCCAGCACTGGTCGCAGCGCTCGCTCGACGATCGCGACACGGTGCTGTGGGGTAGCTTCTTCGTGAAGGGCCGTGAGAGCTCGGTCTTCTACGCTGGCGACACCGGCTGGGGCCCCCACTTCGCGGCCGTGCGTCGGCGTCTCGGCGCCCCGACCGCGGCCATCCTCCCGATCGGCGCTTACGAGCCACGGTGGTTCATGCGCAATCAGCACATCGATCCGGCCGAAGCGGTGAAGGCGCATCTGGTTTTGGGCGCGGGGCTCAGCGTCGGCGTTCATTGGGGGACCTTCGACCTCTCGGATGAGGCCATCGGGGCGCCGGCGAGGGCCTTCCGGCGCGCGGCTCGACGGGCGGGACTGCCGGCGGGTGCTGCGGTGCCGCTCGACAATGGGCAGTGGGTGACGGCCCCTTAGTAGGGTATGCTCACCGAGTGTTAGGCCAAGGTTTCAACGTCGACGATCTCCTCGCGCTGCTCGTGAAGCGGCGTGCGCTCTCCGATGACCAGAAGCGCGAGATCTCGATTCGCGCGCCGCAGGTGCTGACGCGCCTCCGCCGCATCATCGAGAAGCAAAGGGGTATCGCCGAGGACCCGTCGCCACCGGAGGTCATCGCCGCGTTCAGCGTGAAGGCGCTCGACGGGCGGCTCCTCGATGAGGATCGGATCATGGCGGAGATGGCCGCCGAGCTCGGGTATCGGCACAAGAAGCTCGATCCACTGAAGATCGATCACGAGCTCGTGGCGAACTCGCTCCCGCGGCGCTTCTCGAAGAAGTACGTGGTCTTGCCCCTAGAACGGACCGGGAACAAGCTCGCGGTTGCGGTCGATAACCCCTTCAACCTCACGCTCATCGACGATCTCAGGGCGACAACGGGCCTCGAGATCGAGGTCGTGCTCGCCGCCAAGGCGGACATCCTACGCACGATCACCGACATCTTCGGCTTCCGTTCGAGCGTCGACCGCGCCAGCGCGGCGAGCGATCCGATGTTCGACCTCGGCAACCTCGAGCGCCTCGTCAAGCTCAAGAACGAGGAGGAGATCGAGGCCTCCGAAGTCCACATCGTCAACGCGGTCGAGTACTTGCTGCGTTACGCCTTCGACCAGCGCGCCTCCGACCTCCACATCGAGCCCAAGCGCGACGCGTCGCTCGTCCGCATGCGCATCGACGGCGTCTTGCACGCGGTCCATCGTATGCCGAAGAACGTCCATCCGGCCGTGGTGTCGCGGATCAAGGGCCTAGCGCACCTCGACATCGCCGAACGCCGGCGCCCGCAGGATGGCCGCATCAAGACCGAGCACGGTGGCCGTGAGGTCGAGCTCCGTATCTCGTCCATGCCGGTTGCGTTCGGTGAGAAGATCGTCATCCGTATCTTCGACCCCGACATGATCATGCAGCCGCTCGAGAACATTGGGTTCTACCCCAAAGAGCTGGCGATGTTCCGCAGCTTCGTCGGGCGCCCACATGGCATCATCTTGGTCACCGGCCCGACCGGGAGCGGTAAGACGACCACGCTCTACAGCGCGCTCAAGGCCCGCTCCACGCCCGACGTGAACTGCATCACCATCGAAGACCCCATCGAGATGGTGCTCGAGGAGTTCAATCAGGTGGAGGTGAACCGGAAGGCCGGCATCACCTTCGCCAGCGCGCTTCGCACCGTGCTCCGCCAAGACCCCGACATCATCATGGTCGGCGAGATCCGAGATCAGGAGACGGCGCAGCACGCCATTCAGGCCGCGCTGACCGGCCACCTCGTGATGAGCACGCTCCACACCAATGACTCGGCGTCGTCGGTCAGCCGCCTCATCGACCTCGGAATCGAGCCCTTCCTCGTGGGTTCTAGCCTCATCGCCATCCTCGCCCAGCGCCTCGTGCGGCGCGTATGCCCCTCATGCCGGGTGGAACGCCCTCTCAAGCGTGAAGAGGCTACGGCGCTTGGCGTCCACCTCCACGACGGCGCCGACAGCGTGAAAGTCTACGAAGGCAAGGGCTGCAACCTCTGCCGCGGCACGGGGCTCGTCGGCCGCATCGGCATCTTCGAGATCCTCCCCGTGACCGACTCCATCCGGCAGCTCATCCACGAACGTGCGGACGCGCCAAAGCTCAACCGCGTCGCCCGCAGAGAGGGAATGATGACACTCAGGGAAGCCGCCATCCGGCGCATGCTCGACGGCGAGACCACGTTCGCTGAGGTCCTCCGGGTCACTGCGGAGACGCCGGGATGAGGCGCCATTGCGCCGCCGCCTTGATGCTCCTCGGTTGCGCTCATACGACTCCCGAGCCGTCGCCGACTCAACCATCACCGCGCACTACCGAAACGGAGACCGCTGAAAGAGGGCCTGACCACGGAGAGGTCCCCGGCGTCGTGCTCCCTTCCGATCCAGCGACGATCGCGGCCGGCGCCGCCCTCTTCGGCCGGCACTGCGCGGCCTGCCACATGCCGTCCAACGCTTACGCCCCTGGTCCCGACCTTACCGATGAACGCTGGAGCCACGGCTACTCACCGAGCGCCGTCCATCAGGTCATCTGGTTTGGGGTACCTGCCCGCGGGATGCCAGCCTTCGGAGGGCTCATCGACGAAGGGCAGGCGGCTGCATTGACGGCCTTCGTACTCTCGAATCGCCGAGTCGAACCGTGAGCCGTGACGTGATCTGGGGACCACCAGCTCGCGCCAGCCGGCCGACCCGGCGAGGCCACTGACGTCGACTTCAAAGTGCATGCGCAGCACGTTGCATGCGCCGGTGCGGGACTCGTCCCGGCCGTCGGACTCAGGAGCACGCCATGCCTGCGCTCCATTCGGAATGTACCAGACGACCTCTATGCGTTGCTGAGTACCAGCGGAAGTGGGGGATTCGAGTCAGCCGGGCCGCTCTTGAGTCTTTCTCCTGGGCCAGAGTGAGCGCGGGCCAGAGTGAGCGCGGGCCAGAGTGAGCGCGGGCCAGAGTGAGCGCGGGCCAGAGTGAGCGCGGGCCAGAGTGAGCGCGGGCCAGAGTGAGCGCGCGCCAGAGTGAGCGCGGGCCAGAGTGAGCGCGGGCCAGAGTGAG
>CANMLD010000084.1 GCA_947498315.1 Pseudomonadota bacterium | reverse complement strand
AGAGCGCGGCTGCCAAGATGGTGAAAGGCGCTGAAGGGGCGGCGCGCATGATAGGTCAGGTCAAGTTCTCATCGTATTACTACCTGTCCATCTACTTCCTGCCACTGCTCTTCGGGCTGCTCGCCATCCCTGCGCTGTTCCGACCGAGGCATCTTGGCCACCGCGCCGCCATCGCTCGCGTGGTAGGGACCGCCGCGACCTTCTACCTCTTCGCGTTCATTACCCCCCTCGCGCTCAAAGACAGCGGCGGCGAAGCCGGCCGCGGTTTTCTGGTCGCGCTGCGCGAGATCGCTCTCCTCGGCGCCTTCTTGCCAGCCGCAGCCTGGGCGCTTGCCTCCGCGATCCGCTGGGCGGTCGAGCCGAACGCGACTGACGATGCCCTCGCACCGGAGCCCGAGCTCTACGACTGAACTAGAAGCGGTAGATGTTGGGCAAAAAGCGCACGAGACCGTCGTCAGCGACGGACACACGATAGTAGTCGATCGCGATGGGGACCGGCCTCTCCAGCTTGACTTCGACCTTTCGCCTCGAATCGAGCGCGCGCTCGAACTCCGTGGCCGTCATCCCGCCTGCGACGTCGAGCACGTCGAGCGCGAAAGCCTCGACGTCCTGCACCCGGACGCACCCGTGTGAAAGCGCGCGGCTGACATAGCCGAAAGCCGTCTCGTCAGGCGTCCCATGCAGATACAGAAAGTTCTGGTTCTCGAAGTTGAGCGTCACGCGTCCCAGCGCGTTGCGGTCGCCAGGGAGTTGGTAATAGCCCTCCTGCCCGTTCGGCCGGACGAAACGGCTGAAGCCCTCTCGCTGAAGATAGCCCGGGTCCGCCTTCTCCTTGGGGAGCAGCTCGTTCTGAAGGATGCCATCGGACGGCGTCCAGCCCGGGTTCACGACCACGCGCTCGATGCTCGACGTGAGGAGCTTTGTTCGGCCACCGCCGGTGCCGTAGGAGTAGCCCACCACGACGCGATGGCGACGACGGACTTCGCTGTCTACGACCAACTCGGCGGTAAACTCGGGAATGTTCACGAGCACGTAGGTGCCCTTTCCGCGGCTCCCGCTGCCGCGAACGGCCCGCATGGCCGTCCGGATCTGGTCCACGAGCGCCCGCCGCGGCACGCTGAGCGCGGCGATGGTCGCCTCGTCGAGGTCGCCTGAGGGCGGCAGCGCGCGGCTCTCCTGAAATCGGGTGAGCAGCCACGCCAAGCGCTCGTCGTGGGAGTCGCCTTCAGAACGATCGTCTTTCGCCCATGCCGGCACCTTCCGCATCCCAGAGAGCCCGTCGAGCTCGACCTCGAGCCGGCGACGCAAACACGGCACACGCGGGTCACGCCGACCCACCACCAGCTTCGCGCCACCTGCGAACCCTGAGCAGTCCTCGAAGTCATGCATGGCTCCGTAGAGTCGGTGCGCCTTCACCAGCCGCTCGTATCGCTCGGAGTGGGGCACCAGCGAGCGCACGAAGGCCAGCCGCGCCTGGTCCTCCTGCAGGAGCGCCGCGAGATCGTCGCCGCCAACGTCCAAGAGCCCGAGCAGCCGCACCAGCGCGAGCGCCGCGCCAGTGAGCCGGATGTCGAGCTCCTCGGTTAGCAACAGCCGTAAGCGCGCCAAATTGGACCGAACACCAAAGCTCTCGAAGCCCCATTTGGCGCGTTTCGGAAGCTCGCCCAGCAGCTCGCTAATCCAGTGCGCCGCGTGGGCTAGGTTCTCGATGAGCGCGGCTCCGACCAGCTCGCGGCGGACCCCATGGTCAGGGAGATCACTGATCAGCCGCAAGAGCGCCTCGGCTGCGGGCGTCAGGACGAGGCCGTCACTCCAAAGAAAGGTTCCGCCACGCTGAACGTAGATGGCGCGTACGGACTCCCGTACCGACTCGGGCTGAACTCGAAAGAGCAGGTTGTCGATGTCGTCGATCGCGTAGGCGTTTGAGATGGGCTCGCGGTCCAGAGCACGCAGCCGTAGGGGCGGTGGCTCCTGAAGTAGTGCCTCTTGCCTAGCCTCTTCTGACGAGATGGAGAGTGAAGGTGGTGGCACCGTCGCCAAGGACTCGGGGAGTGAGTCCAATGGCGACGGGCGCACCGGGGCCCCCTCGCTGCCAGCGCAAGCCGACAGCCAGACGAGCAAGAACACCGCTCGTCCAGGCGCATTCATCCAACAGCACGCTAAGCCAGGTCAGCCAAGGGCGCCAGAAAATCGCTTCGCTTTTGCAAAGGGGGTATTCAGCGTTATTACGGGATGTTAGCGCGATCGATCCACTACTCGGTAGTTCGGGCGACACGAATCAAAGTTCGCCCTCGATGCTCTCGCTCTCGAGAGGGATCTCGCGTTCGATCTCTTTCTGCCCTTCGAGCTCCCACCGCTTCTCTTCGTCGAGGTACTTCCAGGTCTGCAGGATCGACGTCGTCTCGACGATGTTCGACGTCTTCGTGCTCCAGGTGAAGGTGACGGTCACCTCCGCGTCGAGCGAGGTCATCTCCAGGTGACGGACATCGACGAGCTCATAGTCGAGGAGGTTCACCGTCTCCATGAGCCGACGACGCCGCTTGAGCCACTCCTCACGCTTATCAGCCTTCAGATAGGCCGCCGCTGCTTGCAGGTTCCCCCAGCGGAGAGAGTGGTTGTAGGTCATGACCGCGAACTGCAGCTTCTGACCGGGTGTCTCACCACCCGTACAAGCCGATGGCGCCAGCATCATCGCCGCGACCCAAAGGATGGCGAGGCACCCTAGGAGGCTGCTGTTTTTCTCCCGTCGCATGCCTTCGCGCTGCCGCACGGGAGCGGCGTCAGATGTCTGCGATACGTCCTCACGTACCCAGTGGTACACCCTGGGCGTCACTTGACATCCTCCTTGCTCCACGCGGCATCGCTTCGGCCTGCTCGGTCCGAAAAACAGCAGACTCCTAGGCCTCTCCGGCATGTCCTGTTCATGTCAACTCCATCAGCTCTTCACTTTCGACTAACTCTTCACCTTCGACGAACTCTTCACCTTCGACGAACTCTTCACCTTCGACGAACTACGGCGGGCCACGATACGGCGGATGACGCCGAGATCAGCAGGGCCCAGCTCTCTCGTCCCGATGAGGACGAGCCCGTAAGTAGCCGTTCCCGATAGGACTCCGAGCCCCACTGCGACGAGGCCCTGCCCTGGCACGAGCGCACCTACCACCCACGACGCGGCCAGCGCGACCGCGACCCGAAGCAAGCTGGACCAGGGGACCACCGGACCGAGTGCACGTCGCAGCGCCAGCGCGCCCACCAGGGTCCCCACGAAGATGGAGACACACGACGCGAGCCCAAGGCGCAGGAAGAGCCCGGTACCGGACTCCGTTGGCGCCGAAAGCGCGAGCGTGACCGTCAGCCCGCTCGACAGCACGGCCGTCGCGGTCACGAGGAGACCTAGGCCCTCGCGCCCAGACGCGTTCAGGACGACCACGAGCACCGAGAGGAGCGACAGCAGGACCCCGGAGACGAGAAGGAAGCGCAACCCCGCGCCGGCTTGCATGTAACCGGGTCCGAAGAGGAACCCGAGGATCGGCTCCGCCGGTCCGATCGCGGCCGCCACGACGACGCCGCCGAGCAACGCGGTGAAACGCAGGGACCCACGAGCGGCGGCGCGCGAGCGGTCAGGATCACCACCACGACTCGCTTCCGTGACGAGGGGAAACACGACCAACGTGAGCGCGAAGGTCGCCTGGTAAGGCAGAAGCGCGATGTTCTTGGCACCGCCGAAGACGCCCGACACCCAATCGATGACGCGCTTCGGCTCCGCAAGCCCAGGATCGGGGATGCCGAGAGCCGCCGCGAGCCCCGACAAGTCGGCTGCAGACGCGGCACTGAGCGGGTCAGCCAAGAGACTCTTCACCGCGATCCCGTCTAGCTGAATCAAGAGGTTGGTGAGGAGCTGTGTACCGAGAAAGGGCGCCATCACCACGAGCACGGTCGTGATGCGCACGGGCTCCCCGTCTGCGGTCTCGCGCAGCGGTGAACGCGAGAGCGCGATCACCCCAACGAGCATCGCGAGGACGACCGATCCGGCGAAGCCGAGGATTGCCCCCGTGAGCCCGAAACCGGCGGCGACTGCACCGACGACGAGGACGAGCTTCAGTGTCGAGAAGGTGATATCGAGCAGCGCTTGGCCGACGAACCGTCGAGCGCCATTGAAGACGCCGACTACTACGCCATAAAGCGCATAGGCAGACACGACCGCCGCCGTGAGAGCCACAGGGCTGGCGAGGCTCGGATCATTGAGGAGCGAGCCGGCGATGGTCGGCCCGAGCGTCGCGATCGCCACGCCAATCGCGAGCGCCAAGAGCGCCCCGGCGGTCGCTGACGCCTTGACCGCTCCTGGACCCAGCGCCAGAACCCGCGCTGTCGCCTGCATCCCGGCGGTGACGACCACCATGTTCAGAAGGGTCGCGAACCCATTGACGACCCGGTATTCACCGAAACGCGCCGGGTCGCCAAAGAGCCGCGGTAGGCCGAGGGAGATGGTAGCGGCCGATAAGATGAAGTACGCCTTCGACCCCGCGATGACGAGGAAGCCGCGCCCGGCAGCCACCGCGTCTGAGGAGGAGGACGACACTTACTTGGTCTTGGTCTCAGGCACCGCGGCGGCTCCGGGCACGTTGGCGCCGGGAGCCGCCCCTTCGACCGCCCCTTCTGCTCCTGGCGCGGGTGGCAGGACGGCATCGTTGGCGTTGCCCTGCCCGCCGCCACGCTTCTGCTCGACGTAGCGATCGATGGCGAACTTCAAGGGATCGCCTGTGTAGGCGAAGATGGCCAGTGCCGCTTCGCCCTTCAGCGCGGCATCGGCCTCGCTCAGGGTCTTGGCGTCGACCTCTTTGTTGAGCTCGACCGCGAAGGCCAGTGTCTCGATGGCGTTCTGAGCCAGCGCGCCCACCGTAAGCTCGGTGAGCAGACCAGACGCGATGGCCTCACGCCGGCTCTTGTTACCGCCGGGGAAGAAGATGTCTTCGACGCTGGTTGCGTCGGAAGTCAGGATCTTGAGCTTGTCGGAGGCCTCCGCGACGCCGAGCACCTTGAGGCAAAGCACGCTCATGGCCTTCTGTACGCGGTCGCCCTTCATGAGCCACTGCGCTACGAGCGGCTGAGCGATCGCGGCTTGGGGCTTCAGCCGCTTGCTGCAGAGGTCGACGATAGCGAAGTCGGGTAGCCAGATCTGACCGTCGGGAAGCTCACGCGTGTACAGACGTAGGTCGCCCTTGAAGCCCGCGAAGATCGGCTCGATGGCGTCCGTGCCAGCGACGATCAGCATGAGGGTGGCTGCGTCCCAGCGGTCGGTCGCGATGCGGGAAGCCATCAGGCGCCCGAGGGCAGCCATCAGGGTCTTCTTCTTCTCCGGTGTGTCGAAGATGCTCGGGATCTTCTCGCCTTCCGGCCCGACGCCGGTGACGAGGTCCTGTGCCGCTGCCAGCGCCGACGACCGCAGGGATCCCTCGAAACGCTCGTTGAGATAGGTCTCGATCAGGAAGTCGACCGTCTCCGGCAGTCCGAAGCCTCGGGCTGCGTCCAGCAGATCCCAGGGCGGCGATAGCTTGTCGATGCGGAAGAGGCGCTGAAGCGCCGTCACCACCATCCGCTGGTGTTCAGGCGACTTGGCCTCCTTGAACAGGAAGGGTCCCATGCTCTTGGTGTCGACGCCGTGGCCGAGTAGGAACGATGCCACTGGGATACCGTAAGCACCCATCTGGTGGATCTGGCCGACGAACTGCAGTCCGTTGACACGCTTCAGCAGCTCGTCGCGCGGCGTCGCCTCATTGAGTCCGGAGAAGCCCCAGTCGCTGACCGCCGTCAGGAGCGCCGGTCGATCGGCTTCGGGTGCGAGCGGTAAGATGACGAAGACCGCGTCTTTGGTAGTGACCTGGCTGCGCATCGCGGCGTCGCCTGCGAGCCGCTCCATCAGCGCCGCGCCGACGCCCTTGATGAGCTCGTCTCTCGTCTTGACGCCCGCCAATATCTGCTGAAGGCGCTTCACATCGCCGTCGTCGACGAGAGCGACCACGCCGCCGACGCGCTCAGCGATGGGCATCTCGGCGTTTCCGATGAACTCTTCGATCTTGTTGAACCGGCCCTCGAGGATCCAGTCGGACACGTCTTTCGCGGACGGGTCTTTGCAACCAGTGAGCGTGAGTGAGCCAGCTGAGATCGCAAGCGACAATGCCAAGGAGATACGCTGCTTCATCGAGGGGACTCCTGCCCGGTTTGCACGACGCCGCTTGGGGGGACCCATGCGTGCGACTCCACTTCTATCGTATGGGCTCTCGCGATCGTCAAGGAAGCCGTGCCTTCCATACCCGTGCGCCGAGTCCGGAATTCGCCACCCGGGCGCGTTCCGTTCTCCTCGACACGTGTGCAATACTGGCGTGGTGAGTCGAGACCCCGACATTCAGACCATGCAGCTCCGCGAGCTCGACGACATGACCGTCCTGCTCGAGGAGGTGCGACGCAAATACGATCAGTACTTTCTTGGGTTTGAGAAGCGCGAACCTGGCCCGGAGCGCGAGCGTCTCGAGCGAATGGTCCTGAAGACCAAGCTCGTCCGGTCGCCGCTCTTCGTCGTTCGCTACAAGTACCAGCAGTTCCTCGCCCGCCTGGGCACCTATCAAGCCTACTGGCACCGCGTCGTGCGGGAGATCGAAGACGGCACCCACCGGCGCGGCGCGACGACGCAGGCCGAACGTCAGGCAAGCCAACGTGCCGAATCGGCCGTCAGGCGTGCTCAAGGCGCCGAAGCCGGTCCGGAGCTCTCGAACGACGCCCCGATTGAGGAGAAGCGGGTACATCACACCGCGAAGTCAGCCGAAGCGTTTCTCGCGCAGTTGTTGGGCAAGCCGCCCTCGCCCGAGAGCGCGCCGCCTCGCGCCGTCTCGGCCCCCCCTCCGGAGGTGCTCACGGTGCGCGCCGTCGCTCCGCAGAAGGTGCCTCCGCCGGAGCCGGCGTCCGTCCCGCAGGTGCGCGCGATGGCTCCCACCCTTCGGCAACCCACCGCCGTCTCGATGACGCAACCGCCGCTGCCACCCGAAGTGAAAGCGCCGCGCCCCTCCGTAGCACCGCTCTTCGACGAGTACATGGCCGCACGACGCGCCCGTGGCGAAGACGTCTCGAAGCTCTCGCTGTCGTCCTTCGAGAAGTCGGTCGAGCGTCAGCGCGAGCAAGCGCGTGCACATCTCGGCGCGGACGTCGAGTTGAAGGTCAAGGTCAAGGACGACAAAGTGACCGTCATCGCGGTGAAGAAGAAGAGCTGAGAGTCAGGTGTCCGTGGGTGCCTTCGGTGCCTGAGCGCCACTGTTGGCCTTCGGTCCGAGCTGCCGGAACATCCCAACGCCGATGCCGGCGAGGGCGATGAGGGTGTACGGCACGAGAACGAGCACTACCGCGCCGTAGATGACGATCTTCACGAGCTCCCACATGGTCTACTCCAGGCCGCCCGTCGCGCGCGTGAGCCCACCGCCAGTCTCGACCGCCGTGAGCCCGATGCGGAGCTCGAGGCCTTCCGGAACACCGGGCAACAGCGTGGACAGCGGGATGGCGGGGAGCGCGATGGGACCGAGATCGTCGAGCGCGCCGCCGAGGAGCTGCGGGATGAGCGCGTCCTTCACGAGGCTGATGAGCCCTTCGTCGTTGCCCGCGAAGATGCCTTCATTCGCAACCACCTCGAAGGTGAGGGCGTCGAGGCCGCTGAGCGCGAAGTCGATGGCGCTCTGACCATTCGCGTCGGGCCCGACCGTGAAGGCGAGGCCGACTTTGCCCTGTACCCAGAAGGCCATGCGAGTCGGAGTCCCGCCCATCTTGAAGGTCGCGTCGATGTAGAGGTCACCGATCTCGACCTCCGCCGCGCCGTCGCAGCCGTTCACGATCGGCGCGAGCGACGCGTCGACGTCGGCGACGAGGTCCGTCACGCCGAAGCCGGCGAGATCGATGTCACCGAGCGCGTCCCCCGAGAGGGAGAGGTCGAGCGAGCCGCCGTCCCAGATCGAGAAGAAGATCTGGTTCAGGAGATCGTCGTGGAGCGCCACGAGCGCCGCCCCCTCAAAGGACGCGGGGATTGCCGCCGGCGAACCGCAGCCCGCATAACGGGGCGAGCCGAGCACCTCATGGGGGCGCTTCGGCGCGTCGGCCCGAGCGCGTGCGTCAAGCGCAACGACGACGCGATCGTCTTCGAAGCTGATCTGACCAGGGCTAGTCTCGAGCCGCACCGAGTTGGGCGAGTCGCTACCGAGGACGGGGACGTCGAGCGCCTGATTCAAGTTCAGGCTGTCGAAGAGAGTCGAGAAGAGGCTCGAGATGACGTCTCCGAGGATGCCTTTGAAGAGGCCGAGGAAGATGTTGAAGAACCCGTCCACGATGTCATCGATGACGATGATGTCGACGTTATAGGTCCCTTCGAGCACCAGGTCGTCGAGGTCGACCGTCACGGCCGCGCTCCCGTCCTGCGCCTTTGCGCTCACTCGGGCTACGGCCTTGATCGCCTTCGCGCTGAAGTTGAGCGGGCCGGTGCCGCTGAGCAGCTCGCCTGGCTCCTTGCCCCAGTGGAAGGAGCAGAGAAAGCCGCCGGAGTTCGAGACCTTCAGCGAGAACCCGTAGAGCGTGAACTCGAGCTTCGCGTGGCCGGGCTCGAGCGTGATCTTCACGTCCGCATCCTCGATCTCCAGCTCGTCCATGTGGTAATCGCACCCGAGGAAGCTCGTCAGCGGCTCCGGGGCCAGCGACTTCAAGTCCACGTTTGCCAGGATGATCTTGGCGATGTCTGCGATATCCTTTGGCCGTACCGCGCCGTCGATGTTGCCTGGCGTCAGGCCGTCGTCGAAGATCGCCTGCGTGAGCACGAGCGTTGCGCCACCGGGGACGTGGTCCGCCTCCGGGGCCGCAGAGATCATCTCGAACCACTCGGACGACCACACCGACGACCGCCACGTCTGGGCGAGGTTGCCGGCGAGGTCGCTCACTCGGAAGTGAATCGTGTTCACGCCGAACGTGGCGGGGATCTGCGTCGAGAAGCGTCCCTCTCCGTCGGTCGGCAGCTCCACCTCTCCAGCGAAGACCGGGCCGAGACCCCGGTCGTCGCTCACCTGACCGGAGACCTGAATGAAGGCCTCTCCATCAATGGTCGTGCCGCGCGCGGGGTCATTGACGACCAACGTGGGCGGGTTCGGGTCGATCTCGAGCGTGGTGCTGCCCGAGGCGCCACCGTAGGTTGCCGTGACCGTGGTCTTCCCCGACTCGGCCAACGTGACGGCCGAACCGGTCACGGTGCCACCAGTGGACGCCTCTAGCGACTCAGCCGGCGCCCCAGTCGCCACGACGTTACCGTAGGCATCGAACACATCGACCTGTATCTCGACTTTGGCGCTCTTCGGGTAGGCGGGCTGGTCCGGGATGGCCTTCACGACGACCTCCGCTGCAGGCCCGGGGGCCACCTCCCAGTTCGTCGTCGGGCTGATGACGGGAGTGCCGTCCCAGCGGCACTGAACGACGTACTGCCCGGCTCGCTGGGCCATGAGCGTCGAGATCCCTGCCGAATCCGAGGCCACCTCGGAGAAGCCATGCGCGGGAGTCACAACGCTGCTGGCGACGCTGTCGATGGGGTTGCCGTAGTCGTCACGAAGCACGCAGCGCCGAGTCACGGGCTCGCCCGCGGCCGACGTCGGTGGCTCGAGCGTTATCGAGGCCGACGCGGCGGCGGCAGGAGTCACCACGACGGTCTCGGGGGACGTGTCCGTCAGCTCGAAGAGCGGGGCCCGGCACGCGACGGTGAAGCTCCCAGCCGCTTCGAAGCGGAGGTCCATTGCCGCCCGTTCGATCCCTTGCTCCGGCGTGACGATGAGCTCGAAGCTCGTGACCGACCCGTCGACGAGAGTGCCGCGCACGCCTGCACACGTCACTGTGACGGACTCCCCAGCGACGAGGGTGGTGAAGGGAAGCGCTGTCTGGATCTCGAGTGGGGTGGCTGCCCCAGCTTCTAGATCGTCGTCCCCGCAGGCAGAGAGCGCGAGAGGAGCGAGGAGAAAAGGCAACGTGGACCAGATGCGGCGTAGTGCGTCTCTCATTGGCCATGAGGCTATCGGAAATGTGGGGCCCTCGCCATGAACATGCGATAAGCCCGTCGTGACTGACGATCCCAAGCTTCCACGCCCCCCACGTCGACCGCGCTACGCGGGCACTCACCCGCGCCGATTCGGCGAGAAGTACAAGGAACTACAGGGAGATCCAGACGCCGTAGCCCGGGTCCTCGAACGCGGTCAGACCCCGGCGGGTCGGCACCGCTCCATCATGCTCGATGAGATCCTGGCGTTCCTCGCGCCCGAGCCCGGTGCGGTTCTCCTCGACTGTACCCTCGGTTACGGCGGCCACACCGAGGCGCTTGCGGAGCGCGTCGCGCCCGGCGGTCGCGTCATCGCGCTCGATCTCGACCGAACCGAGATGGCGCGTACCCTCGCCCGGCTCGATGGTCTCCCGGTGAAAGGGCACGCGACAAACTTCGCGGGCGCGGCAAAAGTCCTCGAACTCGAGGGGGCTTCGGGGGTCGATGGGCTCCTCGCCGACCTCGGCGTGTCGTCGATGCAGCTCGATAGGCCCGAACGCGGCTTCTCGCTCAAGCAGAACGGCCCTCTCGACATGCGCATGGATCAGACGCGCGGGAAGTCGGCGGCGGAGTGGCTTGCGGGCCGGGACGCGGCGTCGCTGGCGGACGCTTTACTGACGCTCGGCGACGAGCCTGACGCCGAAGACGTCGCCCTCGCCATCACGCAAGCCTTCGAGTCGCCGTCCCCACCGCGCACGACCCGCGACCTCGTGCGCGTCGTACTCCGGGCAAAGGGCCTAGACCCGAAGACGAAGCAGACTTCTGCTTTTCAGGCACACCCGGCGGCGCGGACGTTTCAGGCCATCCGCATGGCGGTCAACCGAGAGACGGACAATCTCGACGCGCTGCTTCGAGTCCTGCCCGCCCTCATGCTCCCGGCCGGGCGCGTTGCTCTGCTGACATTCCACAGCGGCGAGGAGACGCGCGTCCGCGCTGCACTCGAGAAGGGGCTCGACTCAGGCGTGTGGGCGACGGCCACCCTCACGGGTGCCAAAGCCACTCTGGCGGAGATCGCACAAAATCCCCGTTCGAGATCGGCACGCCTGTTCACGGCCTCGAGAGCGGCCGTTTAACCGGTCGGAAAACCTGTCAGACCTCGGGGTGGTCCGCATCCGTGGCATGGACGAGCAGCCGGTGCAAGACCATGGCCGCACGATGGGCCCGCAACTGGACCTCGTAGAACCACGGGCTCGTGGCCGGTTCGCCAGCCGACGAGAAGAGGAGACGGACTCGGTCCTGATCGAAGACCAGGTCTTCGACACGGAAGTGAGGATCATCAGAGAGCTCGGCGACGAGGCTGGCGAGCCCGGTGTCGAGCAAGTCACGGAACCACCGGGGACGCGACGAGGCCGCGTCGAAGCTCGGTGAAAGCGAGTCGGGGAGCGTCATGCGGCGCAGACGTAGTTCGGTGCGGTGCCCAGGGACGACCGTGTTCTCGACCAGCGGCGCGAGGTCGGCCACGGAGCGACGACGACGGACGACGAAGGTAAGGTCTGCCATGCAACCCACCTCGATCGCCACTTCGATGAGCGGCGCTTCCCCAGCGAACCTGACGCTCGTAACCGCAGAGCCGAAAGGGCTCTCGGTACGAAGCGTGCGAAGGGTCGCACCGCGAGGGCCTTCCGGCTGAGTCGTCTCCGCTTGGACGTCGTTCTCGAACGCGTCGAGCTCTTGCCGGGCCATCTTGAGCGCCTGAAGGACTCGCGGGTCCTCGCGCACCGGCTGCGACAACATCGAGCGACCGCGAACGAAGGCCCCGGCCGCTGCAAATGCGACGAGCCCGACGGCTGCGGGGACGGAGTAGATCCCAACGAGCGCGACCACCACGGTCAGGGCAAGGATGCCGGGTGCCCAACTGACCCCTGTGTTCACGGACCGCGAATGGCGAAATCGGGCGAAGATGGCGCGAGGAGAGAGTCGTAGACCGAGACGCATGGAACCTCCTACAGGGCGGCCCCCAACTTAGGTCGAGACGGCAATAGGGCCAGTGTTCGCTGCCCGAACGCGCTCGCCTCCTGCCCAAACGGGTAGGCCTGCGGAGCGGTTCACGTGCACCATGCGATCACTGCGCTGGTCCCAACATGAGGAAGTAGCGGCCCGTCTCATCGGTCTTCGCGTCACCGACCCGCTCCCAAGCCCCGGACGGGCCCTGCTCGTAGGCCTCAACCGAAGCACCTGGGACGGTAGCTTCACCTCCGTGTGAAAAGACGGATCCCTCTACGATGAGAGGCGCCGGCACCGTGATATCGGTGGTGAGGCCATCATCGCCGAGCACGAGGCCACGCTTCACGACGCGTGGGAGCCCGGATTCGGTGCGGGGCTTCACTTCGATCTCCACCGGACCGCTCTCTGAAGGCACGTCGAAGCTCCCGGTATCGGTGGTTTCGCCGACGAACTCGCGGGCCTCGCCGCCCTCGACGTCCGAAAGCCGGCGAACAGTCACGGTGGCATAAGGGACGGGAGCCCCGGACGCGCTCACGACGGATCCGCGGACGCGCTCACGCGCTTCGACGGTGATTACCCGAACCAATTCCTCTGTGAAGATCCAGTCGAGCTCACGAAAGTCTGCCCACGGCTGGCCTGCATGCGGCGTTACCCAGAGCTCGTACCCGGCGGCGACGGCGCTCAAGATGGCGACCCCGTTGCGGTCAGTCGTCGCCGTCCGACGCAGCTCCGCGTCGAACCACGTCTGGCCGTCGGGCAACGTGGCGACAAGCCCGACCTCGGCGCCTTCGATGGGGGTGCCGTCGGGGCTCCTGACCTGGATGGTGACGTCGAAGTCGGGAGACTCGAGCGGGACTCGAATGTCGGGGACGTGGTTCTCGCCGGCCCGGACAGGCCAGTGGTCGATGAAGCTCGTGCCCCACGCGAGGCGTGCACGGAAGGCGGGGACGACTGGGCCATCGGCGGTCGGCCTTACCACGATCGCGTAGCTACCCTTCTCATGAGGGCAGCGGAGGCGATAGTCACCGAGCTTGCCAGTCGTCACGGCGGTGCAAGCGTGCCCGGTGTCGACGTGGATCGCTGTGACCCGCAGCTGCGACAAGGGTTCGGTTCGAGTTCCCGCTATACGAACGACTCGCCCCACCAGTGTTGGCAATGACTGCATCGCCGGCAGAAGGAAGGTCTGGTAGCTGTCTTCCGTGAGCGTCAGCGACTCTCGGTAGGCCGGACGGCCGGTGTCGGGGCCGGGCGCCGTGATGTGGATGGTATAGGCGACTCCGGCTTGGAGCGTCAGCGTGAACTCATCCGTCGTGACGGTCTGCGCAGCCCGATTCTCTCCATCGATGACGTCTTCCTCGGCCACCGCGACGATGCTGGCTTCGAGCCCGGGCTCGAGGCCGTTGTTCTCAACCGTAACTCGCCCCGTGAGAGTCACGGTCTTCGGGAGTGTGATGTCGACGGTGGGCGTGGGGCCTTCGAGCGCGACGGACGCGAAGTGCGCCGGCGCAAGGTGCTGGTCCTCCTTCGGCTCGACGATGAACCCGACGGTCCGCTTCGGTGCTTCGCCGGCGAGACATATACGCAGCTCAGTGTGGCATGACCCCTGGCCACATTGCGTGTCCACCTCGCATTGAGGCGTGGGACCAAAGGCGAGCGCCGCCGCGCTAGAGTCCGTGCTGGCGCCGCACGCGCCCAGGAGCGCCAGAAGCATCGCCCAGCAAAGTACAGCCAGGGCGCTGCGGACCCCGCGCCGACGTATACCCGTCATTCTGGCCCCCTTCCTGAAGCCGCCGTGTCGACGCACCCTTCTATCCCCCCCTCTACCACGAGAGTCCACTGTATGAAGATCAGCTCCGAGCCGTCGGCTGCAAAGCGCGGATCGGCCCGCTGGAAGTCGTAGGCGATCGATTGAGAGGTCCCCACCAACGCCTCGACCAATACGGTCACCGGCTCGCCCTCGGCGCGGAGCTCCGGTGAGTCGCAGGGCACCACTTCGAAGGAGGTCGCTTCCGCTGGTGTGGGAGGGATGATGGGGCTCTTTGGATCGAAGCCCACCCACCACGACACGTAGATTGGAGATGAGCCCGAGGGCCGCTGTATCGCGTCGGTGATATCGAACTTCGCGACCGAACCCGGGACGCGAGCCCGCCGAACCACGACCGAGGTGAGCGGAGAGACCTTCGATCGATCGATACTCAATCCTTCGGTCGTGGTCGTCTCGTCCGGGACGGGGGGAGCAAAGCTAGAGTCCGTGCTGGCGCCGCACGCGCCCAGGAGCGCCAGAAGCATCGCCCACCAGAGCACAGGCAGGGCGCTGCGGAACCCGCGGCGACGCATACCCGTCATTCTGGCCCCGTTCCTGAAGCCGCCGTCTCGACGCACCCCTCTATCTGCCCCTCCACCACGAGAGTCCACTGTAGGAAGATCAGCTCCGAGCCGTCGGCCGCGAAGCGCGGATCGGCTCGCTGGAAGTCGTAGGCGATCGATTGAGAGGTCCCCACCAACGCCTCGACCAGCACGGTCACCGGCTCGTCCTCGGCGCGGAGCTCCGGTGAGTCGCAGGGCACCACTTCGAAGGAGGTCGCTTCCGCTGGTGTGGGAGGGATGATGGGACTCTTTGGATCGAAGCCCACCCACCACGAGACGTAGATGGGAGATGAGCCCGAGGGCCGCTGTATCGCGTCGGTGATATCGAACTTCGCGACCGAACCCGGGATGCGAGCTCGCCGAACCAAGACCGAAGTGAGAGGAGAGACCTTCGTTCGGTCGATACTCAACCCCTCGGTCGTGGTCGTCTCGTCGGGGACCGGAGGAGCAAATACGCAGCGGGAGGCGGAACCACATACGAGAGCCGGCACAAGCAAAAGCCGCGCCAGTCGCGCCACGTGAGAAATTATCCCAAAATATCGGGCAGTTACATCACCCTTCCGGGGCGCAACGTCAGCAGACGGGGCGTAGGGGTGCGACAACGATGTCAGGGGGACGGCTCACCCGTCTCGTCGTCGTCTCTCTCCTTCTCCAGGTGCCGGAAGATGGTTCGGGGGTCGACGTCGAGATCGCGGGCGGTCTTCGTGCGGTTGCCGGTGTTGATGCGGAGCACCTCGTTGATGTACTCGCGCTGCCACTCTTCGCGCGCTTCTGCGAGTGGAAGGATACGTCGCAGCTGGTCGGGCGCGAAGTCGAGCGCGGACGGGGTCACGAAGAGGCCGTCCGAGAATACGATGGCCTTCTTGATGCGGTTCTCGAGCTCGCGGATGTTGCCGGGCCAGTCGTAGCGGCGGATCTCGCGGATGGCCTCGGGCGTGAAGCCTTTGACCTTACTGCTGAAGTCCCGCGCGTAGCGGGTGAGCAGGTATTGAGCGATGAGCACGATGTCTTCGCCGCGGTCGCGGAGCGGCGGCAGGTGCAGGTTCACGACGTTCAGGCGGTAGTAGAGGTCTTCGCGGAAGCGGCCGGCTTTCACCTCGTCGAGGAGGTCGCGGTTGGTGGCCGTGAGGATGCGGATGTCGATGGCCCGTGGGCGCGCTTCGCCGACACGCGTGATCTGCCGCTCTTGGATGGCACGTAGGAGCTTCACCTGCAGCGACATCGCGAGCTCTCCGACCTCGTCGAGGAAGAGCGTGCCCGTGTCAGCCGCTTCGAACTTGCCGACGGCGTTTGCGACCGCCCCGGTGAAGGCGCCGCGGACATGCCCGAAGAGCTCGGACTCGAGCAGATTCTCGGGGATGGCGCCGCAGTTGATGGTGATGAAGGGCCCCTTCGCGCGAGCGGAGCGCTTGTGGATCTCTTTGGCGATGAGCTCCTTGCCCGTTCCCGTCTCGCCGCTGATGAGCACCGAGATGTCGGTCTTGGCGAGCTTCTCGATCTTGGCGTAGATGGCCTTCATCGAGTCGCAGGCGCCGATGATCTCGCCGAACTGCTGGTTCTGAAGCTCGTCCTTGAGGCGCTTCCGGTCGACCTGCAGCTCGCTGACGAGCAGCGCGCTCGAGATGATGAGCGCGGCTTGGGACGCGAAGACCCGGAGCACGTCGAGCTGGTAAGGCCGGAACAGGTTCACGATGTTGTCGTTACCGACGTAGATGAGCCCGAGGAAAGAGCCCTTGGTCTGGAGCGGTACCGCCATGACCGAGCAGAGGCGCAGGTTGATGATCGAGGTCGAGCCGGAGAACTCGCGATCGTGCAGGGCGTCGCTGACGATGACCGGCCGGCGCGACTCCATGACCTTTTGGACGATGGAATCGCTGAACGCGACCTGGCTGTCCTCGACCTCGCGGTGGGCGATGTTGCGGGCGACGCGTACGACGGGCCGCTCACCGTCCATCAGGATCAGGAAGCCCTTGTCCGCCTTCGAGAGGTCCACGATGTCGTCCATCAGCGCTTCGAGGAGCCTCGAGATATCGTAGATGCCGAAGAGCTTCTCGCTGAACGCTTCGAGCTTCTCGAGCGACTCGAGCGCGTGGTTGGCGGCGGTCGTCGAGTCGGGGACGTCGTCGTCGGTCGAGACTTCGTCGAAGAGCGAGAAGGTGAGCTGCGCGGGGCCGATGCGCAGGCTGTCCTGATCGGTCAGCGTGTGGGTCTTTCGCCGTCGGCCGTTGACAAGCACCTCGGTGGCTTTATCAGCTTCGGAGAGCACGAAGCTCTTGCCGTCGTAGAGGATGTTCGCGTGGTATGGCGCGATCCCCGGCTCAGGGAGCATCACGTCGTTGTCGGCGGAGCTGCCGATCGAGGTGATCTTCTTGAACAACGGGAAGAGGATCGGTTTTCCTTTGCCTCGGGGTGCCAGGATGAGTTGCGGCATCGCAAGAGCTTATCCCAACTTTTCGAGTGCGTCGCCCCCGCGGCGGAGCGCGAAGTCGATTCGCCGCCCTGCTACGGCGCTTGTGGCTCCGAAGGCAAGGTTGGGTCGGCGGCGAGGCGGGGTGAGCCCGGAAGGGACGGATCGGTTGGACGCAGTAACTTCAACTCCGCGCTCGGGAGGCTGCTGGCAGGCACGATCTCGGTGACGACCCCGAGGGTCGGCTCGTAGGCGACGTTGCCATCGATGATCCCCCAAATAGTGAGGCCGATCCAGGCGGCACCCGAGGCGATGGTCGTGATGAAGAGCGCCTCTTGGGCGGCACGATCACCGCCATTGTAGATGGCGAGGTACGCCGAGTAGGCGCCGATGTTGGCGAGCGCGGCCAGACCTTGAGATGTGGCAAAGAAGGCGCCCCAACCTACGCGGGTCTGCTCGAACTGCGCGACCCCGAACGGCAAAAAGGCCACGGCACGGCTCTGGCGCTCCTGCGTGATGCGGATGACGGTCGGCGGCGCGGCGATCGGAGGGTCCGGCTCGACCACCACCGTGATGTCACCCTGTTGTACCAGCAGGTTTCGGACCTCGTCGAAGAAGTCTCGAAGCGGCTTCGGGTAGGTGAACTTGTCGAGCTCGTGGCCAGACTGCTTTCGTAGCAGGAGCTGAAACTCCTGTTGCGCCTTGTCCTTCTCGCCCACGAACCAAAGAGCCGCGCCCAGGAGCTCGCGAGCCCGAAGCCGGTCGTCGGGCGACTCGAACTTGGGAACAGGGTAGAGGAGTGGCCGCAATCGTTGTTCGACGGCGCGATACTGCAGCTCGCGGTAGTCGTTCTCGGCCGCTTCGAGCTCGTCAGAGAGCTCAGGAGGGTCCGCCGCACGCGCGGGTAGTCCGAGGAGCATACAAACGGCGACGAGCCAGGCGGCGAACGCACGTCCGCACCATGCCCCGTCCTTGCGGCTGCCGCTGATGACCCGACTCACCGGGCGAGCATGAACGCCGATGGGATGAGGGTCAAGACAGTCGCTGCTTCACGAAAGACGCGATCAGAGCGCCTCGAGCGAGACCATCTTCTCTACGACGGCTCCCGTCTCGAGCATTGCGTTGATGGTCTTCGGCTTGAAGCCGTCCTTCGAGACGGTGATGTTGACTCGACGGGTGGGCTGAGACATCTGAAACGACACCGGTGCACCGGTCTTGCCGACCTTCTCGGCGACCTTCACGGTCGCTCCGGGCGTCCCGTTCACGACGAGGGTGGCGTCCTTGAAATCCGCGCGAAACTTCAGGACTTCCGGGGTCTTGGGTCCCACCGAGAAGCTGTGCGTCTTGGATATGCACGCTGCGCAGTCCAGATAGTAGACCCGCACCGAATAGTTGCCGGGCTGAAGCAGCTTCGAGGGCGTCTCCCCACGCTCGAATCGCTGTCCCTCGAACTCCAGTGCGCCGCCGTGGAGGGCCACCAGCTTGACCTGAACACCCGATGGACGCTGCTCGACGTCAGCCGAGCCACCCGGCCGGTTCACGATGGGAGGCTTCTTCACTGGCGTCGGCTTGGTCAGCTTCACGTCCGCTGCGCCTTCGGGCAGATCGGGCGCGAGCACGATGACCGTCGACATCGCGAGCTGGAGCTGGCCTCTATCGATGCGTACGTGCTGAAAGTCCTCCAGATCACGCCGCAACGGCTCCGGGAGCGCTGGGACCACGTCTGGAGCTGGCGTCTCCTGGGTCAACGGCGGAGCGTTGGCCACCGCTGGGGTTGCTGCCGGCCCGACCTCTTTGGGCACGGGCGCAGTGCTCTCTGCGACGTCTCTCGTCGGCGCACTGCCCACAGCGATGGGCGCCACGTCCGACCCCTGAGGCGCGTCCTCGATCAGAACGAAGACGATCCCGGCAGCGGCGGCGAGCCCGATTGCCACT